>JASJEE010000044.1 GCA_030064835.1 Microcoleaceae cyanobacterium MO_207.B10 | reverse complement strand
TGGGGCTCCTGGTCCCGCTGGGGCTCCTGGTCCAGTGGGTCCCGTAGGTCCCGCTGGCGCTCCTGGGGCTCCTGGTCCCGCTGGGGCTCCTGGTCCAGTGGGTCCCGTAGGTCCCGCTGGCGCTCCTGGGGCTCCGGGATTAGATGGTGCTCCTGGTCCCGCTGGTGCTCCGGGTCCGATTGGTCCAGTAGGTCCAGTAGGTCCCGCTGGCGCTCCGGGTCCGATTGGTCCAGTAGGTCCCGCTGGCGCTCCTGGGGCTCCGGGTCCGATTGGTCCAGTAGGTCCCGTAGGTCCCGCTGGTGCTCCTGGGGCTCCGGGATTAGATGGGGCTCCTGGTCCCGCTGGTGCTCCTGGTCCAGTAGGTCCCGTAGGTCCCGCTGGCGTTCCTGGGGCTCCGGGATTAGATGGTGCTCCTGGTCCCGCTGGTGCTCCTGGTCCAGTAGGTCCAGTAGGTCCCGCTGGTGCTCCTGGGGCTCCGGGATTAGATGGTGCTCCTGGTCCAGTTGGTCCCGTAGGTCCGGCTGGTGCTCCTGGTCCGATTGGTCCCGTTGGTCCTGTGGGTCCCGCTGGCCCTCCTGGTGTTCCTGGTCCAGTAGGTCCTCCTGGTCCCGCTGTTCCGGGCCCTGCTGGTCCTGTAGGTCCTGTGGGTCCAGTAGGTCCTGCTGGTCCTCCTGGTTTAGCAGCTCCGGTAGGTCCACCATTGACTTATATCATTGCTACAGAAAATGCTCCTGATGGTTTCTTTCCTGGAGAAGTAGTAATGTTTGCAGGAATTACACCTCCACCTGGTTTCTTTGTTCTTGATGGTCGTTCTTTACCGATCGCTGGAAATGAAGCTCTTTTCAGGGTGATAGGCAATCAATATGGTGGTACTGGAACTAATACCTTCAACTTGCCTAATCTAATAGGGGTTAGTCCTGTTGGCCGACTTTCAGGAGAATCACCTATTGCTCCAGAACCAACCCCTATACTGGTGGTTGTACAACCTGATGGAACACAAGTTCTTGCTAACCAATTCTTTGGACAAGTACCTCTTCAAGGAGGCGGTAACCTGAATCTTGGAGATCTGGCGAATGAAACAGTACAAGCATTGCAATTGCAAGCTGCCTTGGCTGCTCAACAACTAGATATAGGACGAGAAGAGGAAGAACCTCTAATCATACCTTTTCAACCATAAGAAGAAAATTCAGTTGAGTTTCCTTCCTTACGTCTAAATTAATTTTATTGAGACTTGACAGTTGAATTTAATCTGTCATTTCTCATAAAAAAATTCAAAAAAAAGACCTTGTAGTTTCTTAACAGCTACAAGGTCTTTTTCTTCACTAAAAGATTCAACGGGAATATCAACTGCCTAAAATTAACTACTCACTAACCGAAACAATAAAAACCGCGTTCCTACCTCTCCATTAAAATTATCATCACTAACAACAAGTAGACTTTGAGAACCATCAGGCAAACGTGGTCCTAAACTCATACCCTCTAAATTTCCAGCAGTAATCCTAATATTGTCAAAATCAAGCAATAATTTTTTCCTCATTGGTTGCACTTTCTGTAACTCTCCGCTCAAACTAGCTATTCTTGAAGTATCGGTCGCATCTCCTGTAAATACCTGAAAAATCCGATCACTATAACCAGACTCTCCTACTGAACGTTCCAAACTCAGAAAATATCCACCTTTTCCTAATGCTACCAACTCAGTTAAACCATTTTTTATTGTTGTTTCTGACACTGACTCTAAAGGATACAAATTCTCGGAAACGAGAAACGAACCTCGGTCGGCGATCGTATAATGCAACATTCTTAATTTGACATCCTGATCTGCATCGCGGTCTTGTAATAGAGGTGACTCAACCGCTGTAAACAATCGAAACGGGTCGAAACCATCAGGACTAAAACTTGTTCTGTCGAGGGTGAGCGCATCAAAACCTAATCCATTCTGCACTCCCTGCAAAAGTTCGCTGTCAGTTTCATTGGAAAGGTATTGTTTTGGTAGGGGTAACTTTCTCAGTAATTTTCCTGTTTTCAGCTCAAACTCTCCCACAAATGGCAAGATATTTTCATCTATTTTGCCAGCGCTAGCAATAAAGACTGTTTTCCTGGGAGACAAACCAATACCTTTGGCAAAAATTGCATTTTTGGGAAAAAGTTCACCGTCTTCATTTTTCAGGAAAGTCTGTTGTTCAACGGAAATCTCTTTAATACTCGTAACTTCTGAGTCTGCTGCACTCAAATCTAATTTGAAATTATAAAATCGAGGTGCCGCATATTCACCAGAGTCATCAGAAACAGCTAAGAAATGAAATCCAGGTATATCGCTGCTGACACCATTTACATCGTAAATAATTCCTGAAATTCCACCAACAGGTGTATCTTCAAAATTATTGTTTGTCAGTTGATACTCTCCCAGAAAGTCTAAGGACAAATCTAAGAAGATTCGCTCCTGTGGTTTTATCCGACTGTCGCCGCAGGAAGTTAAGAATATCAAACTCAAAACTGCAACACTTAATAGACTAAATAGGCGATCGCGCCAACTTGTACTAAAATTACTAAACATATATATCCCTCTAAATAACTTCTACTTTTAGTATGAGTGTATATTTCTCAGAATTCCAATGTTGCCATGATTTAAAATTTCTAACTTGAGCCAACAAGCAAAAATCACGCCTCATTTATACTGAGAATTGATTATACTTAAATTCAACTATAATCTATACCTTGTAGTTTAACCGTTGACGGTCTGTTAAAATGCAAAACTCTATTGCCCAAATACTGAAAATTCAGGAAGTGGCCTTCACTGGCAGCCTTTTTTTCCTCTACTTGTGTACCCCATCTTTAGCAAAAACTGCTGAATTTTCTGCCCCTACAAATTCTCTGGATGGGTATATTGCTCAAAGTCAAACAGATGCAAAGGAGGAATTAGAAATTCCGAATCAATTTTCCCCCAACCCTCTAGAAATAACTGAACCAGATCCACTTTTACCATCACCTCCAGAAACTGGAGTTGTCAGTGGTGAAAAACGCGAAAAACTTGCTCAGGAACTCGATCAACTTAATGTAGAAGCAGCAGCACTGCTAGCAGCGGGAGAAACTCTTAAAGCTTTTGATACATGGAACCGGGAACTGCGTTTGCGAGGTTATCTTGGTAAAGCGGATGAGTTAGTTGCTTTGGAAAGAGTGGTGGAAATAGCATGGAATAATAGTCAGAAGTTACAAGTACAGTGGATTACAAAACGACTGGAAAAACTAGAGGCAGAAATTGAAGTTGAGGAACCTGTTAATTTGCAGTTGATGCAAGCATTGGGAGCAGCATTTCGTGCAGCTAGAGCAAGGGATCAATCTATTGGAGTATATCAAAAAGTTGTAGCTGAGGCAAGAGAACGCCAGGATGTAACTACACTTAAACAAGGGTTAACCGCCATCGGAGAGATTTATTTAACTTGGTTGAATTATGATAATGCAGCGATCGCTTATGAGGAATTATTGGAAATTCAGCAGCAAAGTGATGTAGAAACATCTGCTAATCAGGAAAGAACAAATAATTCTGTAACTGCTACTTCTAGCAAAGTAGATACTCTCCGGGAGTTAGCTTTTATTTATAATCAAGCTGGAAAACCACTGCAAGCAATTACAGCTAAGGAAAGATTAGTTGATTTTTATCAAGGTCAACAAAATTTAGCAGCAATTCCAGAAATAAAGATTTCAATTGCTTCAGATTATGAGCAACTTGGTAAACTAAATCTTGCTAGTCAATATTATCAGGAAGCTTATACTATTGCTCAGTCAATTCAACAATTTTATAGTGCTAGTGATGCGTTGGAAAATTTAGCTGAACTCTATATTTCTCAAGATAAAAAAGAGGCTGCAATTGAAATTTATAAGGTACAGTTATTGATGGATCAACAATTTGTAAACGTTTATGGGATGATGGATACTTACGATCGCATGGGGCAAATTTATTCACAATTACAAGCTTATCCTTTAGCATTTTCAGCTTTTCAAAAAGGTTTGGAACTGGCTAGACAATTAGGGGGATATCGAGAAATTTATTTTTTAGAAAAGCTGAATAAATTAAATCGGAGAGTTAATTAGTATAGCGTTTACCAAGCTCATTAACTACAGTTATATCTTTATCTTTTCTCTTTTCTCTTTTCATTACTCCCTATTCCCTGTTTCCTGTTCCCTCAAAGCTAGAATTTTGTACCTCACCATTCTAGGAATTGCTATAATTAGTTTTTTAGTTTTGATTAATTCTTAAAATAGCTTTAGCTAAAAAGATAATGGTCGCCAAAAAACGTTACATTATTCACTTTGTCAAAGAGCTGCATTTTATCAAATATCAATAAAAAATGAGTGAATATTAACCAAATCTTAATTCAAATAATTATTGAAAAAAGTCTATACATATAGACATAATAAATATAAAATAAACTCACAAATGATTACCTTTAAATTCAGATAAAATAACTTTGATTATTTGAAATAGATGGTAAATCATAAATTAAGCTGTTGCTAATGAGTCAATTAACTAACTTAACATCCTTCAAACCTTTTTCACGACGAACTATTCTCAAATTACTAACTATTGGAACCGCCACTGGACTACTTGGATATACTCGATTTTCCAAACCTCAACCGACAATTTTTCAACAAGATAGGTTGGACTTGCCAAGATATTTAAACAAGTCTAAAAGTGTGGCAATAATTGGTGGAGGATTAGCAGGATTAGCCTGTGCTTATCAACTTAGTCAGCGAGGTTTTGCGGTTACTTTATTAGAAAAATCACCTCAACTGGGAGGAAAAATTGCTAGTTGGTCGGTTCAGGTAGGGGAAGAAAAATTTATGATGGAACATGGTTTCCATGGTTTTTTTCCCCAATATTACAATTTGAATAGTTTGGTAGAAGAACTAAATATTAGTGATAATTTCCAGTCATTAGAGTTTTATTCAGTGGTATTTAGAGATGGTAAATATCAACCGGAGGTATTTCGTCCGAGCAGTTCAGCTTTTCCCTGGAATATAGTAGACTTAGCAATTTCTTCTCCTAATAGATTAAAATGGGGAATTAATTTAACAAAACCTAAACATTGGCAAGTATTTAGAGAAATAGGTGGTTTTCAAGCAGAGAAAAGCTACCAGAGAATAGATAATTTATCAGTAGCTGAATGGGTAAAAAATAGTTTTCCTCAAGGTTTGTATGATTTGTATTTTTTACCTTTTGCAAAATCAAGTTTAAATGCTCCAGATAGATTAAGTGTCGCAGAATTAATGCAGTTTTTTCACTTCTATTTTTTTGGCAACCCAGAAGGTTTGGCATTTAATGGTACTAGGGAAGATATGGGTAGTAGTTTGGTGCAACCTATTGTTAAAGAAATTGAAAGTAAGGGCGGTAAAATTTTTACAGATGTGGGTGTTAGTAACATTAACTGGCAACAAGGTAAAATTAATTCAATTAGTTATCAGCAAGGAAATGTAATAAGTAAAGTTCCATTTTGGGTAGAGAAAAACTTAGCAATAAATCAAAAAGAAGTTGATTATTTTGGAGCAGGCGATCGGGTATTTGCTGCTGCTACTGGTTCGGATGAGGCTATTTCTCTGACTTGTACTCATCAAGGTTGTACCGTTACACTGGCTGAAGATGGCAAATTTCATTGCCCTTGTCATGGTGCAGTTTATGATATTAAAGGAAAAGTATTAGCAGGTCCGACAAAGAGAGATTTATTACGCTACAAAATCACTAAACATCACGAAAATAAAGTGCAATTAGTTGCGGTAGCGCCAGGAAATAATTCAGAAATTATCCCTACAGAAATTCAGGCAGATTATTATGTTTTTGCTACTGATGTTCCAGGAGTTAAACATTTATTTAATGTCATTGATGGAGATGTGAATAAAAAGGTCCAATATCAAGTACAAAAACTGAATATTGCCGATCCATTTGCAGTATGTCGTTTTTGGTTTGACCGAGATTTTTACTGGCAACATAGCAATTTTACTTCTCTATCTGGCTATGAATTAACTGATAGTATTACTCTCTATCATCGGATTCAAGAACAATTCATTGAATGGCATGAAAAAACAGGCGGGAGTGTAGTAGAGTTACATTCTTATTGTTACAAAGAAAAAGATTTTCCGACTCAAGAAACTTTACTAAAAACTTTTGAGCGGGAATTATATGAAATTGTACCTGAGTTAAAAAATGCTAATATTTTACATACAGAATTAGTCAACCAGAAAAATTTTTCTGGCTATCCACCAGGCAGTTATGCAGAACGTCCAGAAACTAATAGTGGGGTTTCTAATTTAATGTTTGCGGGGGATTGGGTAAAGATGCCATTTCCTTGTGGTTTGATGGAAAGAGCTGTTAGTAGTGGGTTATTAGCTGCGAATGAAATTCTCTATCAGGAGGGTTTACAAAGACGAAGGTTATTATCAGTAAATCCGGAGGGAATTTTCAAATTTTGATAATTTAATATCTGGTTTTGAATCTTCAAAATCAGATATATAGGCTTTCAGGTTAATTTTCATATTTTTCATTTTAACCGTTAGAGACTGTTTGTAAAATAAGTATTAAGAGAACGAATAGTTACTAAAATCCAAAAGTGGTCATACTTCAAAGGATTAAAATCCGATAGATAGATTTTAGGTAAATATATTCCTAGATTTTTAAGTTAGAAATAGTTGTCTTGATTTCTTCTTCCCTATTACCTATAGCATTTCCCACCTTTTGTGAGGTACACCGCTTTCGATCCCCCCTAACCCCCGTTTAACAAAAAGCGCAGTATCCTCTGGCTTCCCCTCCTTCAAAAGCGAAGCATCCTTTGGCCTCCCCCTTTCTCAGGGGGACAGGAGGGGGATTCCCAAGGGGGACGGGAGGGGGATATGCGGGGGGAACTGGAAGTCCCCCTTTTTCAGGGGGATGCGCGGGGGATCGTTGATGTACCTCACGCCTACTGAAAAACGCTATATACTGCTTTTCGCTCTTGATGAACCACACCGCCATGTGGCGCTTTTTACGCGAGTAGACCACAAATTCCGCCTTCTGGAAATTCGCAGCCCTCGTTTCACCGCTCCACCTAACACCTAATACCAAATTGATAAATGTTTGCTACAAATGAATAGGGGATTTTTTAGGATTCAGGAGTCAGGAGTCAGGAGTCGCATGGGAATGGGTTCAATATCATTTTTTAGGTCGTAAATTATCTTTTTTGTCAAAGGGACATCTCCTCTAAAGTATTTTTATCCCCCTGATTATTCGTAACATTCTTTTTTCAAAGTGGTATGAGTAGGTGTTGTTCTGGAGAAATAGAGGGAAAATGAGATAACTACCAGTCTAATCCTTAATACCAATTGAATTTTCTATCTAAGTATTCTTCTAATTGTTGATTAAAAGGTCTAAAATAATCATTCATAGTTTGACGCATTGACTGAGAGATGGGAGGGTATTTACCTTGATTTACTTTCGGATATTTTGGAAGTTGATATGACTCTAATCCCAAAAATTCAAAAACTTCATTAACAGTAGTGTCAGTAGTAGCAAATAAATCTTCACTTTTCACTATTAGAAACTGGTTTCTGGGAAAAATTTCCATCCACTGACTCAGATGTTCAATATATTGGCTGCGTTTAATATATTTACTAATCCTGAAATTATTCAATGAGTCAATATTAGATTTTCTCGTTATGGATTCTATTTCTGATAAAATAGCCTTTTCTATAGAATGCTTTTCTTGGCCTTTCTTAACAGACACATAGTATTGAGAAATAGCACGGTCAACTGGATTTCTGAATCAAACAATTAATTTGATATTAGGAAACTGTTGAAAAAGAGATTCAGCAACTTTCTGGGATTCTAAATAATTAGGAGTAGCTTCACCAGTAATCAAATTCTGTTCTGAATCAATACTGTGAAAATGAGCCAAATACCAATCTATTCCTTGATTAATGTTATTATTCCAAAAGTGAATTTCCTTTTTAATCGCAGGTAAAATTTGGGGGTGTTGTGTTAAATAACTATAAAGAGACGATGTACCACACTTTACTTGTCCAATAATCAAAAAATTAGGAGCAGATAAGTGTTGTTCTTTTTGTGACTTTAGTACAACATGAGGATGAGTGTAACTAATTTTATTTTGACCAGCAATTTGATAATTTTTAATGGCTTCAGAAAGTTCACCTTTCTCACTCAAAGTCTTCCCTAGAAGTTGATAAAATCAAGACTTTTCTGGTTCTAATTTAATAGCTTTTTGTAAAGCTCTAAGACTTTCTTCAAATTCCCCTAGAATGAATAGGATTTTACCTAAGTTACAGTAGGCATCAGCAAGTTTTAAATAACCACTTTTTGTGGCTTCCTCAAAAGCAGTAGCTGCTTCAAGCCATTTTTGTTGTTTCTGAAAGAGCAACCCTAATTTGTAGTAAGCTTCAGCATAATTAGGATTTAACCAAGTTGCCCCACGGTCAAATAAAGTGACTAATTTTGCGATATATAGTCTGACTATATGATGATGATGTTGCCTAAATTTTTTTAATAGTTCTGGGAGAACTTCGTCTTCCAAAAAGGAACCTAAGTTGAAAAATTTTGTGGCAATTATTTGTTTATTCATATACTTTTACCTCAAAATACGAAAATATGTTGCACAAAAATTGTAAGCTTTCAGCTATTAGTTTTCAGCTCTCAGATATTTAATGAATTAAGCAATTATTCCTTGAACTTATAGCACATTTTTAACCAGAAAATTGAAATACAAAAACAACAAGTTTTACTTTTTAACCCATACAACTAATTGTGTGGTGTGAAATATAAATCTGTCTTGGAAGCTGATAGCTGAGAGCTGAATGCTTACCAAAAATTTACTCTGAAAAATAGTTTCTATCAGTTGCTTATATTCTGAATTATCTGATTTTTTTTCAATAAAAATGCTTTGCCAGTCTCAGTATCAAACGCCCAAGCTTTAAGTTTAACTGTTCCTTGAGGAATTTCTTCAATAGAAAAAGATTTTTGCCAACCGGAATATAAATAATTGAAATTATTAAAATATTCTCTAACACTAGGTCTCGGCATTCTCTGATTAATTAACTTAAATATTGTTGATTCTCCATCGGCATTTTCATAAGTTAAAATTACTCCATCCGCAACCTCACCTCTTTTTGGTAAAATTGCCCAACCATTAGCAACATAGGTTTGATTATCAGTTTTATTTATTGTGTCAAAATAACCATAAACTAAATCTGGTTTTGTTTCTCCAGCGATATCTTGAATATTCTTACTCTTGACTAAACCAGGTTGTAAAAAACCTAATTTATTTAAAATTTCAGCAGTCTGTCTCAGAGGTTCCGGACTTCTTTTCATTACCAAACATTCATCTTGAGGAATCACATTTATCATTAACAGACAAGCCTTACTTTGTAAAAGAATTACTCGGCGATCGCTCATTCTTTCTAAAGCATTTATAGTCGTATTAATATGTAAAACTAAAAAAACACTAATAAGTAATAAGGCACTATATCTAATTAACTTTTTCCTAGTATTGTTTTGACTAACTAACTGCCAAAAAATAGCTAGCAAATAAACCAAAGACACTATTAAATATAATGAAAAAGCCGTATATCTCGGAGCCAAAGACTGACCAACACCAAAACCTACTCTACCAGCAGCAGTTACAGCACCACTAATAATTCCATAAATGCCAATTATTAGCCAACCAATAAAACGATGTAAGAATAAAAAATCTGTTTTAACTAATCTCAAGAACCGCCAAGATAAAAATACCCATAAACCAAATACTAAACCTCCTACTATTGTCGCCACAGTTAAATTTTCAAATGCTAAAGGAGCGCCTAAAAAAGCCAAAAAATAATGAACCGTATCAACCGGGTGGGTGATAGCTGAAATAAAACTTGGATGTTTATCGGGTTTTTGATAATCATAAAAATAGATAATAATATTAACGACTAGACCCAATATTCCACCAATAATTATCCACAGATTTTTAGTGAAAATTTCTTGCCATTTTCCCGAAGCTAAAATTGCCAATACTGGAAAAACTAATATCCAAGTCAACATTCCATTAGCATAGGAAAAAGTGCTAATCGTACAGAGACAAAAACAAATCACAAACTTAGTTCTGAAACTCTGTTTTTTGTGGGCAACAACTAAACAACCAGTCAGACAAGCAATAGGAATATAAACGACAATTTGAATTCCCCAAAGCCAATTTTCATACTGGGAAGGAGAAAAAATTAGTAAGTTAGAAATTGCCAAGAGAAAAAGTTGAGTAATCAGACTCGCCCTAACAGTTAAATTATTTAACCAATAAATGTTGAGAGAAACAATGCAAGTTAAGAGAAATATGATCAACATTTCATATCTGACATCCCAATTAGTCAAATAAGCTAAACCAATAAATATTAGCCTTGGGAAAAACTTTCTGCTTTCATGAAATTGGGAAAATAAATCTGCAAAAGATAGATTTCCAGCGTATATTTTCTCAAACATTACTGCCAAAGGCCATTGGTCAGAGAAAGGAAAATTGACACTATACTTCAGGATGCAAATTCCCATGAATAAAACAGGTAAAAAAATTAGAAATAGAATTAGAAATAGAATCGGAATTTGTCGGGGGTTTAGCTGCTGCATGGGCGAATGTTTTTGAGTAAATAAAATATCTTAAAAGGAGAATTTACGAGTAGATACTCAGAATGATTTGAGAAACTTTATAAAAAAGTTCAGTCTGGGAGTAGGTTCAATTTTCCCTATTGATATGAAACACGAATCCCATTTTCAGGGGATAACAAAAGAGAATATTCTAAATTTCAAGCCTCCTGATTGCAGAGGTACTAATAACTATTAACTAATAACTGATAAGTAGGTAGGCAAAAAAAGTTATAAAATGCCATATACGCGCATCTGAGGAAAACTTAAATTTTATAACACAGAGCGTTTTATATTTAATTATTCCTAGCTACTTAACTGATAACTGATAACTGATAACTGAAATTACCTGCTTTAATTTCGATGACTTTATGAAATTAAAATCACACCTAATACTTTTTAATTGCTTATGCACAATCAATTACAGATTTTATGATACATCTCCAATCTTATCCATAAATTATCAATTGTTTATCCCTATTCCCTGTTCCCTGTTTCTTCTCTCAACTAGGAAATTTGTTTTGCACAACTACTTATTAGCAATCATACTCACCATTAACTACCACCATCACGCGCTTGCTTCAACAACTCCACCACCTCCTTATGGCCCTCTGAATTTGCCCAAACCAAAGCAGTCCATTTATTATTATCTTTGGCCTTAATATCAGCTCCTTGGTCTAGTAAAGTTTGCACCGCAGTCATCTGGCCACTACCAGCAGCCGTCATCAAAGCAGTCAAGCCAAAATTAGTTGCAGCATTAACATCAGCACCAGCATCCAACAATATTTGTAAAATTTCCCCGTCGCCACTTGCAGCAGCACCCATCAAAGCCATCCAACCATCGTTATCATGGCCATTAACATCAGCACCAGCAGCCAGTAATTTTTTCACTATCTCTGTATAACCCCCTTCCACAGCAGCAATTAAAGCGGTCGAACCCTCCAAATCTTTTTGATTAACATCTGCGCCTTCACCAATCAAAATTTCCACTTGAGAAACATCGCCGACTTTAGCAGCATGAATTAATTCTGTCATTTCATTTTCTCCTATAATTTTGGTTCATCTAGTTAGTATAAAAGAAGGTTGTAGGTTTTAGGTTTTAGGTGGTAGATTTTAGGTGAATTATTAATTGTTATATAAAATCCGGTTATAGAGTAATTGCACTGATTACTTCGTGTTAATAAAAGTTTTATCTTGAATATGAATTTAAAAAATCATGCTATTCAAATCCTTTCTTTATCCGTGTCTCCGTGTCTCCTGACTCTGAGTACGATACAATAACTAATTACCCGGATTCTATATTAATTATTTACTGGTAGGGACGTTGCATACAACATCTCTACGAGTTAATTTGTAACATTATTTTTTCAATTTGGTATAACTACTGAATTCTAACTACTTAATGATATTTATGAAAAAAATTGATATTGTGATTCTCTCAAATGGCCCCGGAGAATTAGCTACTTGGATGCGACCTGTTGTCAAACAGTTACGACAGCAGGCAAATAATCATATTGATATGAGAATTTCCGTAATTCTCTCACCTTGTCCTCATGCTACGGGGAAAGAAACAGCGATCGCTCTTTCCTATCCAGAAGTAGATCGGGTACAACCACCAGAGTATTTTTGGCGATTTTTGCTGCGGGGTGAGACGGCGGAAAATTGGCATTGGTATTCCCAGGGAGTGGTTTTATTTTTGGGTGGCGACCAATTTTTTACGGTTGCGGTAGGAAAACGTTTAGGTTATCGCACTGTTATTTATGCGGAGTGGGATGGGAGATGGTGGCGGTGGGTTGATAAATTTGGGGCGATGACACCGGAAGTTGTTGCCAAGGTGTCGCCAAAATATGCTCAGAAGTTTACAGTAGTGGGAGATTTAATGGCAGAAGTTAGACAGGAAGCGGTAGGTGTTGATAACTCTCCCACTGAGTTGATAGGGTTATTACCTGGCTCGAAACCGACAAAGTTGTCTTTGGGAGTACCTTTAACTTTAGCGATCGCTCAACACATTCATAAAATTCGCCCCCAAACTAAATTTATAATTCCAGTCGCTCCCACTCTTGACTTATCGACTTTAGCTAGTTTTGCTAACCCGGAAAAAAATCTGGCTATTCAGAAAATGGGTGGTGTTGGGGCAAAATTATTGCTCTCTTTGAAAAGTAGGGGAGTAGGTTTTGAAATTATCAATCATCCTGCAAATATGCAACTGCAAAAAAGGGGGGAGATTGAAAATGCCAAACTTGTTACACCAGGGGGAGTTGAAGTAGAATTGATAACCCGTACTCCCGCTTACGATGTATTATCTCAATGTCGTCTTTGTCTGACTACCGTGGGTGCAAACACTGCTGAGTTAGCCTCGTTAACAGTGCCGATGATTGTTTTGTTGCCTACCCAACAAATGGATATTATGCGCGCTTGGGATGGTTTGCCAGGGTTGTTAGCAAATTTGCCTGGGGTTGGTGCTGCTTTTGCTGCCGGAATTAATTGGTTAGTATTGCGCAAGGGGCAACTGTTTGCTTGGCCGAATATTTGGGCAAAACAGGAAATTGTGCCGGAGTTGGTAGGGAAACTGAAACCGGAGCAGGTAGCGGAATTGGTATTAGAGTTTTTGAGTCATCCAGAGCAGTTGGAGGAAATGCGCGATCGGCTTCGCAATGTTCGCGGTCAACCGGGGGCGGCGGAAAAGTTGGCAGAAATTGTTTTGTCGTTGTGCGATGCGGGGGAAAATCAGCAAAAATTTATTTAATACTAGCTGTATCGTCAAAATCTAGCAATTGTACATTGCAGAAGAACTCCTGAGTTGTTCGTAGGTTATGATAGGCAACTGATACCAGTTCCGGCTTTTTAGTATTAGCAGTTGCTTTGTTAATGCCAGCCAATCTTCCTTGCAATTGCTCTTCTAGGGTAACTGTAGTAACAAAAATATTAGCACCTCCTACTTCTCTAGCTCGTTTGATAATTTTGTCATTCCCATGTTGGAAGAGAGTAACATGATCGGTATCAAGAATATATTTGCTCACTCTGACTGACTTTCCTCCGCAGTAGTTTCTTGAGCAGTAACTTGTTCATCTACTTCACGTCGATAAGCAGCCATATTTTCTACAAACTCATCAAAGAAAGGGTCATCTTTGAACATACCAGCATATCTCACCCAAGGATCGGATAGATCGACTTGCTGTTTATTAGTGAACAGAGAACAACATCGTCTCAACATTACCCACCAGAGGTAAGACATTAGAGGACTTGAAAAATCTTCATCATCAAGCAGACCGTGAGCCATGCAGTTTCTCAAATTAGAGCCAGAATGTTCAACAAGTAAACCTTTAAGGTCAAAAAGCGTATCTTCATTGAAAATGTGATTTATCTCAGGGAGGTCAAGAATTTTGTTTAAATTCTTTTCGTCCTGAATTCCTTTATCATATTTAGAAGTTACTACACCTTTTCTCTCTAGTAAATAACGAATAGAATTTTCAATTTGAGGAATGAGAATATGAGTAGATGTGTAGAAATCTCCAGTTAGTCCAGCATATAATCCTTTGGCAAACAAATGTACCCGTTCAGGTGGTACAAAAGGATTATTTTCAAGAATAGGAAGAAAGTCTTCAAGTTGTACAGAATGTTCTAAATTTATTTGTTCTCTAGCAGGTTCAATCCATTCTATAGCTTTAATTTTTTGCTCCTTTACTGCCTCTTTATACATTTCACATTTAATTGCTGCTTCAGGTTCACTAGATTGTTTGGCTACAACTTTTCCCATTTGATTTACTTTATCTTTTGGTATTGAAGAAAGCAAATAATCTTTGCTCATTTGCTCCACCTCTTTTTGCAATTCAGAGACTTTCGTAGGAACTACTAAAAAAGCTAGAGAAAAAAGGGCATCCTGTAGTTTTTTACCTCTAACACTTGCTCTAGCTTTCTTTGCTTCTTCAGTAAAATCAATTGGCTCGAAAGAAATAGTCATTGACTCTTTCATAGATTCTTGTTGATATTGAACCAGAAGTTTATGAGCTTCTTCAGCTCTGGCTTTTCCTGTGGCAGTCTCTTCTTTTGTACCAGGAATATTTCTAAAGGCTTCAATAGCTTCTTTTAAGAAGAATGATGCTCTAGTATAAGAAGGGTAATTATTTTTTAGAGCATATTCAGCCTCCTTAAAATATGTTTCGGCACTCAGCATTAAAGCAGCAATTTCATTTTCTCTATCCTTTTCTATGCTGTGCCATTTTGCTTTAATTTCCCAATTATCTCTTGCCCACTCCCAACCAAGAGATGATTCTGATAAATCGGCAGCTTTTTCAGCGGATGATTCTGCTAAACGAGCAGCTTTTTCAGCTATAACAGCGTATTTTTTAGGGTCGCCTAGTTTATTTTCTTGCAAAAGTTTCATCAGCCTTGCTGATAGATGATAAGGATTTTCTTGGTAGCGATCTATAACTTTTTCTATATGTTCAACTACTTTTTCAAGTGGTTTAAGTTTGTTATTATTATTGATTTTATTTGCTAATATAAAAGCTCTTTCTATTCTGTTAAATAAGAGACTCGAATTTCTAGGATGTTCTACTAAACTTATAGAGTTTTCTAAGTTTATAGCAGACTTTATATAAGCATTAATGGCAAGTTGAGCCATTTGAAAATAGCTTTTATTATGTCGTCTACTCCATAAAATATCTGCTATTCTTGCTTGCAGTTCTGGGTCTGATATTTCAGGAGCAATTTCAGTTAAAAAGTTTAACTCCTCATCTATCAGTGGGTCACATTTCGTGAAGATGTGAATAAAATACTCCTCGTGTGACTTGTATTTATTGTTTAATATTTTTAATGTTGGCAGTCTGTGTAGAGTTACTTTAGCTAATATTCCAAATACAGCTTGTTGACGAATATTTCCTGCTTTTTCTGCTTCCTGTTGCTTTTGCTTAAATCCTTGCTTGTAAACCTCAAAATCTTTCATTTCACTAGCATTAACTACATCTTGCCAGCCAGAGTTAATAAAATCTTCTTTAGTAAGAGGAGGATTAATTGATGTCATATTCTTAACCTTGATTTGTATTTTTATTAGTATAACAAATTGAGCTTGGGAAAGTCAGATTCAATCCAAAAATCAAGGCTAATTAAAAAGTCTCCTACTTCCTATTTCTTCTTTTCTGGAGATATATAATGAAAAATGTAACTCTAGTAGAACTGTCATTTTATGAATATCGAAGAATTATTACAAAGATATTTTGCAGGGGAAAGAGATTTTTCTGGTGTCGATTTAAGACAAATTAAATTAGATGGTACTCTGGTTAATCTCAGTGAAATTATTCCGGGAATCTCTAGCAATGACTTTGACTCTAAGAAAAAGCAATTAAATTTAATAGATATTAATTTATCGGGTGCTAATTTAGCAGGAGTCAAATTGTCTAATCTTAATTTAAAAAATGCTAACTTATCTCAAGCAAATCTTAGTGATGCTTTTGTGTGTGGTTGTAGTTTAAATCAAGCAAATTTAGAAAATGCTAACTTAGACAATTCTCATTTTATTGATACTAATTTAACTGAGACTAATTTAATTGTTGCTAGTCTGAAAAATATTGATTTGAATAGAGTGGATTTGAGAAACGCAATTTTGTCTCAAGCAAATCTTAGTGATGCTTGTTTAAATAATTGTCGATTAGAGGGAGCAATTTTAGAAACTGCTATTTTTAGTAATGCTAATTTTGAGAATAACGATCTAAAACAAACATCTTTTAAGCAAGCAAACTTAACTGGCGCTAAAATCCTGAACTGTAGTTTGAATAAAGCTAATTTTGCCGATGCTAATCTTCAAGGAATTTCATTAGATAATGTCAGTTTAAGAGAAACTGATTTTAGGAATACTAATTTAGTTAACAGTCATTGGTGCGATTTAAAATACTCTAAAACTAATTTTGAAAATGCTGATTTAAGTCAAGCTGAATTAATAAATGTGTTTGTATCAGAAACTAATTTTAACAAGGCTAATTTGAATCAAGCAATTATTAAATTTTATGGTTTATGCAAAACCAATTTTGTTTTGAATGTAGCAATTTAATTAAAGCAAGTTTTGATTGTGATGAGCCAGAATATTTGGAGAACGAGTCAAGCAATTTTTCTCAAATTAATTTTACCAATGCTGATTTACATCAAGCAGTTTTTGGTGAAGTTTTTGTTTTTGCTAAAGATGTAAATTTTCAAGGTGCTAATCTGAGCGATACTGTTTTTGAAGGTATAAATTTTGAGGAAGTAACTATAGAAAAAAATACTAAAATCGACCAAAAATTACTACAAATTATCAAACTTTGTCATAATCAACTGACTAAATAAGAATTAGCAAAATTAGATTTAAGGGACTCTAATTTAGTGGGATTAGATTTAATTTCCTTAGATTTAAGTAATCTTAATTTGAGAAACTCTAATTTAAGAAGAGCAAATTTATCAGACACTAACTTCAAAGCAGCTAATCTAGAAAATCTAAATTTAAGCCATGCCAGAATATCTGGTACTAATTTCACTCAAGCAAATTTAAAAAATGCTAACTTAAGCAAAGTTTATTGTGACTGGGGAAATCGCCGAAATAATTTTAATAAAGCCGATTTATCAGGTGCAAATCTAAGTAATAGCAAGTTTATTTATGTGGATATGTATCAAACAAACTTAGAAAAAGCTAATTTTAAAAATGCTTATATTGGTTATGATGTGAATGCGGGAGTAAGTTTTGAAGGAGAAGCAGAATTAAGTCAATTAATTGATGCTAATTGTACTCAAGCAAACTTTACTAATGCTAAATTTTAAGGAGTTGTTTTATCTGGCTCTAATTTCACTCAAGCAAATTTTAAATATACTCAATTTATTGAATATGTGAATTTAGCAGGAGCTAATTTCAGTAATATTAATGTTCATCAAGCTGATTTTGAAGATTGTGAGTTTTTGAGGTTTGAAAATGCTAATTTTGATAATTGTGACTTATCGGGATTAGCATTTTTAGAATAAATTTTGTGAGAATTATATTACTAAAACAGAATTATTTTGGTGGTAGCGTGAGTACCCGCCAGACAATAACACCTGCAAATAAAATATAAATTGTTACTCCCACCCAGTCTTGCCAACTTCCAGATAATTGAGTTTCCATAATTTAATTAATTTAATTTTCTATGATTTTTTCTCTGAGATGATTGTATTTTCTAAACCTGCAAAATATCTCCCACCGCAACCCCTCCATCACTATCAACCGTCGCTAAAATTCCTGTGTTAACATGACCAAAATTTTCCTTCAGAACTGATAATAAAGGAATGTCGCGCTCCCCAGTATTTGGGTCAACCTCAATATTCATACACCGCCCAATTTTAGCAGTAACAGTAATTTCCGCATCACCTAACCGCAACTTTTGCCCCACCAAATCAAATTCTGACCAAGCATCTATTCCTTCAACAACAATATTAGGGCGAAACCTCCGCACATCTAATATTTTGCCAGCTTTTTCCCCCAAATTATCCATAGTTGCCTGACTAATAATAGAAATATGTACAGGTTCTCGGTCGGGATAACGACTTGTACCCCAACTATTCCCCACTAATTGCAAAGGCGCTTTCTGGGGATGTCGCGCTCCTGGGTTAGGCTCCAGGGTGGTTAAATAATCTGTAAAAAAGGCACTGATGCGATCGCGACCTTCTGATAAACCCGTATTTGCTTTTAATAATTCTATTCCCTGCCGTCGCACAGTCAAAAACGCTGTTTCTGGGTCAAAACTGCAATCGAGAGCAGCCAAACCAGGCCAATCATTTTGGACGGCAAAATATTTTTTACTCATCCACGGTATTGTCTCTGATGGGTTGGGGTTATCGGAGTCGAGAAACATCAGGGCAAATGCGCGATCGCCTTTAATGCCATGTCCTGCAGTGAGGAAAATTTGCTGGCACTGTTTCGGAGTTAAGCCTTTAACTGGGTGAGTAAATAACTGTTTAACTGTTGCTGTGATCATTGATTCAACAATTAATAATTAATTATTAACAATTACCTCTCTTTGAAAAGAGGAGGATTGACTAAAATAAAAAATGTTTCTTTTTCTTATTTTCCCTGAAAATTGGAAGGTTTTAGACCTTAATTTTTTTCGGTAATAATAAGCGGAGTAGTTGAGTTTATTTTTCTGAATTAACTGCAGAAAATAAAGCAGAATAATCTAAATCTGATAATCCTAATTCAATAGTTTTCTCTAAAACTTGACGCACTCCTTTTTGAATACTCACGTCAAGTCCTACAGATTCTGCTGCATTAATAAATATATTAGTATCCTTGAATAAATGTTTGGCTGGAAAATTAGGATTTTCGTAATTTCTCTCCAACATCCGTTGTAATTTTTTATCAAATGTTGGAGCATATAAAGCACTATCTCTAACAATTTGCATAAACAAATCTACATCTATTCCTTCCCTCACTATTAATCCTAAACTCAGAGCAAATGCTGTTGTTAAAGAACCAATTAATTGATTCATTGCCAACTTAATTGCTGCACCGCTACCTACCTCACCAATATATAATGGTTCCGGACTAAATACTTTTAATAAACCAGACCATTTTTCAAATTGTTCTGGTTCAGCTCCTACCATAACAATTAAACTCCCAGATTTTACCTGTGGAATACTACCTAAAACAGGAGCTTCTAAATATTCTCCGCCACAAGCTACAACTTCATCTCTAATTTGTTTACTTTCTGTAGGGGAAATAGTTCCCATTTGAATCACCGTCCGACCAGATAATTCTGCTTTTGAACTGTCAGATAAAAGCACACTTTGAATAGCCTCAGCATTAGTCAGCATCAAAATTAAACATTCTGAATTTTGAATAGCTTCTGCTGGAGAATTAGCTATTTGAGCGCCCACTTTTTCTAAAGGTTCTAACTTAGATTTTGTCCGATTATAGGCAGTTAGAGTATGATTAGCTTCTAAAAGCTTTTCAGCCATTGGTAGACCCATTAAACCCGTACCTAAAAACCCAATTTTCATTAGTCATTTCCTCTATATTTTTTTCATCACTATCATACTCTAAGATTGTTACCTAATCAAATAATTAAGTTGGAGTTAGTTAAATTGATTACTCCTGAGATAGTTCCTGCCTTTTTTATATTAATTCAAGAGTTTGTTCTACATTTTTAGGTTTTGGAAGGCTTTTACCTTCTTGCTGATATTCTTCAACTAATAGCTCTAAAACTTCGCAAGCGTTTTTTATTGCCTTTTCATAAGAATCTCCATGAGTATGAAATTTTTGAGAGGGAAATTATGGTAAATGAACCAGATAAGAGAGTGTTTGTAAACCAAAGATTAAGACTTAAGAAGTGCTTAATGTTCGGTGGGTGGGGTGCGGAAACTTAAATTTTGGCTAGGATTCATAATTATTGGCGCCTCACCCTCCCCACCCTACGCCTGGATTTAATATTCCTTTTACAAACAGTCTC
>JASJEE010000394.1 GCA_030064835.1 Microcoleaceae cyanobacterium MO_207.B10 | reverse complement strand
GTTTGGAGACCAAACACCTACAGTTTTTCTCACAAATTATGCACGGATTAGTATACTTATTGAGGTTGTAAAATTTTATCGTAGGGGTTTGGTTTCCAAATCCCATTCTTGCCTGGGTTTGGAGACAAAACTCCTACCGTTTTTGCACAAATCATTTAGAATTAGTATATTTATTGAGGTTTAAATTTCCTTAAACGTAAAGCATTTGTCACCACAGAAACTGAACTAAATGCCATCGCTCCACCTGCAATAATTGGATTTAATAACCAACCTGTTAAAGGATACAAAATTCCGGCAGCAATAGGAATTCCTAAAGTGTTATAAATGAAGGCAAAAAATAGATTTTGACGAATATTTGTCATGGTCGCGCGACTCAGTTTAATTGCTGTAATAATTCCAGTTAAATCTCCAGAAATTAATGTAATATCACTGGCAGCGATCGCCACATCTGTACCTGTTCCAATAGCTATTCCGACATCTGCTTGAGCTAATGCTGGAGCATCGTTAATTCCATCTCCTACCATTGCGACAATTTGATGGTTATCGGTTCTTTTTTTCTTTTCTAATTGCAGATTTTTTACAGTTTCAGCTTTTTGTTCTGGCAGCACTTCAGCAAATATTCTCTTAATACCAACTTCGGCAGCAATAGCTTCTGCTGTTTGGCGATTATCTCCTGTTAACATTACTACTTCTATTCCGATTTTTTGTAATGTTTGAACTACGTTTTTTGAGGATGGTTTTAAAGTATCAGCAATGCCAAATATTCCTTCAATTTTACCGTCAATTGCTATCCAAGCAGTAGTCTTTCCATCAGCTTGTAATTTATTTTGATGAGTTAGCAAGTTAGTAATATCAATTCCTAATTCTTTCATCCATCGAGAAGTGCCAATTTGTACTAATTTATCTGAGACAATTCCTTCTACTCCCATACCTGACATTGCCTCAAATTTTTCTGGTTCTGCTAAAGGAAATTCCACCCCTTGAGCTTGAGCATATTCAACAATTGCCTCTGCCAAAGGATGTTCTGATTTTCTCTCAACTGCTGCTGCTATTTTTAACAATTTAATTTCATTTTGATTGGCAGTTCCTTGAGTAGTTATATAGTTAGTAACTTTAGGTTTTCCTTGGGTAAGTGTGCCTGTTTTATCTAAGATAATTGTCTGAATTTTATGAGCAACTTCTAAACTATCTGCACCTTTAATTAATATCCCATTTTCTGCGCCTTTTCCAGTTCCTACCATCACAGAAGTAGGAGTAGCTAATCCCAAAGCACAAGGACAAGCAATTATTAATACACTAACTGTTGTAATTAACGACATAGTTAAATTACCAGTCACATAAATCCAAATTAGAAAAGTAGCGATCGCTATCCCCATTACAACAGGAACAAACCAAGAAATTACCATATCTGCTAATTTTTGAATTGGTGCTTTTGAACTTTGCGCCTGTTGAACTAATTTAATTATTTGGGCTAATACTGTATCTTTTCCGACTCTGGCAGCCTCAAATTTAAAACTACCAGTTTTATTAATTGTTGCACCAATCACTTCATCTCCTGATTGTTTTTCTACAGGCAAACTTTCACCAGTCACCATAGATTCATCCACTGTAGAATTACCTTCTTTTATTAACCCATCTACAGGAATTTTTTCTCCAGGACGGACAACAATCAAATCCCCAATTTTTACTTGTTCAATGGGAATATCTACTTCTTTTCCATCTCGAATAACTCTAGCAGTTTTTGCCTGTAAACCAATCAATTTTTGAATAGCTGCTGAAGTTTGTTTCCGGGCGCGATGTTCCAAAAGTCTGCCTAATAAAATTAGAGTAATAATTACCGCTGCTGCTTCATAATAAACATCTGGATTTAACCCTTGCCTAGTAAAAAAATCTGGAAAAAATGTCGGAAATAAAGAATATAAATAAGCTGCCCCCGTACCAAGAGCAACCAAAGTATTCATATCTACAGAACCATTTTTTAATCCTTTTATAGCACCAATAAAAAATGATTTACCGCACCAAAACATTACAGGTGTAGTTAATATTAATTGTAGCCAGGAATTATGTAACCACATTGGTATCCAGGGAATATTTAATCCGGTCATCATCGGCAACGAACCAATAATTAAAATTCCACTAATAATTCCGCCGACAACTACTTTATTTGTTATTTGTTGTTCTATTCGGCGATTTTCTCTGTCTTTTTCTGCCAGATTTATTGTTTCCTGAAGTGGTTCTACTCCAAAGCCAATATCTGTTACAGATTGTTGAATTTTGTCTAAATTTGTTTTGTGAGAATTATACTTAACCGTCGCTTGTGCCATAGCAAAATTAACTTGACATTCTGCCACACCAGTTACATTTTCAATAGCTTTTTGAATTTTATTAGCACAGGCAGCACAACCCATACCTTTTAATTCTAAATATGTTGTTTCCATGATTACCTCCTGATGATTAGGAAGAGACAATATATATAATTATAATAAAGTTTCTAGTTAACTGGAGAGTCAAGTGTTTTAGAAAGATTTTATATCTCCAGAAAATTAGATAAAAATCTAAAACCAACATTTCTAAATGTCCTAATCTTTTCCTCTTCTCATCTATCCTCACAAGAAGATGATGAAGGTACGGGAAAAGATGAGGGAAAACCATAAAATTCTGGAAAAAGAAGGAGTAAAGGTAAAGGAGAGAATGAATATTTTTGTATAGGTATAAGAGGAGGTGGTGGGTGAGCATTCAACTATTAGCGGTCAGCTCTCAACTTTTTAACTACCCCAGCGGGAAGTCCCGCGCTCTCCATCCCCCCTAACCCCACGAGTGAAAGGGGGGGAGGGGAGCGTCGTATGGGAAAGCCGGGCGTTATTTGTGTGGTTCATCGTGAGAATCTATATACTTTTTTAGAACTGAGACACTAACACCACCACAACTAGCAATAAAGTAAGATTCACTCCAAAACACAGCTTTGAAATAAGCTTTATTGATTTGTTCTGGAAACTCCGTTCTAAGTCTCCTACTGCTTACAGATTTTAGATTAGTAACAAATTTAGGCAACTCAAGCTGCGGGTAGTATTGGAATAGCAAGTGTACATGGTCAGGTTCACCGTTAAATTCTATTAGTTTGCACTCCCCCGATCGTACATAGATTATCTACTATTTCTCCTAATCGTTTGAGCATCTCCTGATTGATTACCTTTTTTCTATATTTAGTTACCAAGGCTAAGTGAGCTTTCATGTCCGATACGGCTCTACCACTAGATACAAAATCTTTTTTCATAATAATTCTATAATGAAGGAAAGTTGTTAGTTAGTTTGAGACTTGCGCACCGAATAGCAATAGTAGTTACCCCAGGAGTATTTGATTTCGTTGTGACTCTGCCAACATAAGCTCTCAAATTTTCATCCCTTGGTATTGCCACTACATTTGCCACACTACCATCTTCAGATAAAAATACCTGATAATTATAGTTAGAAGTTTGAGATTTGATTCCTAATTCTTGGGTTATTGTTTGAATATCAGGAATAAATTTTTGATATCTCCGAAATTGGGATTGCTGTACTAGATTGATCCAAGTCATATAATGTCTTGCTTCTGCTTGTTTGGAAAAACCAGCTCGCTGTTGACTTAATCCCAATAATTCATAGTCGGTAGGACATTCAAGATTGCCTCCAACAATGGTAGGTAAAGGTAGTGAGGGAGGCTTATTTGTTGGTTTAATACTTTCGCATTCAATAGCAACAGGAGTTACCCCAGTATTATTTGATTTCGTAGCAACTCTACCAAAATAACCTCTCAAATTTTCACCCTTTGGTATTGCCACTACATTTGCTACACGACCATCTTCAGATAGAAATATCTGATAATTATAGTTAGAGGTTTGAGATTTGATTCCTATTTTTTCCACTATTTCTTCAATATTGGGAATAAACTTTTGATGTTCCCAGAAATTTGCTTTTTGAAACATATTAATCGAACTTATATACTGTTTTGCTTCTGAGTGTTTAGCCGAATTAGCTCGCTGTCGATAATGCTCTTCTGCTTCAATCACATCTCTTCCGACCGGAAGACTATAATCTGATGATAATTTACTTGCTGGAAGTATAAATTTTTCAAGAACTTCAGAACTTACATTAGGAATTGGAGCTAATGGTAGAACTCGCATTTGCATTTCTTCTGAATCTGATAAATTTGCTTTTAAAATACCAATACCAAAATTCACAAATACTTGAGGTTGTGGTTGAGTTCGGTCAATTACCCAATTAAAACGAATTGCTGTGTCAGGTATACTCAGATCGAAAAATTCCCCATTTGGAGCAAAGATAAAGACTGATGATGTTCCATTAGGTAGTTCAATTTTCCAACGTCCAATTAGTTGTTCTACTAATAGGTCAGATTTTGTTTTTTCTCTTAATTTAGTTGGAGAAGTTATTCTATCTAGCTCTTGTGTAACAGCGGGATGCTTGATTACAAGTGTGGCTATTGCAGAAAGTATGCTAGCCAAAAATAAGCAGTATCACAAACTTTTTAGTTTAATTCTCAACATATTTTTCTCTCTAAATTGTGCTTGCTTACCTTGATAAACAACTATAAATTTTCACACTATTATATTTATAGTTTCAGAGCAGATATACAGGCAAAGGGTTTCTAAAAAAAATCAATGAGATTGCTGTGAGTAACTAGACACTTTCCCAGAAAATTCACTTATTTTATTACCACCTCCTCATGGCAATTCCGCACACTATATCAGGGATACTGAAAAAGCAATCATTTTTCTCGACTCAACTTTCACCCCCCGTGGCAATCTTACCGAAAAACTCTAAGTATGCGCCTCCGCTTTTAAGGGGATAAAAAAATATAGCAATCCGCGCATAGGTTATGACAAATTAAAAAGTAAATAAAAAGTTGAAACTCCAAGCTGTTCCCTTTTCCCTCTTCCCGAAAAAGCAGTAATATTTTTGCCACGAATATGCGGAGGATTGCTATAGAATATTTCGTATTTTCAAGCCTCCTTATTGCAGAGGTACTGAAAACTTATACCTAAAAACTGATAACTGATAACTGAAATGACATTATATAATACTAAATCAAGTTTAGAAATAAGGTTTATTCTGAAGGTAAGGCAGAGGGTAGAAGGCAGAAGGCAAGGGTTATAAAAGAATTTGAACAATTTGAAAAAGTAGCTTTTGATAGCCGGATTTGGTATAAATTTAAAAATTTTATTCAAAAGCAGCTAAAATAATAATGATTTCTCTCAATCAACATTATTAATAGTCAAAATGAATCATCAAACAGCTATTTCCTTTAATCATGTCAACAAAGTATATCCGAATGGAACTATTGCCCTACAAGGCATGAACTTTTCAATTGATGATGGTCAATTTGTCACCTTAGTAGGGCCTTCTGGTTGTGGAAAAAGCACAGTATTGCGATTAATAGCACGATTAAGCAAAATTACTTCAGGAAGTATTGAACTAAGTAAAAACAATCAAAAATATGAATTAGCTTTTGTATTTCAAGAACCTGCTTTAATGCCTTGGTCTCATGTAATTGATAATGTACACCTGCCCCTAAAATTAGCAGGAAAATCTCTCCGAGAATCGCGGTCAGTAGTGCAAAAAGCAATTAATTTAGTAGGATTAGATGGTTTTGAAAATTCTTATCCACGGGAATTATCCGGTGGAATGAAAATGCGAGTTTCTATCGCCAGAGCATTAGTAACTGCGCCAAGAATTGTATTAATGGATGAACCATTTGGTGCTTTAGATGAAATGACTCGTAGTAAATTAAATAGTGATTTATTAAAAATATGGGAACAACAAAATTCAACTATGGTTTTTGTTACTCATAATATTTATGAAGCTGTATATTTATCCCAAAGAGTAATTGTGATGGCTGCTCGCCCTGGTAGGGTAGTAGCAGATGTCAAAATAGATGTTCCCTATCCACGCCCTGAAGATTTCCGAATGTCGCAGTTATGTAATGATTATTGTCGGGAAATTTCTGATTATTTGCAGACTGCAGTGTTGGGTTATTAGAACAACTACTATTTTGAACCTTTCATTAGCTTTTCTGTTTTTCTAATCTCGTATTGTTTTCCGACCTTTTTCATCTATAACTAACTTACAACTAAACTGCTGTAATTTATAGCAGAAGCCAAAAGGAAGAAGGAAAAATATTACGTTGTTTTAGTTTTAAAGTTTTGATTTGTTCTAACCTTTTCTGGGACTGCTTTCACAAAAACAATTATAAATAATTGGATATTCACTCTCTAGTTAAATACCGATAAAAATCTTTGAAGAAGAAATAAAATTAACTATCAATTATCGTATACAAGATTATATCGATGCGAATCGCGTTCATTGCGAATCGCGTTCATTTTCCCAGTCGATTTGTTTTTTCAAAAATCCTCAGATTTGTCGCTCTATTCTATGTATTATGTTTAACTTTATTTATTGCAGTTAGTCCTTATCCTAACTTTTATGAAATATTCGTTTTGATTTTGTTTTTAGCATTTGTATTTTATGAATCGATCTGGCTACCTTTTTTCTCTAAAATTTTATTTGAGAAGCAACAAAAATTTTTTAAGAATCAACTTACTTTAATTTTTATAGCGATTTTCATTAACATCGAGTACAGCTATCAAGTCTATAACTTATCTAACTTCAAACATACTTATATTTTGTCTGTAGTCTACCTTTGTGAAAACCGCTATAAGCCAGATGAAATTGTGGAAACTTCTGCCTATCACGAACTAAAGCTTAGATGGTTTTACAAATATATTAAAACACCTAAAATTCTGTCTATCTTTCTAAATTCACAAAATTTTATAATAGTTCCTAAAAAATATTGTTCTAGTGAAGAGCAATACGAAAAAATATGTCATATGATAGCTAAATTTCCTCAAGGTTATTAAACCATCTAGAAAAAAACTGTGGCGAAAGAATATTGTGCTTGTAATTTTTTTACGATATTTATCTATATGCTTTCCTGAGTTTAAATTGGTTGTGCATCAGCAAAGTGTGGGATTCGTCTAGTAGGGCAGGCAAATGTAATCTAAAAGCACTGATTTATAAAGGTTGAGCGCATTTTTGTCGCGAAAAAAGTGCGAGTTGTTAAGCTTCTAGGACCAAAAAGTTAGGACAGCATCA
>JASJEE010000393.1 GCA_030064835.1 Microcoleaceae cyanobacterium MO_207.B10 | reverse complement strand
TGGATTTTATCTCAAATAGTCAATACTTCATTAAGTCAATTGTCTGTGCATTTTGATATTTCAAATAAACAGAATAGGGTGCAGTCAAATAAGATGCTTGTAGATTTTTTTATAGATACTGCAAAACTTTTAAAACCAAATTATTTTTTTGATATTGGCTCCCATAATGGTAGTGTAAGTATTGCAGTCAAAAAAGCAGTTCCTACAGTAAAGTGTTATGCTTTTGAAGCTAATATTAACAATTATGAAACTTTTCAAAATAGGGAAGAATTTAATCAACTATCTATCGATTACAGATATCTAGCGATCGCTAATTATAATGGAGTTGCTGATTTTCATATTCCAACGGAGATTGATGGAAATAAACTGCATAAAAATATAGGAAATGCTTCATTGATGACTAGAGAAACTAAAGATTGTCAATATCAAACTACAACAGTAAATTGTTCAACACTTGATGATTTTTGTATAAATAATAATATTGAACTAGATGATAATCAAAATTTAGCATTATGGATTGATGTTGAGGGAGCAGCGTTACAAGTTATTGAGGGGGCTAAAAGTTGCCTAGCTAAAACTTCATTAATTTTAGTAGAAGTAGAAGAATATCAATATTGGAATAGTTCAGCACTAGCAGATAGAATAATGAATGAACTTATTTTAAATAATTTTATTCCTGTTACTAGGGATTTTGAACGTTTAATGCAATATAATTTACTGTTCATCAATTCTAAATATCTGAATCAATGTAAAGGATTAATATATAATTTTTTTAGCAAGTTTAAAAAATAGATTTTTGAGGGGAAAGAAGAAAATTTTTATTCCTGACAAACTGACAATATGAAAATCTAATGTATACCAGCTAGCTTAATTAGTTCCGAGAGCGAATTAATATTAACAATCATATTTTCCCTCGGTCCTACCCCATCAATAAGTAAATCTTCTCTACTGCGATCGCCAATTAAATAATAATATTCAAGATGGCAAAAATTACTAATGCTATAAAAATGTTCTCGGACAGAATTTTTTCCAAATAACTCAATTATTTTGGTTTCAGGTTGACAAAATACTATATTTGTGAGTCCAGCACCATGAGGTCCTACCACAACTTTGGCATTAGAAAATAAAGCAATTTGCTCTGAAACTGACATAGAAGAAAGAACAACATTGATAAAACCAAATTTACTTAAAAAGTCAATAACTTCTGTTTCATTTACTACTTGACCCCATTGAGAATCTTTTCTACTAATATATATACGTTCTGGATTGTTTGGCTTTTTGACATTAGAACCCATTAATTGGTTTCTCAGAAATTCAAAAGTTGACCAGGTTAACGGTTTAGCTAACATAGATGGGAAAATTAATCTTTGAGCTTTGATGTGAGCGTGTTGTTTACTTTCTATAACTTTTGATAGAGGAATACCAAGCAGTTCTAAAGTTTGTTTCTGAAATTCTTTTTCACAAGAATGAAGAACTATTTTATCAACATAATTTAGCTCTATACCACTCTTAGGTAGTAAACCGAGTCGAGAAATAACATCAAACATCCAATGATAATAATTCGTTTCGTTTCTGATTGATAACAAGACTACATTCTCATCCAACTTAAGCATAGGCTTTAATTTTTTAAAACTTTTAACGTTGTTAATAGTGGGTTCTTTGTAAACTCTTTTTATCAAAATTTCATCCGATGAATTGGCAATTACTACAGACCTCATAAGGTTAGTCAAGAATCTGCCGTCAGGAATCACTATGACAAAATTATTTTCCCCATGCTCCATCAGTTTAAATTGATGATTAACACCTTGGGATAAGGTAATAGCAGGTTTAGTTATCGTTTTGCTATTCAAAAATATTTCTTGATAATATGTTTGCTTACTTTGGATTTTATCTTCAGTATTTTGCTCAACTAATGTTCCTAAATTTGGGCTAAAAGCAATGGGTATTTTTGATATATATTCTGGATAAATATCTATAACTCGGCGACACCAAGTAATCAGTTGTTCAAATAAATTTTGTTTCTGCAATGCTGTTGTTAAACTTAAAAAGTGCTGTTTTAATAAATCTGGTTTTAAACGAAAAGCACTATCATAAGCTACAATTGCTTCAC
This sequence comes from Microcoleaceae cyanobacterium MO_207.B10, assembly GCA_030064835.1. Taxonomy (GTDB): domain Bacteria; phylum Cyanobacteriota; class Cyanobacteriia; order Cyanobacteriales; family Microcoleaceae; genus JASJEE01. The sequence continues at coordinate 5,036 of JASJEE010000393.1, read as the reverse complement.
CCCACTTTTGCTGTTTCAGAAAAATCTCACCTAAGTGTTGATATGCTATGGCAGATTTAGGGTTATATTTAATTGCTGTCTCTAAGTATTCTATAGCTTCGGTATCTAATTCTTTTTGCCATAAACTTCTTCCTAATTTGAGATAAAATTCAGAAATATTGGGTTGAATATAAATAGCTTTTCTGTAATATTCAATTGCTTCATCTAAACACCCTTGTTGAGCAATTGCTACTCCTAAACTATGATGAAACCAAGCTGAGTTAGGATTGACTTCCACAGCACGTTGATAAAAAATAATGGCTTGTTCCCAATCGTTTTTTTGTGTGAAAACTTGAGCCAATTTATAATAAGACCAAGAAAAATTAGGGTTGACCTGAATTGCTTTATCGTAAAGAGCGATCGCTTCGTCTAGCTTCCCTTGGCGTTTGAGTTGATTAGCTTGTATAAAATATTTTGTATTAATACTCATTAATAATATTGAATAAATATGTTTGGTTTTTGAATAATCTTCAACTTATATCATGTCCGGATAATTAGTTATAAAAAAACTTTCTTCTTCTCCTATTCTTTCTCTTCGTTCTTATTTATTTTCTCCTGACTCCTGACTGCTGTTTGCGGAGCATGACAAACGGAACTCCTGACTCCGACATAGTTATTTATTTATAACTGTTCAAGTAGACATAATATTAGTTGTAATAAACTTAAAGAAATGTTAGCATTACCCAATTAATCCTGTTAATTAACTTTATCAAAATATATGAGTGAAAACGCTATAGTTGAAATTTTAGATGTCCATCGTGCTGAAGTTGACACAGAAGTATTATGGGGTCTTGCTATAGACCAACCTAAAAAACTAAGCAAAACTGATACCTATACAATTTTCGTCTCAGGTTGGTTATTAGGAAAACAGTCCAAAGTTGTAGAAGTCGAGCTATTGGATAATGGTATATCTTTGCGAAAAGCCATTATCAATATAAATCGTCCTGGTGTAGCTAAACTTTATCCACAAGTCTCTGGAGCAGAAAATTGTGGTTTTCAAATAGAAGTAGGGGTGATGGGATTACCAGTTGAGGGGGAGCTAAGTGTACAAGCAATATTGGAAAATAAAAGCACTGTCTCAGTTGGAATTATAAAATATCGCCGTCAGCTACTACGTCCTAATTATCAACCTAGGTTACAACCCTTATTGGTGACATCTTCAGGGCGATCGGGAACCACTTGGATTATGCGTTTACTTTCCCAGCATCCAGCAATTGTGACAAATCAAGTTTACCCCTATGAAGTTCGAGTATCCCAATATTGGATGCAAATGTTGTCAGTTCTTTCAAAACCAATTAACCCAATAGATTTATCTCCTACCTATTTTTATGACGAGTTTCGTTGGACAGGACCAAATCCATATCATAATAACAATACCAGAAGTTCTATAGCTTCTTCTTGGCTAGGACTAGATTATATAAAAAACTTAGCTGATTTTTGTTGTCAAAATATAGATCAATTTTATGAAGATATAGCTACTCGTCAAGAGAAAGTATTGACATCAACTTTAAATGGTAGCTCTAATTTTTACTTTGTAGAAAAATTTCTCCTGAGATTAAATAGAACCCTATTACTTGAACTTTATCCTCAAGCAAAAGAGATTATTTTAGTCCGTGATTTTCGTGATATGGCTTGTTCAGTAGCAGCTTTCAATAGTAAAAGGGGATATATTGATTTTGGTCGTCAACGTTTTAAGAGCGATCGCGAATATATTCAAAAAGGAGTTAAATCTGCTGCTTTTCATATACTTAAATTATGGCAAGAAAGAAAGCAACAAGCACATTTAGTACGCTATGAAGATTTAATTTTAGCTCCCGAAGAAACTTTGAGTTCTATATTTGAATATTTGCATTTAGATAATAGTAATTCAACTATTTCTAAAATTTTAGAAATAGCATCTCAAGATACAAAGCAGTTAAAAAGACATCGTACTTCTGCTACCCCTCAAGAATCTGTTGGACGTTGGCGACATGATTTGGAACCGTCTCTACAAGCTTTATGTACTGAAGTTTGTCAAGAAGCTTTGCAAGAATTTGGTTATAGTCTTACTGGTGAAGAAAAACTATCTCCTTCGCCAAAAATTACTAAACCTGAAGTTAAAACTAAACCACCATTAACACCAGCTAATTCTAACTTGGTGAATCAAACAGAATCAGCACGAAATAAACTAGAACAAATGAAGTATAAGTTTCAAAATCTCAAAAAATCTCTAGAAAAATCTTAAGTATTTAGTTCTATATTATATAGTAGTTTTTAATTTAGCAGATAGTTTTTGATGTACCACTTCTGGAGGTGCTGAAAAGTACAACTCCTCTTGATTTTCTTGAATTAATACAAATCCAGAATATTGATTTTGATACCATGAATGTCTACTTACTTCTCCCAATGATTTTTTAAGTTGAAGATATTCTGCATTAGCATAATCCCAGGTTAAATGATATGACTTTGAATTTAGGGTAAGCACTGATTTTTTATTTTTGTATAATTTTGCATAATCATAAGCAGAGCGATCGTGAAAGAAAATTTTATGTTTTTTTCTAAAAGCAAGAAAATCTTTCCACTCAGAGGTTCTGAATGTCTTGAAAACCCATCCAGCAATGCGTTCTTTATAAAAATTATTCTCAGATTCTATAGGAATTTTCATAACTTTTTCCTTTTGCTTCGGAGGAGCATTATCGTAATGTAGTGGCATACTCACAGAAAATACCTCGGGACATTTTTCTAGAATCGTAATCTGTTCATCCAACCAACCTTTATCTGGAACTAAATCTCCATCAGTAACAGTTATATACTCATAATCTAAATCAACTAAATTACTATCAAAAGCAATTTCAAAAGCATTAGTACCAATATTTTCCTCAAATATAAAATGATTTTTAACTAAACCTTTATCCTTATACAAATCTACAATTTTCCTAATAGCATCAGAATTAACACTACTATTTTCTATCACACTAACATCTATTCTGTCTTTTTCTGGTAATAACCCCTCTAAACATCTTTCTAATATTTCATTAAAATAAAAAGTTAATAATATACAATGAACTAACTTTTTATTTTTAGGTGTTTCTAAACTTTGATTTTCCTGAATTGGAAAATGTGATAAATCTTTGAGTTTTGCCTCTATTTGTTGTAAAGAGTTTCGATAGTTCTGTAGAGACTGAGCATAACTTTCCAATTCTAATCTAAATTTTTTGAGATGGGGTGTTGATATTTCGTTTGACATATCTAATTTTGATAAAAACTGAGCATAAATTTTAGTAATTAAATTGCTGATAATCCAACTACATTATTAACTAATGACCAGACCTAACATAACTTATATAAGATTTATCCAGTAATTTCTGATAAGACAAAACACTAGACTCTGAACGACTATCTCCTCGCGTACCTTCTACAATCCAAACATTAGGATATCCATTATCAACTCGATAATTACCATGACGTTCAATACCTCTCAAACTTGAATGCTTGCTTTTTCCATATTCACAAAATACGACTTTTTCCCATCCTAAATTATCAAGTAAAGATTGCAAAAAATCTTGGGAATAAAGAAATTGATGACCCCATCCATGAAAAGCACGATTCATGGAAAATGTAGAATCAATCCGCCTTTGTGGATTAGTTTCTGATAAATTAAAATGAGTAGAAAGTACCCACTCTAGGGAAGGAGTAGAAAGTCGAATTACCCCACCAGGTTTAAGACTTTTCCAAACATTATTCAGGAAAGCGATCGCTCCTTCGAGACTTAGATGTTCGAGAAAATGTTCCCCATACACATATTCCAAACCATTAAAAGGCCAAGGTTTAGTTACATCCATCGGTTGGTCAATACCAGGAAAAGGACGAATATCGACATTCCACCAGTCGGACATTATATTCTGGGGGCCACAACCAACCTGGACTTTTTTGATGCCATTGGGATGATTTGGGTGATTGCGAGCTGTGTTACTTTGGGTTGATATATTCATAAATTTTTTCTGGATTTTTGATTAAAGTATTTTTTGATTAATGACTACTTTCTCAAGGTAGGATTTGGTCAGCAGTTAATGTCACAACTTTACCATCTTTGAGAATACTAATTGATTCTCCCAATTCGATGTCTTTCAATTGCAGAAGCGATTGCTGCTTTTACACTCGAATCAATTTTATCAGATAATTTATCGGGATTTTTTTTATTCATTGTTTTCTTACAAGTTTAGGGAATAGAGATTAGTATTAAACTGTACTTCACTATCCCGAAAAGTTCTGTAATTAGAGATTGTCTAAAATTCCCAATAAACTTGGTACATCTTTATTGTATGGTATCCCAAATAATATCATTATCAATTTCTTTATATTCGTGAGTAACTCGGTTACGCATACCTTTGATTTGTCTGACAGGAATTTGTGGATGGGAATTTATAAAAGTGTTAGATCATCTATTCACTGCTTCTCCTAAAATAATGATTTGATACAAAACAGAAGATTGGGTTTTAGCATCTGCTATAAAATTATCTATATCCATCCCTATTGTAAATTCTAAAATTAGATTACAAGCATTCAAGAATTTAGAATTTAGAATTTAGAATTTAGAATTACCTTTTCTTATAGAACCCATTTGGTATCTCCGCAAAGGTAAGGGTTTTTAGCTCAATTGAAATTTGGTGAATCAGGAAAAGAGATATTTTCCGAGATTAATACTCTGGAAAATATTCAGATTTTAGAAACAATTCTTTCCTCTCTCAAGACTGTGTAAACTATCGACTAATTACGGCAAATTTATCTTAAATAGGGAGTAGGGAGTAGGGAGTAGGGAGTAGGGGAAAATAATTGACGATTTCTGTGGGATAATTGATTTTATTTTTTATTAGTAGTAGACTGACACACCTAAAATGGTGCAATAAGAGTAGGTTGGGTTGAGGAACGAAACCCAACAAAAACCTTTCTCCCCTACTCCCCTACTCCCCTACTCCCCTACTCCCCTACTCCCCTACTCCCCTACTCCCCTACTCCCC
>JASJEE010000392.1 GCA_030064835.1 Microcoleaceae cyanobacterium MO_207.B10 | reverse complement strand
GTTACTATTTCGACATTCTTACCGAGAACTTTTTGAGCTTTTTTGGCATCTCGAACGAGCGATCGTACTTGATAACCACGCTTCAGTAGTCTAGGTACAACTCGTTTACCAATTCCACCATTCGCACCTACTACTAATACGACTTCTGATGTGTTTGTTGCTTTAGGTGTCTTTTCACCAAATAATTTTTGTAACCATTTAATACTACCGATAAAGGGAACTACCCCAAAATAGGCTAGGGTTTGGAATAATCTACTTGCCTTCCATTTCGATGTTTGGTTGTCAGTCACGGCCATATCCTTAAACTTTAAACTCTTCCTTAATATATATTAAGATATATTAATAAATTTTGCTGGATGGCCTTTATGAAGTCAGAAGTCAGAATTCAGAAGTCAGAAGTTTTAGTGTTGCTGAAGTAGGGTATGTTGTCTCATATTTGTCTAGATTATTGAAGAGTTCAGGAGTTAACTAGGGTTTGCTGAAAAAGTCTTTTTTAAGGAGCGGGGGAGTAGGGGAGTAATTTTTTTCCCAACTCTTGTTGAAAATAGGCTCCTTTTTTAGCTGTAAATACTTTGAGATTTAATCAGCCAGCCCTAACTATAAATTATATTTAGAAACAAAAATTTTCCTTTGAGTCAATCTCCTTCTCTTAAGAAAGGATAATTATTAATTATTAATTACTGAACTATCCCTTCGTAGAATTATGTTGAATAGGAATCTCAATTATAAACTCACTTCCCTCTCCTAATTGAGAATTACAAAAGATACGACCACCATGTTTTTCCACCACAATTTGATAACTAATTGACAACCCAATACCAGTACCTTTACCTACAGGTTTTGTAGTAAAGAAAGGATTAAATATTTTTTCCTGTACTTCTTCTTTCATCCCCGTACCATTATCAGAGATCCTAATAGTAACAAATGTTTTTTCTCTAAGTTCTGTTTGAATTTTAATAGTGGGAATTTCCTCTTCATTTGATTCAGAAAATTTCCCCTTTGCTTGTGCTTCTTCCAGAGCATCAATTGAATTTGCAACAATATTCATCAATACTTGGTTTAACTGACTCACATAACAATTTATTAGAGGTAAATTACCATATTCCTTGATTAAACTAATCTCTTTCCCAGCTTTGGGAGTAAGTCGATTATTAAGTATTAATAAACTGCTATCTATTCCTTCGTGAATATTAACTTCCTTAGTTTCTGATTCATCAAGTCTGGAAAAATTGCGTAATGACTTGACAATTTCACGAATCCGCTCTGTACCTACCTTCATAGATTTTAATAGTTGAGGTAGGTCTTCCATAATAAATTCTATATCTATTTCTTCAATTTCTGCTTCAATTTCTGCCACAGGAGGATGGTAATGTTGTTGATATAGTTGAATCAAGTGCATTAGTTCATGGGAATAATTATTCGCATATTCAATATTGCCATATATAAAATTAACAGGATTATTAATTTCATGGGCAATACCTGCTACTAATTGCCCTAAGCTAGACATTTTTTCACTTTGAATTAATTGTGTCTGAGTCAATTGTAATTTTTTTAATGTTTGTTCTAATTTAGCTGATTTTTCTCTCTCTCTTGCTTCTGAAGTTTGCAATGCAGAATTCAATTTTGCTAGTTCATCTGCTTGTTTAAGCACAATTTTAATAATCGCATTTCTCAGTTCCAAGGCAGTATCTATTTCACATTTTTTCCAAGGTAAAGATGTTAGCTTAACATTTTCTTTCCACAGTTCAAATGATTTTCTAGGACATAATCTAATGTGACCATTAAACTCGGTTTCTGTAACTGGTGTAGGATCTCCTGCCCAATCAATAGTTTTAATAACTTCTGGTCGAAACCACAAAATATAAATTCTTTGAGCTGAAGATATTGAAAGTGCTAGTAACCCACTAGCTACATCTTTATATTCTCGAAATTTTTCATAAGTTCTAGGCAAAGAATCTGTAGAAAAAACATCTTGATTAAACTGTTTTTCTATCTCTGGGATTAATTCTTGAATAGCTATTAATGGTGGAGTTTTACCTACTAGATGAAAATGGTCTCCAGAAATTACGATGGCTCCTTCAGCACTGACTAAATTTAGGAGTTGTTTTTGACATTCAACTAAGGCATCAATAAAATTTGATGAGGTTGAAATATCTTGAATTATTTGACTCTGGACTGACTTTAACTCTAACTGATAATTATAATCTTCGTTATTTTCTTGATAAGGAATTTCTAGAGACATTGTTTGTCCTAAAAATTCGCAAGCTGCTCTTAATTCATAAGGTACATATTTTGCTGAATTGTGGTGACAAGCAATTAAACCCCATAATTTTTGATTTTTGAGCAAAGATATAGACATAGAAGCACCGACACCCATATTTTTTAAATATTCAATGTGGCAAGATGAGACACTTCTTAAAACAGAATAAGTTAAGTTAATAGATTCATTAGTAATTGGATTATTTCTTGGTAATATTTCCACAGGTTGAGAATTAACATCTGCAATTAATCTGAGCCAATTTACCTGAAATATTTTTCTAGCTTGAGGTGGAATATCTAGACTTGGATAATTTAATCCTAATAGTGGTTCTAGGGTTTCTATTTTGTCTTCAGCAATTACAAAACCACTATTTTGAGAATCAAATTTATATACCATTACTCTGTCAAAACCTGTAATTTTTCGGATTTCTTCTACAATTATTTGAGATAAATTTTTCAAATTAGAAGCACTCTGCATTTTTGATGCTGCTTCTCTGACAGAATGATAGAAGTTTAAAAATGAAAGATTTTCTTGAGATATGGCTGGCTCTAACTCAAGAATTAAAAAATTTTCCGAATGATGAATTATCCCATCAAAAACTAAAAAATTATCTCTACTTTTAACTGATAATTTGACAGGATTGACTGTTTTTAATACAGGATTATTTTCTAAGCTTTTTCTAAGTGTATCGATTTGATTTTCGTCGAAAAAGTAACTTAAGTTTCGATTTAGTAATTTTTGAGCAGGTATACCAAATATTTCCAAAGTATTCTGACTTGCCTGTAAAATTTTTAATTCTGGTTCTTTTAAAACAAATAATACCCCGTGACGTTGAATGTGACCCGACAAATGAATTTGTTCTTGATATTGAATGTCGAAATTTACTGTTTTTTCTTGAATCATGTGGTTAGTATTGATATTAAAAAAAATGGTAATGATTGTTGTAAAGTTAATTAGAATCTCTGTAAGTTTTCAGCGTTCCTCGTTTGTTGCATTTGAAGCAGGAATTATGATTTAGGTAGTGCGAGAATTAAAAGTTAGGGTCATTTCAGTTATCAGTTAATACTTATCCTTTATCCGTTAATAGTTAACATTACCTCTGCAATAAAGAGGCTTGAAATTTGGAATATTCTATTTTTTATCCCCTTAAAATAGGAAACTTTAGACCATGATTTTTCGGCAAAAGCGGACATCATCAGCCAACTTTAACTATTTAGGTGAATTTTTATTTCTGATAACGCAGTTCCTCTGTAGAAGGGTAGCTAACCTCTAAGCTAAGACGCATTTAAAATGCGTCTTAGCAAGTCAGAAGCCAGAAGTCAGAAGTCAGAAGTAATAAAGCTTTTCCTTTTAATCAGGCAGACAAAAAATAAGTGGTTTAAATGCACAACAGCTTAATAGCTGTTTGCGCAGCATTCTGTAGAAAATGCTTACGAATCTCTCTGAGGGTCAGTTGATTTTTTTACTTGTATATATATTTAATCTAGAAGCTAATACATTTATCTTATTTATCTTTGACTATAAAATAGATTACTTAATAGTGTACATATATTTACTTTTAAGATTGCTCAAGTATTGAGATGCTTAAGATTTATTTACAATTCTTAGGTTTCTCATATAACAATCAATATAATATTCGGTATAATTACGAAAAATCCGTGAGTAAATTAATCAGGAGATATATGGAAACTACTGACTGGCAAAGTATCATTCCTGCCGGAATTGCAATTAGTATTTTTTTGGGAGGAATGTTCATGATGTTTACTAATTTATGGACTGATTCAGTTAAGAAGAAATAACAAAATCCAAAAGAAAAAGCTGTGTTTTTCATCTCTCATAGTCAAAAATAGCTAATCTTTTTTTGACTGAGGATGAAAAATTTCAGAATCACAAAATAAATCAACCAATCAATAAACCAAAAGTAGAGATTGCCAGAATGTTAACTCTAAATAGCATCATCGAATTTTCACAGATCAACTGTCTAGCAATTTGTAGTGTTCTTGTACCTATAAACTTATTAGCAAGTTTACAGTCAATAATTTTTACTGCCCTCCGTCGCCCTCAAAAGGATATAAATGTCATGGCTTTATTTGCCAGTTTTTACGCTTTAATGATTATCCTTCATGTGGGAACTTGGTTTATTGTAGGAGTAGTTAGAATCGAAACATTCGTTCTTTTGTCATTTGCTAGTTGTTGTTTAATAGTAAATATTTGGTCTGTTAGTCATGGTTCTAGTCTCAGAGCAATCATTCAATTTTTACAGCAGCAATTTGCTAAAATACCAGAATTTTTTACAGCTCAAAATCAAGGTATTAGCCCAGAGACTAAATAGATTTTTTGGCATTCCTAAAACTCGGTAAGAATTTCAGCAAATAAACAACTGAGAAACCTCATCTTATAGAATCTGCAATGAGTTACTAACCGATAATTCATGTCTTAATTCAGAAACGCCAATTTTTTCATAAAAGTGAATAATAGTGTAGGAATTAATCTGTGTTTTTTGGCAAAGACACAATTACCAAAAATTCCTACACTCTATGTATGTTTATGTTTAGAACCCAGAGCAGATATAGCCACTCCAACTAACAAAATAACCGCCCCCATTAATACAACTAGAGAAGGCACTTCCCCAAACAAAAAATAACCCAAAAAACTCGCAGCAACAGGTTCAAATAAAATTGCCAAAGTTACCAAAGTAGGAGATATCCATCTAACTGCCCAATTAAAACTAGTATGACCTACCAATTGGGGCAATAATGCCATTAATAATAAATAAAAATAGACTAAGCCTGGATAACCAGTATAACTAACCCCTGAAAGTAAAGGAATAGGGAATAATACAACTGCAGCTATAGTATACGCTACCACAATATAGCCACCTATGCCAAACCCCCGGCCTTGGGCTTGATATCCCAAAAGCATATATAAACTAACTGTCCAGGCTCCCATGAGGGCCAAAAAGTTTCCAAGAAGAGGGTTACTACCTGTAGTTGCCCCAGTTATATCACCCAAACCAATAATGAGCCCCCCAGTCATTGCTACTACTATCCCAATAATCGTCTGCCTACTCAGCCTTTCTTTTAACCACAACCAGGACAACAAAGCTACCCAGATGGGGTTAGTTGTTACGAGAGTAGTCGAAACAGTTATCGAAGTGTACGACAAAGAAGTAATCCAAATAGCAAAGTGGGCTGCCAAGCAAACTCCCGCAGCACCAGCATAAAATATTGCTCCAGGTTGGAGATTTTGCCATCGAATTTTCGGCCATGTAGGCACCAATAACAAAGCAGCGATCGTAATCCGAGATGCAGCTATGACTAAGCTAAACCCTACCCCACTTATATCAGCAGACAGACTTGCCAAGCGAATTAAAATTGCACCAGTAGAAACAGCCAAAACGCCAATAGTTAAAACTAACCCAATTAACCAGTTAGGAGGTTTCATAAGAAAATAAAAAACGGTATGATTAAGTTTATCCAGTTATTAGTTAATTATGCTGAAACTTTCTATTGTTGTTTTGATTATTCTGATTGGTTCTGCCTTTTGTTCTGCTACGGAAACTGCTTTACTTTCAGTTCCTACTCTCAAAGTACAACAATTAGCACAGACGAAAAAACCAGCAGCATTAGCATTATTGGCAATTAGAAAAAAAATTAATCGACCTATTGCTACTGTAGTGATTATTAATAACATTTTTAATATAGTTGGCAGTATCTTAATTGGTAATATAGCAGCTTCAGTTTTAGGTAATGCTTGGTTAGGAATTTTTTCTGCAATATTAACATTTTTAGTGATTGTTTTTGGGGAAATTATTCCCAAAACTCTTGGAGAACGCTATGCCATGAATTACGCATTAACCGTGGCTTTACCTGTGCAGGGATTAACTTTTATTTTTAATCCCATAGTCTGGCTGATGGAAAAAATTACTTCACCCTTTAGTAAAGGAAAAAAACTACCGACTACTAACGAAGCCGAAATAATGTTTTTGACTAGAATAGGATATCAAGAGGGGGTTATTGAAGGTGATGAAGCTGAAATGATTAGAAGAGTATTTCGGCTAAATGATAAAAGTGCAGCTAATATTATGACTCCTCGCATAGCTACAACTTATTTATGGGCAGATTCTATTTTAGCTGAAGTTAAAGAGGAGATTCTTGTTTCTCAACATAGCCGGATAGTTGTGATTGAAGAGTCTATAGATGATGTGGTTGGTGTCGCATTAAAATATGAGTTACTTCAGGGCATTATTTCAGGCAAAGAAAATCAAAAAATTGTTGATTTTATGCGAGAAGTGAGGTTTATTCCTGAAACATTAAAGGTAGACCAGTTGTTGAAAGAATTTCAGAAATATCGTCAACATTTGATGGTGGTATTAGATGAGTATGGGGGAACTTCTGGGGTGGTAACTCTGGAGGATGTTTTGGAAGAATTAACTGGTGAAATTGTCGATGAAACTGATAAAAGTGTTGACTTACAAATAGTAGCAAGGATGAGAGGAAAAAGGAAATTAAAAGATGAGTAATACCATTTTTTAAAAATATTGCTACATTGGTTATTCTAAGTGGTAGTTATAGCAATTCCCATACTTATCGAATACGCTCATTCTTAGGTTTGAGGTGGTAGGTTTGAGGTGGTAAGTGAAAATTATTTGTTTCTATAACAATTCCTATACTGGTTTCGATACCCTCATTTGCTAGTTTTAGGGAACAGGTTATACAAAATTGATAAATGTTGGCTACAAATATTATTAATCTTGGGGGTTGGGTGTGGGGTATTGGGTGTACTGAAATAATAATAAAAACAAAGAAAAAGGCTGGCTATAACAGGTATAAAGTCGAAAAACTTTATTAATTAGTTAAAATTTCAATTTTTCTCAAGCATAACATTCTTTTTTTTAATTGGTATTA
>JASJEE010000391.1 GCA_030064835.1 Microcoleaceae cyanobacterium MO_207.B10 | reverse complement strand
TTACTTTTTAATTACCCGCAACCTATGCGCGGATTGCTATATCTTGCATATCTTGAGTAGACAAGGGCCAAAAATTTGAGAAACAATTCTTTCTCCTGTCTTGTCTGTCATTCCCATTGATTATGTATGGGTAATTTCGTTCCGAATGCTATCGCAAACTCAAGGGGTGTGCGGAGCATTCCGTAGAAAAGCCCCCTACTACTGACTCCTGACTCCTAACCTCCAAAATACTTTTTCAGCAAATCCTAAGTAGAGCCAGCTAAAACAAAGACGTTGCATATTTAGTCATAAAACTCATACATACCATCAAAGCACTGATGTAACTTTTTTGAGTAAACTGATAATTTGATACATAATACACAAAACCTACCAGACTCTACTTAACATAAACTATTGACCAATATTTAGTCATTCTTATTTTTGTATATAATTACGAACATAAATTTTTTAGATGCAAAATTTCACTATTAACTTGCAATCAAACTGGAATATTCTCCATTACCCCTTTAATCACTAATCACTCAAAGTATCTCTAAACTGAAATAATCACTCTGAATCTAAAATCTAGTTAAGGAAGTTAAATCAAAGTGTCCACCAACGCTATCCCACACAAGCAAACTACAAAATCTGCTCCCACACCTGTATTTGGATTTATTCAATCTGTCAGTAAAGTAACAGCAGGTACTATATTAGGCATTACTATGCTCACTAGCTCAGTAGTTGCTGGCGGACTAGTAGGTCTGGCGATCAGCTTCCGTAATCTGCCGGATGTGCGAGTGCTAAAAAATTATACACCTTCGGAAACTACTCATATATATGACATTAAAGGTAGACCATTGGCCAGTCTACATGATGAAGCGAACCGAGAAGTAATACCCCTAAATCAAATTTCTCCAGAATTAAAAAGGGCTGTTCTTGCTATTGAAGATAGTAACTTTTACAACCACCATGGGATTTATCCCATTGGGATTATGCGTGCTGTGGTAGCCAACTTGGAACAGGGCAAAACAGTTGAAGGTGGCTCTACCGTAACTATGCAGTTGGTGAAAAATTTGTTTCTATCCCCTACAGCTAAACTGAGCCGGAAAGTTGCTGAGGCAGTTTTGGCGATTCGGATGGAGCAAATTCTGGAAAAAAACGACATTTTAGAATTGTACCTCAACCAAATTTACTGGGGTCATAATTTATATGGCGTTGAGACTGCAGCGAAAAGCTATTTTAATAAGTCTTCTAAAGATTTGACACTTGCTGAGGCAGCTCTGATGGCAGGAATGATTCCGGCACCAGAGGAATATAGCCCATTCATTAATTACCAAAAGTCCAAGCAACGTCAAGCAACTGTTTTGGCCAGAATGCGAGAACTTAATTGGATTACTCCGGAAGAGGAAGCAGAGGCTCTCAAGCAGCCATTGTTAGTGGGTAAAGTTACCTCTTTTCGTCAGAGTGAACTTCCTTATATTACTGAGGCGGTTGTACAGGAATTAACAGAGAGATTTGGTAAAGATACTGTTCTTAAGGGTGGAATGCGAATACAGACCACCATAGACATGAACTTCCAACGGATGGCAGAGAAAACTGTGACTGAATGGCATGAGATTTTGTATTACCGTGGGGTTTATCGGAGTTGGGACAAAGGTCAACTGGCATTGGTGGCAGTTGACCCACGCACACATTTTGTCAAAGCAATGGTTGGTGGGGCAGATTTTAAAACTAGTCAATATAATCGTGCTGTTCAGGCCCGTAGGCAACCAGGTTCTGCATTTAAGCCTTTTGTTTATTACACTGCTTTTGCTTCCGGTAGATTTTCGCCATATTCGATAGTTATGGATACTCGCGTTAGTTATCCGGATGGTAATGGTTATTACTCTCCTCGAAATTATGGTGGTGGGTATTCTGGGGCAGTTAGTATTCGGAAGGCTTTGGAGTCTTCTATGAATATACCTGCAGTTAAAATTGGTCAGTATGTGGGGCTGAATAAGGTAATTGAAGTCTGTCGTATTTTGGGTATTAAAAGTCCCATGGAACCAGTTATTTCTTTACCTCTGGGTTCTGTTGATTTGACACCTCTGGAGATGGCGGGTGCTTATGCTACTTTTGCTAATGATGGTTGGCATTCAGACACTACTTTTATTGTGCAGGTGACAGATACTAGTGGAAATGTTTTGCTTGACAACACCCCTAAACCTAAATTGGTTTTGAATCAATGGGCTGTAGCATCACTAAATAGTGTATTAGTTGGGGTAATTGAACGAGGTACTGCCACTAGAGCTAAAATTGGTCGTCAGGCTGCTGGAAAGACGGGGACAACTTCTTCAGAACGGGATGTTTGGTTTGTTGGTTATACTCCTCAGTTAGCAACAGCTATTTGGGTAGGGAATGATGATTACCGACCCCTCAACTATGGTGCTACTGGTGGGACTACTGTTGCACCTATCTGGCGTGACTTTATGAACCAAGCAATGAGTGGTAAACGTGCTGAGTATTTCCCACCTGCATCTAAATTCGATCCACCTTAAAGTTACTGGCTGGATTGACACATCTAAAATGGTGGGTTAAAAGGAAGTGTGGGAGACAGAGAAGGTAGGAGAAAGAATTTTTCCTTGATATTTCTGTACTTGTCTGCCTTTGATCGTAACTTTTTAGTTACTCAAGCTGAAAAATTTGCACTTTTTTTCGCTCCAAAAAAAACTAAAACCTTTACTTGTCAGTGTCAGGGTTATTTCATTCTTATTCTTAACTTTGCCATTTCTATGTATTTACGAAAATACCTGATTCTGAGCTTTAGACAACCTATCTTTCGCTATCTGTAAAGTCAGTAAATTCATTGCCAAAATCTAGAATGAAATGACCCTGTGTCAGAGCTTTGAGATTTAATCAGCAACCTCTACCTAGTACCGCTACGCGGAAGTCAGAAGTTAGAAGTCAAAACTTTTGATTGGTAAGGATTTGATCATTTTGTCACTGGTCACTTATTTCCCCCATCCTGCACTAGAAGCAAAAATCTATTGCAACATTTAAGATAAAACAGTCCATTACTATAATCTTTTGAACATAATTTGAATTAATCAAACAATCTACAATGCTCTTAGCTTGTTGCTAAAAATAAATTTAAAAACCGAGGTATTAGATCTAATTTAAAAGCTGCTATTACCTGTTCCCAAAAGACAAAGTTTTTACCTAGTTCAAATAAGTAAAGAATATACCAATCCTATTTTAAGCGTGGCAAAAATCTTACTGCTTTTTAGGGAACACTTAACTGGGAATAGCTAACAGGTCGGATTTTCAACTTTTTTATTTACTTTTTAATTCGCAACCTATGCACGGATTGCTATATAAATGAATTTTGATTTTCCTGTAATAATAGTTTTATCCAGACAACATTAAATAAAGACTATTCTTTGATGGTAAGCATTTCCTCCGGAATTCTGCCCAAACAGCAGTAAGCTAGTTTCCTATCGGAGAAACTGTGTTATCAGCGCTTCAACTATTTATTTTAGTTTTAGATCAAGGCTTTATTAATTAAGTCAAAAATAAGCATTCAGCTATTAGCAGGAAATGCTTGCATTTGATATTAACGATAAAATGTTTTCCCAAAAAAGATTATTTGATTTAGCAACAAGTCATATAGTAATCATGCCCCAGTAATCTAGCAATTTATCTCAAATTATCAAAAATTTATTAATTATCTAATCAACCTATTACTTCTTTTTTAACCTATGTCTGTTTTTCTAACTCTGACTTCATGCGTTCTAAAGTCAAGTTCATTTGCTCAAACATCTGTTGAGGAGTAATACCAAATTGATTTAATTGAGTTTTAAGTTGCTCCATAGTCATTTGAGCCATAAAATCTTCCGATAACTCAAAGCGCTTCATAAAAATTCGGTAGCGCTCCATAATATTTTCCATCTGGTCAATGTAAATTTTCTTTCCTTCCCGGTCAAATTTACCGTAGTCACTGCCCAGTTTAATTAAAGATTGGTAATCCTCAAATAACTGTTTAGCTTCTTGCTGAACTACTTCTGAATCAAAGAATCCCATAGCTTTCCTTTTGTATTTAATTTGCTACTAACTAAATTGTTTAGAGGGAAATACCTTAACCTTATTAAAGGTAGACTTAAAGTAATTGATTTGAGTGTTGGGTAATCCCACTACTACTTAAGGCTAAGTATAACATTTGTTTGATTTTAAATCTCGATTAATATGAGTGTGGAAATACGCCACTATTTGTTCGTCAAACCGGACATAGGGTTTACCTATTCTACTTGAAATTCTTTAATATGTAACCAAAAGAATATAGTGTTTCCCAGATTAATGAGGTACGATTATATCTATTTCTATTCTATTCTCAGTTAAGTTTTCCCTAAAACCAATCAATGAGCCTACCGAACCTAGTATAACAATTGCTATAGAAACAAATAATGTTCACCTACCACCTAAATAGGTAGGCAGAAATAAAGGTTAAAACAAAAAATCTGAAAAAGAACCTACAAACAAGTTACTAATAGGTTCTCACTGTTTTGAATCTGCATTGCTATTATGCGGATAATTAAACCTACCTACTTAAGACCTACAACCTAAAACTAACAAATGAGCGAACGTACTTCATCAGTATGGGAATTGCTATATCGGTTTTAGTCGTGAAAATATATTTATTTAGCTTGTAAGTGCAATCCCAAATCAGAAAATTTTTTCATAGATTTTGAGATAAAAATTAAATCAGAAAATATCTGGCTAATCTGGTAAACAATATTATACTGTATTGCTTTGATATTAAACTTAATCTAAGTAGCTTCTCGTTCTAACAACAAAGTGACAGGACCATCATTATCAATTTCTACTTCCATCATTGCTCCAAATATACCAGTTTCTACCTTCAAATCACTTAATTTTAATTGATCTACAAATAGTTGATAAAGTCGTTTAGCAGCTTCAGGAGATGCAGAACGATCAAAAGATGGCCGACGACCTTTGCGACAGTCTCCATAAAGAGTAAACTGACTCACTACTAACAATTCACCACCTATATCTGTAACGGATTTTTCCCAACGATTACTATCACTATCTAGGTCAGGAAATAAACGAATATCTAAACATTTACGCGCCATCCAATCTAGTTCTTTTTCTGTATCAGTAGTAGCTATACCGACAAGTAAATTTAATCCTTTACCAATTTTTCCGACAATTTCTTGATTAACTTTAACTTGAGAAGATTTAACCCTTTGAATCACAACTCGCATAAGATATTTTTACAAATAAGAGAAAAGAGAAGAAAGAAAGCAAAAATTTTTATCCTAAATTCAAGAAATTTTGTTATATAGCATTTCCATTTTGATTATAAACTTAAAAATTTTGAACAAGGGAACAGGGAACAGCGGAACAGTCAAGAAGGTTTCTGGAACTTTTTGCTATTAGCAAAAAACTAATCTTTCGTTCACATCCCATTCATAAATGCTATAGTCAAATCCTCACATCAAAAGATTAGAAAATTTGCAGTTGTTTTCTGTCATATTTACTACCTAATATCATGTCCGTTAATCTCGTTTGTGTAAAGCAAATGGTAGATATCAACAGGAAATTTAAGTTTTTTTCTTGCTCTTAAGTCTTCCTCCCTGTTTCCTTTTCCCTACCTTTGCTATACAATACCGATGCTACCGGACATAATATAAAAGCTAATACCTAATACCTAATACCTCAATATAAACTACTATAGTAATGCTTTACGAAAGTGGTATTAGCTAGTAGGGGTTTTGTTATCAAACCCCCCTACTAATTTATACAAGTAGATAGGAATATTCCACGATATTTATTAGCTTATTCCTAATTTTTTTTAAGATATAACACAGTCTTGTAATTGCGATCGCAACTTCTCATGGTCTAAATTTTGACCAATCAAAACTAATTGATTTTTTTGCATACCTTTCCACTCATCATCAACAATACTAAACCGCTTACCACTCAAGTGAAATATATGCCGTAAAGGACTTTCTTCAAACCATAAAATTCCCTTTGCCCGGAACACATTTTCCGGTAGTTTGTTATCCAAAAAATATTGGAATTTCTTAAGAGAAAGAGGCTTATCGCTTTGAAAAGAAATAGAAGTAAATCCATCATTTTCTAAGTGGTTAGAATGATGGTGATGATGTTCATGTTCATGTCCATGGTCATGGTCGTGATGGTGATGCTCATGTTCGTGGTTATGGCCATGGTCGTGATGATGGTCATGGTCATGGTCATGGTCATGGTCATGGTCGTGGTCATGGTCATGCTTATGAGCTGATTCTGTTTCCTCAAAATACTTATCCGACTCAAACAAACCCACACTTAGAATTAATGGTAAAGCTACTTCCGATTGTTTAGTTCTCATAATTCTGGCATCTTTTTTAACATCCCTAATTTTCACTTCCAATGAATCTAAATCTGCCACCTCAACCAAGTCAGTTTTATTCAATAAAATAATATCACCATAGACAATTTGACTATATGCTGCTTGACTATTAAATAAATCAAGACTATAGTTCGCAGCATCTACCAAAGTAATAATTGAATCTAGGCGAGTCATATCTCGTAACTCAGTACCTAAAAAAGTCAAAGCCACTGGTAAAGGGTCAGCTAAACCGGTAGTTTCAACCACCATATAATCAATTTTTTCTGGTCTTTCTAAAACCTTATAAACAGCATTAACCAAATCCTCATTAATAGTACAGCAAACACAACCATTACTAAGTTCTATCATTGTGTCATCTGCATCAGTAGAAACAATTAACTCATTATCAATCCCAATTTCTCCAAATTCATTTACCAAAACAGCAGTTTTAACACCTTGTTGATTTTCTAATATATGGTTCAGTAAAGTTGTCTTACCACTTCCCAGAAAACCTGTAATTATTGTGACTGGTAAACCATATTTGGGAGTGTCCATATTTGCGTTATCTAATTTAGTAGTTGTTGATTGCATATTAGTCCTCTAAAATTAGGTTCATTTTTATTTGATTGGTTGTTGATGTTAATGATTAAAAACTAATCATCATCTATCAACATCAAAATTAAAGTCGTCCTATAGAAATAGATGGCGTTGCTGATGCGTGGGTATGATTTATATTTATTAGCGATCGCTAAACTATTAAATCGTAAGTATTCTAGATTGTTGAGTTTTTATTTTCATACCTTGATTCAGC
>JASJEE010000390.1 GCA_030064835.1 Microcoleaceae cyanobacterium MO_207.B10 | reverse complement strand
AATTTACTTACTTTATATTAAAGGGAAAGAAAATTGTCTAGAGGTATAAATAACGTACTTTCGTAAATACATAAAATGGCAAGGTTTAGAATGAAATAGCCCTGATATTGTAGTCAGTCAATATTATTTCTCGAAACCAGGAAACTAGTACCGCACTAAGAGAATTATCAGGAGTAAAAACTTGGTATAGTCTTGCTAACTTAAACATCTATATCTATATTGTAAATTTAACTTGCTTAACTACGAAGGAGCAATTTGAATTACACAATTAATTATTTTTTTTCAAGGTAGTATTACAAGAATATAGCATTTCCCAAACTCATGAGGTATAGCTATCTTTATTTCTATTGTATTCCCAGATCGGTGTTCCCTAAAACCAAGGAATGCTCATACCAAATCCAGTATAGGAATTGCTACCCGAAACAAATAATGTTCACCTACCACCTACCACCTACCACCTACCACCTACCACCTAAAAAAACTAATTAGTGTACTTCATCAGTATGGGAATTGCTATATCTACCTATTTATTCAATAATAGCAAGGGTGACAGTCTAACTCCCGCCTCCGCAGGTTCATGTTTTTTTAAACTCGTATAAGTAGATTATGTCTGGTTTTACTCAATTAAAAAACTACAAAAAAATCTAATGAACCTTGTTTCAGAATCAACACAAAGCCCTTCAAAATTGGAAAAACTTTTGCCCGGATGATAGGTTAATATCTAACTATAGCGTTTCTCGCTCTTAGTGAGATACACCTATCTTTAATTTCTCTTCTACTCCTCTTAGTAAAGTGTTCCCTAAAACTAACGAATGAGAGTACCGAAACCAGTATAAGAATTGTTCTAGAAACAAATAATTTTTACCTACCACCTCAAACCAAAGAATTTTGTACTTCATCAGTATGAAAATTGCTATACTTTCTACCTTATTATCTTCCCCTACAGAAAGAATGCTGTAGCAAATATTAATAGTTGTGGAGATTTTTGATACAATAAGCAGAAATCGCTGGAAATCCAGCTAACTAATCGTGCCAAAACCAAGCAAAGAGAAGAATTAGACTGCAGAAGGCAAGTATTTGTCTGTGGGTGCTATGTCAGACCAATCAATAACTTGGACTTTGGCAAGCAAAGGCCACAAAAGTATCGAATGCCAACTGCAAATAGCCTTTGATCTTGGGTAATTTAAAGTTAAAATAAATCAACTTTTGTGACAAAAAAGGGCAATAATCCATGACACCATCCTTATCAAACTTCTTTTTGAGTCTAATGTGGGGCAGTTTAATTGTAGTGATTCCAGCTACAGTTTTTCTCGTATTCATCAGTCAGAAGGATAAAGTTACTCGTTCCTAGACTGTTGATATTTTTTCTTGTGGCTCTAAGGTAACGCAGAGACAGAATATTAAAACGCTCAGAAATTTCAAGTATGGGTATTTTTCAAAAAAATAGCTCACTCTGTAATTAACCTAAACCCATAGCTAAAGCCTCAGAACAGAAAAGGGGAAGCAATAATGAAATTGTCCAACCCTGACAAACTGAGGTTTTTCTTTGTTAAATTGAGAATATTAATATCTGACCCATTAAGTACCAAGGCAAAATTAATTGTACATTTATCCATTTTTGGACAAGCGGTTTATTCTATATTCAATTAATTTTTCACGACTTATTGTTAAGTGAACTCTAATATATTTACAAATAGACAAATAGCTTGAAGTCGCGATACCTAGCTAGGGTAGAAATTTTAAACTTGAATAGCTAACTTACAAGTGACTTAGGAGATTTATAGTAATGGTCAACTTAGGATTAAATTTAAGCAGTCTGCTAGGCATAATCCTGGCCGTAGCAGGAGCAGGACTGTACTTCCTACGGACATGGCGTCCAAAACTAGCTAGAGATCATGACATTTTCTTTGCAGCGATCGGCCTGCTTTGTGGAGGTATTCTGCTATTTCAAGGCTGGCGACTAGACCCTATTCTAGCTTTTGGTCAGTTTTTATTAACTGGTAGTGCTATATTTTTTGCAGCAGAAGCTATTACAATGCGAGGTCTGACAACTCAGCAAGCTAAGGGACGTACACCTGTTGTGGACGAAGACCGCTCTGTCAGTCGAGTTTATAGTTATGTTGAAGCAGAGTTAGACGAACTAGAGCCAGTAGAAGAATATCCCCCTAACCGTCGCATTAGAGGTAGCCAAGATTATCGTTCTTCAAGGCCAGACCCCTACGAAGATGATTATCGCCGTCGTCCTCCGACTCGCAGAAGTAGTTACGACAGACCTGTAGAACCAAAAACCAAATTACGCAAACGTAGCTCCCGTTCAGAAGATTACCCCAGAGCTTCATCACAAAACTGGGAAAACTCAGTAGACCAAGAAAATAGACCACCTCGTTCTCGTAGTCGAGATAACTTAGGTAGTTTAAATGGTCAAGATGATAATAGATATTATCGTAGCAGTAGTAGAGATGGTTGGGAAACAACTGATGAAGAAAGGCCAAATCGTAGCCGTAGTAGTCGTCCCACTACCACAGATAGCTATTCAGAAGAAAGACCTCCAAGAACTAGGCGACGTCGCCCACCAGAAGCATCATCTCCTGAGCAAGAAGCAAGTACTCCAACAGATTATGTAGACTATACTCCTATGGACTCTGCGGATAATGATCAGGATGGTTCTGCAAATATCTAATAGTCTAATAGAAGTAGGAATGTGGGTGGTGATAATTTTCTTGCAGAAATCTTAAAGTTGTGAGATTTGCAAATCTCTGCACCTTTAGCTAGCCAGAGGAGCATTTCAGCAATTAACAATGAACAATGAACAATTAATAATTACCCCTGATAAAAATAAGGGAATTGACTAAAAGGAAAAATTGGGATTTTATCCCCTATCCAAGGGGAAGCTTTTTACCTTAATTGTTGAATTAATAATAGTTAACTATTAACAATCAACTCTTAATTGTTAATTATTAACTATGAATTATTAATTATTCGGTAAATGATATTTCATTGCCAAAGCCAAAGGTTAAAGATGAAGATTCAAACTTTTCCCATTCCTTCTATTTTTCGATTCCTACATCTTGGTACACTTAGTCTGGCAATATCCAGTTTATTAATAAGTTGTAGATCATATAATAGTCTCAATGTCAATATGGCTCTCAATAGTCTTTATACTGATGAGCAACCAGCATTGAGTGGAAATGGTCGATTTTTGGCTTTTGTTTCTAATCGTAATGGTAAACGTAATATTCTGCTTTATGATTTGCAGCAACAGCAATTTGTGGACATACCACGGTTAAATCGTCGAGATGCGATCGCAGAAAGTCCCAGTATTAGTAACAATGCTCGTTATATAGTCTACACTGCCAGTGATGCTGGTAGGCCAGAGATAGAGCTATATGATCGTTTGACAAATCGTTGGCAAGTTCTAACTCTAGGATATCGCGGTTGGCTACGAAATCCTAGTATTAGTGCTGATGGTCGCTATATTGTTTTTGAAAGTGGGCGTCGCGGACAATGGGATTTAGAAGTGATAGATAGAGGACCTTTAATTGAACTAGACATCGTTGATGGTTCATCTGTAGAGTCAGAAATATTAGGCTTACCTTCACTGGAGGAGAGTAATTAATAACAAGTCCGGAGGTAGTTATATTTTAGCAAAGTAAGGATTCAGCTCTCAGCTTTCAGGGTTCCTCGTTTGTTGTATTTAGAGGAGGAATTAGGAGTGAGGTAGTGCCAGAATTAAAAGTCTAGGTAAAAGCGGACATCATCAGCTAATTTTAACTATTCAGGTTAATTTTTATTGCTGTTTGCGTAGCATCTTGTAGGGAAGCGCTGACCGCTAATAGCTGAATGCTGACGTAGCAAATATTTATCAAATTGGTATTAATACTATAAGTTTTAGTAATTTCTGCTTTCAAAAAAATATATTTATAATTATTACCTTTTATATTTTTTTATAATCTTATTTCTGGTTAATTAGTAATTAAAAAAATCATAGGTAATATTATAGATATTAGGTGTTATCTCAACTGATTTTAATTAATACAAAAACAAACCTTCTCCTACTCTGGAATCTTTTGTATTTCACATTTTCGATGGTTGATTATTGCTCAACATTCAAGCATAAATAATATAAGTAATCAATATAAACTGGAATTTATGATTAGGATTATAATAGACATCTCCAATAATAAAAAATCAAATCAATTATCGTAAATCAAACATCAATTATTTCTCCCTACTCCCTCTTTTCCGGAGATGTCTAATGGCTCATATTTACCGAATAATTAATAATTAATAATTAATAATTAAATAATTCTGGTTGAAAGCCGACCCTTTTAAGGGGAAAAAGCGGTCGGAAAGCGGAGCTTCCCGTAGAGCGGGATGGCGATGCTTCGGAGCGGCTCTGCACTCTTCGCGCCTTCCTTTCCCTCCGGGACATTACGCGCACTTCGGAGCTTTGCGGAGCGCAAACGCCATATCCAATCAACCAAGAAAAGAAATAATATTTCCCGATCTTCAATTCCGTAACAGTTTTAACCAGAGGTAATTATCAATTAATGAAGAGCAATTGTGCAATTATATTTATTTACAGTGTGGGAAATAATTACTTTTGAAGCTTAAATTAATACAATATCTTTGGGGAAATGCAACAACCAAAAACGATCTTTGCTGTGGCAGTTGCTAGTATGTTGAATAGCTGTGTTGGCTACCCCAGATTAGTTAATTACCCATTCATTCCTGGGGGCCAAGGTCTAAATAGTCCCGCTGCTGAACTAACACCTCAAGTCACTCAAAGATATATTGTCTTTAGCTCAGATAGACGTGGGCGACAAGATATCTACCTATACGATAAACTCAATCGACAGTTGGTTGATTTGCCTGGATTAAATTCTCTCGATACAATCTCTACTGACCCAGCTATTTCTGGTGATAGTCGCTACATTGTATTTGCAGCAACTCGTCAAGGCAAGTCAAATATTATGCTTTATGATCGAGAAACAAATCAACTTCGGAACTTAACAGCCAATCTCCAATCGGATGTCAGAAACCCTACAATTAGCAGTGATGGCAGTACCATTGCCTTTGAGTCAAGTGCGAATGGCCAGTGGGATATTCTAGTTTACAATAAATATGGTAATCCCCTGAATATACCAATGAGTCCACGTTAAAATTTATTCAGACAAAATAACTCTTAAGATAAGTTAAAGATAAGTTAATATCTAGCCTATTCAGGCTGATAAATTTAGATATAATTCAAATAAAAATACCTAAAAATCTATATAAATTAGGTTGAAGCAGCCACAATGAATCCCAAACTTCTACAAACAGTTACATCGGCAATATTCGCCATGGGATTAGCAGTTGGTGCAAATTTCACTAACTTTCTTCCCGCTAACGCCAAAACACAAAAATTATCTTTATATAACCGTACCCAGAACCTTAAACAAAATCAAAAAGAAACACTACTTGCTATTAGTTTTGAAGAAAAAACTAATATTCGTGTTTATGAGCTAGCCAGTCAAGCAGTAGTTTCTATAGATACAGATAAAACTAACGGTAGTGGCACAATTATAACTCCTGATGGAATGGTATTAACTAATGCTCATGTCGTGTCTCAAGGTGGTGTAGTAACAGTTACCTTAGCAGATGGGAAAAAAGTTGAAGCTGATGTTATTGGTTTTGGGGAAAAAGGTTTAGATTTAGCAGTTTTGAAAATTCGAGGCGAAAGAAATCTTCCCACTGTTAAAATAGCATCTCCAAATTCCATAAAAGTAGGTCAGCGAGCTTTTGCTATTGGTAATCCTTTTGGTAGGTTTCAGGGTACTCTAACTGTGGGAATAGTAAGTCGCATAGACAAAGAAAGAGGCTTGATCCAAACAGATGCAGCAATTAATCCTGGCAATTCTGGCGGGCCATTACTTAATAGCTATGGACAACTTATAGGTGTGAATACAGCCATATTTACCAGAGGTCAATTAGGGGGTAATATTGGTATTGGTTTTGCGATTTCTATAGATAGCGTTCCAGATTTTTTACAAGCTGTTGAAGAAGGGCGAGCGCCTCTGGTGGCTCAACAACCATCTACTATGTTTGATGAGCAGCAAGCTGAAAAATTAAACCTTAATGGTTTGGTTGAAGTTGATGGGAATTTAGGCACTGAATCTAAAGTTTTACCTGTAGATAATAGCTATTACGATCTGTACGCTTTTGAAGGTAAAGCTGGTCAAAAACTTTCTATTGACATGAGTAGTAAGCAGATAGATCCGTATTTGATTTTATTAAGTTCTAATGGTCAAGAGTTAGCTCAGGATGATGATAGTGGTGGTGAAAAAAATGCCAGAATTGTAATTACTTTACCGGAAAATGGAACCTATAAGTTACTTGCAAATTCCTATGAAGCAGGAGAGTCGGGAGACTACAAGTTAAAAATTGAGGCATTTCCCTCCTCGATAAGACCTTTCTTTGAACGAAATTAAATTCATGGTAATAGGAATGAGTAAGCTGTTGAATTTATTAGACATTTCTAGAAAAGAGAAAGTAGGGAGTAGGGAGTAGAAAGAAATAATTGATTTTATTTTTTATTATTGGAGATGTCTATTAGAAATATCCGAAAATCTATAAACTCAGTAATATGATTTTTTTTTGTTGTTTACTAGTAGATTGAATTAATAGTTAAAATCTTGATTTTATTTTCCTCATTCAATTTTATATAAAAAGAAAGATGGAGATTTTTATTAATGTGATTAAATTATTCTATAGGAATTAGAAATAGGGCTTGCGGAAAAAGTCTTTTGATGGAGGCTAGAAGTTATATAAAATGTGGTTGAATAGTTACTATATAGTTCATAGTTCAGCTAGTATGGGGCGTGGGAAGTCTGGGGAGTATGGGAAGATTGGGGGATGTTAGATTAAAGATTAAAATCTAGTTATAAACATCAGCGGTTATGCAAAATTAATTACACATTTTATGATACATCTCCAATATTATCCATAAATTATCAATTATTTATCCCTATTCCTGATTCCCTGTTCCCTGTTTCCTCTCTCAACTAGGAAATTTATTTTGCACGACTACTTATAACGGGATTCTATATTAGGAGTCATACAGCGCTTTTCAAATTGATGAACCACATCGCCATAACCAAAAGCTTGTAGGGACGTTGCATGCAACGTCCCTACTGTG
>JASJEE010000389.1 GCA_030064835.1 Microcoleaceae cyanobacterium MO_207.B10 | reverse complement strand
AGGCTCATAATCATTAGGTTTCATCGTAGGCTTTCTACACCTAGCTTGTATGCGTACCATTGGTAATACTTTTGGTTTTACTCCAAATCTACTAGATAGTCTGCCGTAGTCATTAGAGAACATTAATGTTAAAGGTATAGTATAGACTACATGACAATTAAGTTTTTTTAGTTGTTCACCTCGGTCTACAAATAGATATTCTGGCTGGGTGCGTCCCCAAGATTTGGGCGAGTTATCTACTCGATCTAGGTTATCAACAATTACCACCATTCCTTGTTTTCCTCTGCGTCTTAGCTCCGCATTGGCCCGTTCGAGTAATTCTTGATTAATTGATTCTAGAATGTTGCTGGTTCTAGGTTCA
This sequence comes from Microcoleaceae cyanobacterium MO_207.B10, assembly GCA_030064835.1. Classification (GTDB taxonomy): domain Bacteria; phylum Cyanobacteriota; class Cyanobacteriia; order Cyanobacteriales; family Microcoleaceae; genus JASJEE01. Next base: position 6,828 of record JASJEE010000389.1, on the reverse strand, counting down.
AGGTATTGTCTTAATTGAGAACGTAATTTGGGGGAGTCTTTGGTTTTAGCTGTAATTTTGCCAATACCAATGGATAATTCGGCTTCTCCTGATAGCTGTATCGGAGTTTGTAAGACTTCTGCTAGTTCCGTAAAAAGTTTTTGGAAATAGCCTGGTTTGAGTTTTATACCAGCTTGTTCCATACTTTCGCTGACTTGACGAGCGATCGCCAGCAAAATATCACTGATATCTACGTCCCCCATGTCTAGGTCTTCAGAAGACTCGAAGTATACAACGTGATATCCATGTTGTTCTAGTTTATCCTTGAGTCGGAATAGTTCAGTGGACTTACCACACCCTATATGGCCTGTAAATAGTTGACAGGTGGGATAGTTTCCAGATAGCAGTGTTATGGTTCTTTCTAGTTCCCTGATAATGTCGCTACCCCTGACTCTGGCAAAATCTATATAATATTGTCTATCGTCTGGATTTCCTACAACTAGAGTTTTGCTAGGGTTACAGGCTTTATAAAATTTCACTAAGTCTGGCTGTGTCAACAAAGTTTTTCCCATATACTTATACATAGTATTATTACTTAGTATTTTGTGGGATTTTTGTCTTTTGTGTAATAGGTATCTAAATACTTAGGGGTAACAGTATAAAGGGTGATAATATTATAGGGGTTTGGCTACAGTAAAGTTATTCAGTTGTAAATTATAGGTTGATCAAACTAAATAATGAGAATTAAATTAAATATATTCTATTCCAGAAGTTTTTTGAATAATTCATACTAAGAGCAATTAAATCTCACAGGTTTACCTCGCAAAAATCAAACTAAACAATATTCAAGAAAGATGGGAAATATTTCCATAACTGTCTTTAAAAGGCATCATCAGCCTACACAGAAACCGGATGCGTTTGTGTCGGTAATTCGCTCAATTCTTACTATAAAAATTATTACTATACTGGCGGAATATATGTGGTTAAAATAGATAAAAATTGTGATGAACAGGGTTGATTTTGTATAAATATTAATTAGTGGGTGAAATGGTAAATGGCTAGTAGTATTGGGTCGGTTTCTCAGTCAGATTTAGCAAGTCGGCGACAAGTATTGCGCCGTCAACGACGTTTAAGAGTGGTAATTCTCATCTGGCAAATACTGGCAGTTAGTGGTTTAGCAGGGGGTCTTTTGTGGGCGATCGCTCAACCTATTTGGCTAATCACTAAGCCTGAACAGTTAACCGTAGAAGGTAATCAATTGCTTTCAGACCGGGCAATATTATCTTTAATTTCTTTAGACTATCCTCAATCTCTATGGGGAATTAAACCCCAGGAGCTAAGTGCAAATTTAGAATCTCACGGGCCAATTGCTAGGGCTAGGATTAGTCGTCAGTTATTTCCTCCTAGTTTGAAGATTTCAATTAGAGAACGACATCCTGTAGCAATTACTCAATTAAAAGGTAAGGTGGGTAATCCTGACTCACAAAATATGGGATGGTTGGATGCTTATGGTAATTGGATACCTTTGGAAAGTTTTTCTGCCTTGGAACGAACTGAGTCTTTGCCTACTCTAAAAGTAATTGGTTTTACTGAACAGTATCGCCCATATTGGCGTTTATTATATCAAAATTTAAGTCGTAGTCCTGTTAAGGTATTTGAAATTAATTGGCAAGACCCAGGAAACCTAATCCTGACAACTGAACTAGGTATAGTACATTTAGGGCCATACACTGCTAGATTTAGCGAGCAATTAAATGTTTTAGACCGGATGCGGAAGTTGCCAAAAAAAATTGATTCTCGACGAATGGCCTATATTGATCTGAAAAATCCAAGTTATCCCTTAATTCAATTGCCAGATGGGGCTAGGGGTATTAAAGGTCTCTCTAATTAGGGTCTGCTGAAAAAATTGGTTGGTAGGGGTAGGACACGGGCACGGGGAGACGCACCAGACGCGGAGATGGGGGAACAGGCGACGGTTTCGGCCATTTTATGTTTATGTGAAGAAATTTGCTTGAATTTCAGCAGCAAATTTTCGGATTTTGAGGCCAATAAGAGCCAATAACTAGGAGATAAATTGAAGATAAATTGAAGATAAAAAGCACTTTTGCTTTAGCTATCCTAAATTTTAGCTTGATTCAGCCAGCCCTAATTAAGTTTATTTTGCTTAAATAATCATTCATCTTCAACAAGAAAAAATTTCTATAAACTATAAAGACGATAAATTAATTGCTTAAGTTCCAGGCAATATAAAACTGGTTAATTTTATCAAATAGTTGTTGGTTTATAAATTTGTTGGTTTATAATCCAACATAACTTAAAATGTCACTCATTAACCTCTGCCAAGGGCTATCCTGGTAAGGTATTAATCAATGCTAATGTGAACGGTTCTCTGAACATTATCAAAAAAGCAGTCCCAAATGTCTTTGACCATGGGATATAGGAGCCAGTACGTTAGGCGGGTTCCCCGACGAGAAGCAACTAGCGTGGTGTTGTAGTTTAACAGGGTAACATCTGTAAAATAAGAATATGTCATATTTGACTATGTTTTTATGAACTATAAAATTAGCTTAAAGTAAAAAAAACTGTATACATACCATTCCTAATTAATAATGATAGTGAATAATCAACCAGGGGTCGGCCATGAAAATCCCCAATTTCAAGGACAAGGAAATTTTCCATTGCCAAAAAATGCCTCTAATCCATTCCGCAATAATTCAGCTTTCTATGGAGAACAAACTCAGAATCACGATCCCAAGGGTATAACAAAGGAAGAACTAAGGAGTGATGATAACATTGTGCCAAGTAGTGCTGCAAGAATCAAGGTAATTGGTGTCGGTGGTGGTGGGGGTAATGCTGTTAACAGAATGATTGCTAGTGAGGTTTCTGGTATAGAATTCTGGACAGTTAACACCGATGCCCAGGCTTTAACCCTATCACACGCTCCTAAACGTTTACAACTTGGACAAAAATTGACAAGAGGGCTAGGAGCTGGAGGTAATCCGGCTATTGGTCAGAAGGCGGCTGAAGAATCTCGCGATGAGATTGCTAATGCTTTGGATCACCCAGATTTAGTTTTTATTACTGCAGGAATGGGTGGTGGTACTGGTACTGGCGCGGCCCCAGTCATAGCTGAAATTGCTAAAGAAGCTGGCTCTCTGACGGTGGGAGTTGTAACTCGGCCATTTACTTTTGAAGGGCGACGCCGAATTACTCAGGCTGATGAAGGTATTGCTGCTTTACAAAGCAGAGTAGATACGTTAATCGTGATCCCCAATAATCGTTTGCTATCTGTGATTAATGAACAAACTCCAGTACAGGAGGCTTTTAGAATTGCAGATGATATCTTGCGCCAAGGTGTACAGGGGATTTCAGATATTATTACTGTGCCTGGGTTGGTTAATGTTGACTTTGCTGATGTTCGAGCCGTTATGGCGGATGCAGGTTCGGCTTTGATGGGTATTGGTATGGGCTCTGGCAAGTCTAGGGCAAAGGAAGCAGCAAATATGGCAATTTCTTCTCCTTTACTTGAGTCTTCGATTGAAGGGGCCAGAGGAGTTGTATTTAATATTACTGGTGGTACTGACTTAACATTACATGAGGTTAATGCTGCTGCTGAAACTATTTATGAAGTTGTTGATCCCAATGCGAATATTATTTTTGGTGCTGTAATTGATGATAAACTTCAGGGAGAAATCAAAATTACGGTGATAGCTACTGGTTTTAGTGGGGAAGTACAAACTAAGTCTGCTAAGGAAATGGTACAACCAAGACGACCTGTACCAGGGCCTATGCCACAAACTACTGAGGCTCCGAAAAAAGCACCAGGACTTGATATTCCTGATTTTCTGCAAAGGCGACGCACTCCACCTAAGTAGGGTTTGGTGAAAAAAGCAGAGTTTGGGGAGGGTGGGGAGAGTGGGAAGACAGAGAAAATAGGAGGAATAATTGTTCGGAGATTTTTCTGCCTCGCGTTACCCCGTTCAGGCTGACTTTTTGAGCTATTTTAACCGAAAAGCTGGTACTTTTTCACTACCTAAAATGGCAACCTTTATCTGTAAATGCTTTTATATTTAATCAGCAAGCCCTAAGTAGAATTATTAAGATGAATATTATGATAGCAAGGAAAACTTTCTTGATATCTAAACTCCCTATATATTTTTTATGGCTGATTTTATGGATTCAAGTATTCCTGTTGCTTTGACTATTGCTGGCTCTGATAGTGGTGGTGGGGCTGGTATACAGGCTGACTTGCGCACCTTCGCTTTTCATTGTGTTCATGGTACTAGTGCTTTGACTTGTGTCACTGCTCAAAATACTTTGGGAGTGATGAGGGTTGATGCTTTGTTGCCAGAGGCGGTAAAAGCACAAGTTGAAGCGGTTGTTGAGGATATAGGTGTACAGGCTACTAAAACAGGAATGTTGTTGAATCAAGAGATTATTTTGGCTGTGGCTGAGGAGGTGCAGGTTTTAGGTTTAAATAATTTGGTGGTAGATCCAGTGATGGTGTCCCGTGCAGGTGTTCAGTTGATTGATGATGTGGCTGTGGCAACTTTACGAGATGTTTTGCTACCTATGGCGAGTATTGTTACTCCTAATATTTATGAGGCACAGATTTTTGCGGGTATAGATATTAATAGTATTGATGATATGCGGCGGGCAGCTGAGAAAATTTATAATTTAGGACCGCAGACTGTCTTGCTGAAGGGGGGATCTATGAGGGATGAGTTGCGGGGTACTGATGTTTGGTTTGATGGCGATCGCTTTGCAATTTTAAGGACTTTGACAGTGGAGACTGGTAATACTCATGGGACTGGTTGTACTCTCTCGGCAGCGATCGCTGCTAATTTGGCTCAAGGAAAAGATTTGTTTTCGGCTGTGAAGTTGGCTAAAAATTATGTAACTAATGCTTTGAATTATGCTTTAAGTATTGGTCAAGGTCAAGGTCCTGTTGGACATTTTTTCCCTTTGTTATGAAATTTAGTCAATTAATAAATTCAGTTAGTAAATATAACATAAACATCAAAAAATGGCTAGGAGTTAATCGCTAATTAGCAAGTAGAAATTCCTAGTCATTTTTGAATTTCAAGATGTTAAGATTCAAATAATTTTATCTTCTATCTACTGCTCCCTAAGCGATAGTACTGACTATGACGCCAACTCAGATTTTTATTATTATCTTGTGAAGTGGATGATGCGGTTTTTGCAGAGGGGGATGCTTTTCTAATTTCTTCTTTAACTAGAGGAGTTGAGTGTTTAAGAAGGTCTCTTTGTACAGCAGCAAAAGCATGACGTACTGCTGTAGATATTTGCTTTTTATATTCTGCTTGGGCTCGTTTTGTTTGAAACTTCCAGCCTTCTTGACTAGATGCATACAGGGGTGGGAGACGATTTAGGGCATAAGTTTCTACATCAACTCGCTTAATATATTTTGCTAACTTTTGAGGCAGTTGGGTGATTTGACGATTTACTTCCTCAGCTACCATTTTTTCCATGATATTTAGATACTTTTTTGTGGAACTATCTGGCATTTATTTACTCCTTATTATTGATGAGATATATTGTTTGACTTTTTATCTAATGTTGATTACTCAAGACTCAGGAAGATTCTACATTTCAGTATTTATTCCTGTTATTTTTCTAGATTGCTAGTTAGTAGTTAGAGAACTGATGTTTCTGATTTGCTCTACTCATCTATTTTACACACTTATCTATAAATATTACCTACTAAATTACTAAATTGATTAAATGTTTCAAGTTAGTTTGAAGGGGGAATTACGGTTGTAATCAAGTCTTCTATTTTCTTGATATTTGGATTACCGGCTAAATAGCCAATACCTCTATGTAAATGTAGGCGCAACTGAGTAGCTAAGGTTTCTGAATCTACACCCATACCATCATTATAGCAACGTTGTTTTAAAGCTAATAATAAGATATCGGCAAATTTTCCTCCAAAAATTTTCCAAGTAAGTTCTACATTGCTATTGGCAGGAATTGGCACTGGAGATGGAATGGTTTTTTCTGCTAAAGAGTAACAAAATGCCCAACGACAAAGGATGTTCCACTGCTCTATTTTGGTGTTACGCTTGAGCTTGGTTAACTGATCTTTGGCTGTTTGAGAAAGCCTAATTCTTTCAATGGGTGGTTCCATAATAGTTTCTCAAGAAAATTTTTTATATTATGTAGTTTAGCTTACTGATCAAGTACAAACAAATCTTTTTAATCATAAGTAAAGTTTTTGCTTGTATAATTAAAAACTTTATTAATCTTCAAATACCAAAGTTATATAACTTGATGGAGATTTATTTTATACTTGAATTTAGTGATTTTATTCAGTTATATGAAGTAAAATATTTATTTCTCAAATTCATATATATTGAATAATATACAATTTTATGGTATGCTCTATATTTAATCAGCTAAATTCTCAATCAGGATAGTTTAATTGAGTTTAAAGCCAGTTTGAAGAGAGTACAGAAAAAAATATGTCCTAATGTATTTCCATAGCATTAGACCTCTTCAGAAAAGAGGGAGCAGGGAGCAGGGAGCAGGGAGAAATAATTTATGATTTATTTACGATAATTGATGTGATTTTTTATTATTAGGAGATGTCTAGGGCCTCGATTCAAGACTTACTTCGATAATTCTTAAGTTTAATAGACATCTCCGGAAAAGAGGAAGTAGGGAGTAGGGAGAAATACAGCATCTGATCGGGCTGATGATGTACAAGGCGTGAATTGAATTTCTTACAGTGCGGACATCTTGCCCACGATAGTTGTACCTGATAACATTGGGAAGGGCTGTAATTGATGTTTTCTTTGACGATAATTGATTTGATTTTCTATTATTGGA
>JASJEE010000388.1 GCA_030064835.1 Microcoleaceae cyanobacterium MO_207.B10 | reverse complement strand
CTCCCCCCTTTCAAAATCTGTCTCCCCCCTTACAAAGGGGGGCTGGGGGGGATATCTTACTTACTCCCCCCTTTCAAAATCTGTCTCCCCCCTTACAAAGGGGGGCTGGGGGGGATATCTTAACTTACTCCCGCCCTTTCCCAAATCTTACCCCCCCCTTACAAAGGGGGGTTGGGGGGGATATCTTCAGGGTTTGGAAGGAATAAAACCAGCAATACACTCGCAAACACCATCAAAACACCTCATCACTTGATCATTCGTAAAACGAACTACCTGCAAACCATAACCTTCCAATATCTCAGTTCGATGGCGATCGTCAGCTATTCCCTCTTCAGTAATTTGAGTTTAGAGGATGTTTGAAAAGTATAAATTTTGATTTAGATCCCCCCTAACCCCCCATCCAACCAAACGCGGAGCATCCTATAGCTTCCCCCTTTCCAAGGGGGACGGGAGGGGGATTCAAAAGGGGGGAAATACAAGGTCAAGTCCACCTTATTAAGGGGGATTTATAGGTTTATCCCCCCTAACCCCCCTTGGAAAGAGGGGGACTAGAGGTGGTTGCCTTGAGAAAGGGGGGGACTAAAGCTCAAAGAATAAACTTCTAACTGCTGACTTCAGAAAACTTGCTAGTAACTCTACCAATTATTTGTTGCGAACTCACAAAACCAAAAGACCGACTATCACTACTTTCTTCCCTATTTTTTCCTACCAAAAAACAGTCACCATTTTCATCAACAAAGGCGACCTGTTTAATTATTTTTAAATCAAGGCGATGGGGGTGTTTTGCCACCACCAAATCACCTATTTCTGGTAAACTGTGGTGGTAGGCTCTTATATCAACAAGAACTTCCTCCCCCGGTTTGAGTAGGGGAAACATGGAATATCCTTTGACACAAAAACGTTGACGAAATCTTAACAGCCAAAGCAGCAATTCTTTATAGCCAGTTGTTTCTAGCAACTTCGTGCCTACCACCTCAAACAATAAATCTAGCTAGCTTTCACCCAAGCTACATCACGTTCCTTAGTAGCCCAGAACATACCGTGAATTTTCTCCACAGCAGCCAATAACTCAGTAGCGTGTTCCAAGCTAACTTCCACTTTGCAAGCGGAGCAAAGCTTGGCAGCTTTCCAGAAAGTATCGTGGAGGTCTGGATACTTTTCTAAGTGTACAGGCTTAAAGTAATCAGTCCAAAGGATGAGCAATTCTTCTTTAGTTTTCTGAGCTTGCTCTTCTTTAATAGCAATATAGCGAGAAAGAGTATTAGCCGTCTTATGGTCTCCAGCGCCTGGATTGAGGTCTAGGATTTTTTTAGTCATGGATAATACCGCTTCAGCGTAAACACGAGCAGAAGCTGGGTCGTAAACACCGCAAGGACCATCACAGTGGGCACTAACCTCTGGTGCGGGGAAGAACTTTTTAATTTGAGTAGTAATTATCTTGAGCATAGTTTTCTAAGATGAACCTATCTGCGTGCAAAAATTTTGCGACCTTTAATATATACAAAGACATTATAGGAAAAAATTTGCCTATAATTTCCTTACATATTTTATCCTACCTGAGATTATCACATTTATTTTTCAGATTAGGAATTTTAAATTGGTTTAATAGAATAATAACTTGATTAGTACAGGTGTAATGTGTAATGATTGAACCTGATTATCCTAATATTGTACTCGCTTTTGACTACAAAGGATGGAAAGTTGAAATTGACCAAGGTGAAATGAATGGATATACTACTTATGCAGCTTGGGCTAACTATGAGTTAGGTTGTGTTATGGCTGTTCCTTATGCTTCTTCTCGACAAGAGGCAGTGAAACGCGCCAAGAAATGGATTGACATCCGGACTACTAAAGTATAAAGAAATTAGCACCAATTTTTAATTCAAGTTTTGGACTCCTGAGTCATTTTTAACTAGTGGCCATATAATCCTAACCAACGATCCCATAACTAATATGGCCATCAATCATATTGACTTCAGCGATCGCTTAAACAAAAAAGTATTGCTAACCGAACACGCTGTTGTCGCTTTTTATGGTAAGAATTCAAAGATTGTAGTTGACAAAAAATCAACTTAACCATAATCAAAAATATTCAAATCACAAAATTTATTCCCTGCGATATATTCCCTACGATATAGGCTATATATAATACTATTGTTTGTGATAAAATCTGGCTACATTTCTTGGTTATAGATTTTAGGTTGTAGGTCGTAGGTGAACATTGGTTTATTTCGATAACAACTCCTATACTCCTTTCGGTCCCCTCATTCCTTAGTATTAGGGAACACTCGACTAGGAATATAATAGAAATTAAATATAGGTGTATATCACTAATTTGAGCAACGCTATCATATAACATTAATTGCCCAAATTATTAATATCAATAGTTAAGTGTAATTTATATTTGTATCATAAATCATTAAACTGTACACCATGATTTTAGTCACCATTTTACTTTACAATTAAAACTGTCGAACATAATTCTTTTTCAGACCTGTACCAAGGTAAATTTATGCCATTTTCAATTGATACAGCCCGCAATATCTTCCCCAACACCTTATCTGCTGATGCAGTACCAGCTACAATTGCTAGATTCAGTCAGCTAAGTGCCGAAGACCAACTGGCTCTAATTTGGTTTGCTTACCTGGAAATGGGTAAAACAATTACAATTGCTGCTCCAGGAGCTGCCAATATGCAGCTTGCAGAAATAACCATGAATGAAATTAAGCAAAAGAATTTCCAGGAGCAAACCCAAGTCATGTGCGACTTGGCTAACCGCGCTGATACTCCAATTTGTCGGACTTACGCCACTTGGTCTCCAAATATCAAGTTAGGTTTTTGGTATCAGCTCGGTGAATGGATGAATCAAGGAATTGTGGCTCCAATTCCAGAGGGTTATAAACTTTCTGCTAATGCTTCAGCGGTATTGACAACTATTAAAGGATTAGATCCTGGTCAGCAAATCACTGTTTTGCGTAATAGTGTAATTGGTATGGGCTTTGATGTCAAAAACTTGGGCAGCTATACCAGGGTTTCTGAGCCGGTTGTTGCTCCAAAAGAGATGGCACAGCGAACTCAGGTAACAATTCAAGGTGTTGACAACTCTACTGTTTTAAGTTATATGAATAACTTAAATGCCAACGATTTTAATGCACTAATTGAGTTATTTGTTGCAGATGGTGCGCTTCAACCTCCTTTCCGTAGACCAATTGTGGGTAAGGACAGTATTTTACGCTTTTTCCAAGAAGAATGTCAAAACCTCAAATTGATTCCAGAGCAGGGAGTTTCTGAACCTGCGGATGATGGTTATACCCAGATAAAAGTTACTGGTAAATGCCAAACTCCTTGGTTCGGTGCTGGTGTTGGTATGAATATTGCTTGGAGATTTTTGCTTAATCCTGAAGGCAAAATTTTCTTTGTGGCAATCGATCTGTTAGCTTCTCCAAAAGAGTTGTTAAATTTGGCTCGCTAAAAATATTCTAGTTTCGAGAATAATACTCTACAAACGATTTAGATAGAGCGCCTCACTATTAGGGGCGCTCTATAGTTGTATATACATAACCATGAATAATATGTTATTATTAATAATTAAATAAATTTAGATAATCATACAAACTTTAGTCAATCATGCAATTAATTGATACCAATTGGTCTGAGACCGAAACAAAGATAGCTAATACTGCCTTTGAGAAAGCTAAAGAGCGAGAAATAAACGCTTTAATTGAATTAGTTCGACAACAGTCAAGTGGAATTACTGAACTTGATGATTTGTGGCATTTACACGATTTTTTGAGTGCTAGGAGATATGATATAGACGGCAAGTACGACCCAGAAAATGCTACTGTCATCTTTGCTCTTGCTAGTTTGGTTAAAGAGGGATGGCTATATCTTGATGAACTTGAAGGTATTGATAGAGATAAGATTACCAAAGTATCAGCTATGACTCGCATTGTGTGATACTCAGGTGATAGGTGGCAGGTTGGGTAAAGAGGTCGGAGACCAGTCTATATTTAAATATTACTCTCCCCACCTCTTATCACTGAATCTTGATTTTCTGATCATAACTTAGGTAGAACGCGATCACAACAAAATAAAGTTCCTGCTGCCACACATATTGGTATACCAACAAAATTCACAATTGGAATACTAATTAAAGCTTGACAAATTAACCCAAAACTGGCACTTGCTGGCAAACTCTGGCGTACCACCTTTAACTTTTCCCGAAACTTTAATTTCCGCCTTTCCAAAGGTCCATCAAAAAAGTCAAGACAAACAATAGAAGTAGTTAAAGTTACCCCACCAATAGTTGCCACCAAAGACCCACCAGGTAAAAAATTTAATAGGAGCATTGGTAAACCTATTCCCAAGAATAAAGCAATTTTTTTCAATTCAAAAAGTATTGCTCGCCAAATATCTCGAAAAAATCCGAATAAACTTGGAGGTGCTTCTGGCAATGTGCCAGTTCTAATCTTCTCCAACTGTTCCGAAACTTGACCATAAAAAGGCGAACCAAGAATCACCCCAAACTGCATCAACAAAAATCCAATTATTAACAACAAAACTGCAAAAAGAATTATTTGTACAACCCAACCCAAAGCATTATCCAAATAACTCAGAAAACTTAACCAACTTGGCAAATTAGCAACAAAAGCATCAAACCGAAGAGATAAATTAGCAAAAATATTTTTCACCAAATTAATTCCCGGCATCAATAAACCAACATACAATAAAATACCAACAACGATATTAATCAAAATCGGCACAATTACATAACCGATTAATCTGGGATTTTTGACAAATATAATTACAGCACGAAAATGGTAAGTTGCACCAGCGAATAATCCGAAAGGAGCCTTGAATATAGATAGCATTGATTGAAAATTTTGTTGTTTTGCCATAATTTAAAGTCAAGCGAATACTAAGGTTAATTATTTTTGTTAAAGCTCTAAAGTTTTAAGCAATAGATGTTAGTTGGTTAGCATTTCAAAGGAAATGCTACGCAAACAGCCATCAGCTAGCCTCCTATCGGAGGAACTGCGTTATCAGCTATCAGCTATCAGCTATGAGTTACTAACTGATTATTACGTTGAAGAAGGAATTAGTCTCTCAGGAGAATTAAAACTTATCAATAAATTGGTAACCTTTAGTTAATCTTAGTAAGTCCTGTATGTTTAAAAGCTGAAAGCTGAATGCTAATAGCTGTTTGCTTACGTTAGGTGTTAAGAAAAGTACCTTGAAAATAAATTTGAAAGAGAATGTTTAAAACCTGATTATTAGTAGGTTATATTATATTCAGTTCAGAGGTTATTTGAAAAGTCATCAATCCCCCTAAATCCCCCTTACTCAGGGGGACTTTCTATTGTATTACCGAAAAATTCTGGTCTAATACCAAATTCAATAAAGCTGGCCCTCGCCTCGCCTCCGCGAGGGTAAACTCCGGGGAATTGTTACAGTAAAATCCCGACACTCTTCGGAGCGGAATATTTACACTTCTTCTATTAATACCTACCACCTAAGACCTACAACTAAGCAATGTAGCAATATGTTATGAACATAGTCTAAATCCTTCCCCTTTTCCAGGGAAATCCGAAAAAATTTTCCTTGAGCATCAATTCCATCCCTTTTTCCCTTTTCAAGATAGGTAATAATTAATTATTGAAACCACCCAATACTTCTTTAAAGTTGACAAACCCAACCATAAGTATCGGTAACTCTAGCAGTTTTTATATCTTCTAATCTTTGCAAAACTTGAGGAGCATATTTTCGTTCAGAAACAGGCGGTAAAATCATATCACTACCTTGATAATTAATAGTAGAAATATGAGCAATAGTAGCAGCAGTTCCCATACCAAAAGCTTCAGAAAGATTACCATCTTGATAATCCTTTACTACCTCATCAATAGAAATCAATCTTTCCTCAACCTTCACCCCCATATCTCGCAATAAAGTTAACACACTATCCCTAGTAATTCCTGCCAAAATAGTTCCCGTCAACTTAGGAGTAACAACAACATCATTAATCACAAAAGCCACATTCATCGTGCCACATTCTTCAATATATTTCTTTTCCTTCCCATCCAACCATAAAACATTATCATAACCCTGTTGTTTAGCTTCCATATCTGCTAATAAACTACCACCATAATTACCAGCACATTTCGCAGCACCAGTTCCACCTTCAGCAGCTCTTATATATTTATCTGTGACAATTAACTTTACAGGTTCAGAATAATAAGCACCTACCGGACAAGAAATAATAATAAATTTATAACTACTTGCAGGTTTAAGACCGACAGATTCATCAGTAGCAAAATAGATTGGTCGAATATATAAAACACTACCATCTTGAGTAGGAATCCAATCAGCATCTAATCTAATTAACTCTTTCAAACCTGTCATAAAAATATCTTCAGGAATAGGTGGCATACATAATCGAAAAGCTGATTCATTGATTCTTTTATGATTAGCTTCGGGGCGAAATAATAAAGGTTTTCCATCAGGACTTCTATAAGCTTTTAAACCTTCAAAAACTGCCTGACCATAATGCAGAGATGACATAGAAGGAGACATTTCCAGATTGCCGTAGGGAACAATTTTAACTTCCTGCCAACTATCATTTTTATAGGTAGCAACTAACATATGGTCGCTAAATACTTTGCCAAAGGAAGTATTATTAATATCTTGTTCTTTAATCCGAGAGTAGTTAGTTTTTTCTATAGATATTTCATGGTTTAATATTTGGCTCATTTTCCTATTTATCTCATAACTGTTATTATTTATAGAATACCATTTATACCATTTTTGTCAGCATTTCCTCCAGAATGCTGCGCCAACAGCAACAAAACTTCTCTTTTGTAATAAGATTTAACTCTGGCTGAATAAAATTTTTACCTAAAATTACAAGCAAAGCAGTAAATATAGCACTAGACATCTGAGTAGTTATTAGGGAAATGAATATAGCAATTCCCATACTGATGAAGTATATTCATTAGACCTCTCCGGAAAAGAGGGAGTAGGGAGTAGGGAGTAGGGAGTAGGGGGAAATAATTGATGATTTATGCACGATAATTGATTTAATTTTTGATTATCGGAGATGTCTAATAATTATTAATTAAATAATTGAGGTTAAAAGCCGACCCTTTCAAGGGGAAAAAAATAAATTTTTTCCTGATTATTGTCAATCCTCTCC
>JASJEE010000387.1 GCA_030064835.1 Microcoleaceae cyanobacterium MO_207.B10 | reverse complement strand
CCAGTTAAGTGTTCCCTAAAAGCGATAAATTTTTGGCTTTATTCACCCATTGAGATGCACCCAAAAATATATTATTATTTGGTAAGCATTCAGCTCTTAGCAGTCAGCTATCAGCTTTTGAATGAATAATTCCTTCTCAGTAAATAAGGAGCGTACTTTGACATTCAGCAATTAACAATGAACAATTAATAATTGAAGTAGCAGTCAGCAGTCACCGTTCAGCTATCAGCTTTCCACGGTGTATAATGGGGGATTCAGACCCCCATTAACACACACCACTAATTTTAAAAAATATAGTGGGGGACTTATACCCTCGTATTTTTAGCTGATAGCTGATAGCTGAAAGCTGATAGCTAGTTAATAATTACCCCTTCTTAAAATCAGGGGATTGACTAAAAGGAATTTTTTTGATTTATCCCCTTCAAAGGGGAGGCTTCAAACCTAAATTGTTGAATGAATAATTAATTGACTATCAACTATTAATAATTAATTATTAACTATTAATTATTAATTATTCGGTGATTAATATTTAGCTAACTACTTTTTCGTTTTGACTTAGTTTGATTCTAGTAGTCTGTCAAGATTAAATTGTTCGGTAGTGGGAGCATCTTGCTCCTATGGGAAGCAAATAGATTTATCCGAGCGACAACAAAAATAATCAGGAATAAATTCAATCATGCCGCAACTAAATTCACCAGAAATAATCGAATCTAACGGTCATAAAAAATTAGATACTGACCTAGTTACATTAGAAAAAAATACTCTTAGTTATCATCCTCCATCCCCAAATTTATTAACGAAAACTACAAAAACATCCAGTGCAGATTGGTCTTATGCTACTAAAGAATTACTAGATGCTTTACCTCAAAGATGGACGCGAGGACTACTATATTTTCTCGTGTTATTTGTGACAATTGTATTGCCTTGGTCGATGCTGGCAAAAGTAGATGAAACAGGTGTTGCTAGAGGTAGATTAGAACCACAAAAAGGTACTTTAAAACAGGAAGTTGATTTTGCAGAGACAGTCAAAAAAGTTCATATAGAGGAAGGAGATACGGTCAAAGCGGGAGATATTTTAATTGAGTTTGACTCTAGACAAATTCAAGATAAACTCCAACAACTTCAGATTAAATTAGAAGGGGAAAATAATCGTCTAATACAATTAGAAAAACAGAAAGGGCAATTAGAAATAGAGTTGCAGACTCAGGAACGGCAAAATCAATCTCAAAAGTTAGAAAAGTTAGCTCAAATAGAGCAAGCAAAACGGAATTTACAATCTCTCAAAACTGTCTATAATATTCAGAAAGAAGAAAAATTAGCTCAAGTTCATCAGGCACAACAAAACCTTGACGCGTTAGTTAGAACATCTACTTTACAACAGGAGGAAAAGCTAGCTCAAGTTCATCAAGCAGAACAAAATATGGCAGCTTTAAACAATACTTTAAATTTACAGAAAGAAGAAAAACTTGCTCAAGTTAGTCAAGGAAAACAACGTGTGCGTGATAATCAAACTGCTTTAGAATTATCAGAAATACGGTGGCAAAAATCTTTGCGAGAAGTAGAACGATACCGCAATATTTGGATTGAGGGTGTAGTCAGTGAAGTTCAAGTAATTGAAAGGGAGAATATATCAGAAGAAAGACAAAGATTATTAGAACAATCTCAAGCAGATTTAGAGCAAGCAAAATTACGTTTACAAGAACAGGAAGAAAATTACGACCGGGTAATTCATCAAGCAGAAGCAGATATTAAACAAGCTGAATTACGCTTAGAAGAACAGCAAGGTAGTTATAATCGAATTTTGCATCAATCTAAATCAGATATTGAACAAGCTGAATTACGTTTAGCAGAACAAAAAAGTAGTTATGAACGAATTATTCATCAAGCTGCATCAGAAATTGAGCAAGCAGAATTACGTCTTGGAGAACAAGAAAATAATTATCAAACTATTATTCATGCTGGTGAAATTTCTATCTCAAAAATTAAGGAACAACTCAAAAATTTGGCTGCTCAAAAAACTGGTTTAATTTCTGAAATTGCTCAAACAGAAAAAGAAATTGAATCTTTAAATTTTGACTTAGAAAAACGAACAGTTAGAGCTAAATCTAATGGTACAGTTTTTAACTTGCCAGTAGATAATGTGGGAGATGTGGTGCAACAAGGAGAGATGGTTGTAGAGATTGCTCCTAAAGATTCTTTTCTGTTATTAAAGGCAGAAATGGCAACTGGAGAAAGTGGTTCTTTAAAGGAAGGAATGCCAGTTAAATTAAAATTTGATGCCTATCCTTTTCAAGATTATGGTATTGTTGAAGCAAGCTTAAGCAAGATTTCTCCTACTTCTGAAATTCAAGAAACTAATCAAGGTCCTGTGGCGGCTTATGAGTTAGAAATTGATTTGGAACAAGGTTGCATTCCTACTAAAAATGAATGTATTGTTCTTCGTCCTGGAGATACTGCAACTGCTGAAGTTATTGTCCGTCAGCGTCGGGTAATTGACTTTATTATCGATCCATTTAAAAAATTACAAAAAGGCGGTTTAGAACTATAAAAATAATGGATAATGAAGAATGAATAATGAAGAATGGATAATTGATAATTAGAGAAATTTTTCATGCGCCATTATTCATTGATAAAAAGCTATAGTTACTAAACTATCAACAATTTTAAATTTTGATATTTCAATTCATAAACAAGGAGCAAAATCATGTCAAAATCTATTAAGATTACTGCTGAAGATATTCTCAAACAAGTTAAATTTTCTTTGAAAATACCAGAAATTACAGAAGGAATAATTACCCGCAAAATTATTACAGCAGCAGTAGCAGAGGCAGGCATTGAAGCAACAACAGAAGAACTACAAAAAGCAGCAGATGCTATGCGGGCCATGAATAAATTACATGGTGCAAAAGAAACATGGACTTGGTTAGAAAAACATGGTTTATCCCTTGATAATTTTGAAGAAATTGTTCGCTATACTTTTTTATCTGGAAAATTAGCTAATCATTTATTTTTAAATAAAGTAGAACCTTATTTCTTTGAAAATCAGTTAAATTATGCAGGTGCAGTTATTTATGAAGCTGTGTTAGATGATGAAGATTTAGCAATGGAATTATTCTATGCTATTCAAGAAGGAGAAATGACTTTTTATGAAGTTACTCATCAGTATATTCAAGAGCAAGAATTACGACGTTCAGGAGGTTATCGAGGAATAGTAAAACGCCGGGAATTAAAACCAGAAATTTCAGCAGTGGTTTTCGCTGTTCAACCGCCACAAGTTGTTAAACCTATAGTTACTTCTAAGGGAGTAAATTTGATTTTTGTAGAAGAAATTATTCAACCAGAGCTAACAGATAAATTGCGTTATCAGATACTTTCAGAATTGTTTGATGGATGGATAAAACAACAAATTGCGCAAGTTGAAGTTGTTAAGGAGCTTAATCAAAAAGTTCAGATGGCTTAGTCACCAATTTACATCCTAAAAAGAGATAAGGTGGATTGAGGCTATAAACTTTTTCTTCAATTTTAAGTCTAATACTTTAGAATATGTCAGAAATCGTCTTGCCTACTTATCCACCTTTATTTAACTACTTGGATTAAACTATTTGGTAAGTCTGGCAATTTCCTTGCCAATTTCATATCCAAGCCAAAAAGCTCCAATAGCTGGTAGAATACCACCACGAGTTGAATTAATTTCCACCTCATTTAGCTCACTGAGATAGCTATTGATCTCTAAATCATTGATTTGAATAACAGTCATTTTCAAACCTCCTACAACAGTTTTTACATTGGTGTTAAAAATTGATGTTGATTAAACATTTACAAAACAGAAATACTGAAACCTTTTGTCAACTGTTTTGTAAGCTGTTTGATAAAATTAGTTAAGGATATAGCCAACAACTGCACCTACAACAAGTAGACAAGGAAGGCAACCACCTTGAATTTCCTCTAATTCTTCTTCGTTTAATTCTAATACAAAGCCTTGAGGTTCTAAGTCTTGGATTTGAATTGTAGTCATGGTTAAATTTACTCCTTTTTAAATTTTGTAGTTCAGGATTAATTTTTATCCTTTAACTATTAACTATATATTGGCAAAGGTCATCCGATATTTCAAGTATATGCAATCCTTTTTTTAGACATAATTTTAGAAGTATAGTCTACATTTTTACAATAATATTTTTTGGTTTGCATTCAATGAATTTCTAGATTGCCAGAAGTTTTGAGGTATTTTTTATAGTAATTTATATTTTAAATAGAGAATTTAGTAAGTTTGTTTTTGATAAATTTAGCGACATAAATATAACATTTATGTTGTTGTCATTGGGAAATATAGCATCGGCTTGAAGATGAATATTTATTTAAAACTATTAAAACTATAAAAATCTCAACCTAAGAATAAAACTTAGGTTGAGATTTAATCGGAAATCTAAATTTTTATATTTTCCTATAATAGTAGTTGGTTTTAGAGAGATGACTTGCGTTGTTTGAGGATAGTACCTAATCCTATAACTGTGGTCAAACCTAGCAATGTTGATGGTTCCGGAATAGGTACACCATTATAAGCGCCACCTATGATTAAAGGACCATCATCTCCTGTTTGTGCTGGTCTTAAGTCTGGGTCAGTAATAAATTGAAATGTAAAACGTTCACCATTTGAGATCGTTCCTCCAAGTAAATCTAAGCGCGGTGTCGAAAATCCTTGGAAAACAAAATCGGGAGTAATATCAATAGTGGGAAAAATGTTAGACAAGCCAATTTGACCATCTCCATTTACATCTCCCCAAATTACATCATCATCTGGAATAATATCGAATTCGGGAAACAAAAGAAGAGAAAATCTAGTAATGTTAAAGTCAGTATTATTGATAAAGTTTTGTTCCCCTGTAGTATCAGGAGCATTCCAGACTAGTACCT
This sequence comes from Microcoleaceae cyanobacterium MO_207.B10, assembly GCA_030064835.1. Taxonomy (GTDB): domain Bacteria; phylum Cyanobacteriota; class Cyanobacteriia; order Cyanobacteriales; family Microcoleaceae; genus JASJEE01. Next base: position 2,281 of record JASJEE010000387.1, on the reverse strand, counting down.
GTAGAGGTTCAAGATTCAATGGGATTCCTATTCCATCTGGAAATTCTGAGTTAGGCGTATTGACAATTGGCTCAACTAAGATAGTAGCATTAGCAGGGGATAAAGATAGAAAACATCCTGCCATTGTACTAGAAACTAACAACCCTATATTTGCTTTTTCCATATTTTCTCCAAACATTTTTTTATTATTAAGCTTTGATGTAAATGCACTAGCAGCAATATATTATATAGACCATAAGTTATCTATAATAATAATTTTTTTTATGTCTTCAATTATGTTACCTATTTTTTTTTCCAAATTACAAGGTGTTAAAAGTATTAAAATCGACACAAGTAACACAATTATGTCTGAATTTAACCCAATGAAATATTTATTTATCGCTTAAAAATGGCAAGTCATACTAAATAAATATTTTTCCAAATTAAATGATTAATTTCTCTGGTAATTACTCTTTATCCAATTTATCCAAGGCTTTCTTTGCCCGAAACATCGCTCTCAAAAAAGCTACCTGACTATTCCAAGCAGAACGAGGTAATACTGGCTCGGAAGCATCTATTTGAGTTACATCTTGATTGTCAAAATTTTGATTTGCAGGAATATTTTCTGAAGAATTAATAGCAGACATAATTATGATTATTTTTTGATTTAATTAACTTCTGATTATTGACTAACACTAAAGTAAGCATTCAGCTATTAGCTCTCAGCAAACCCAACAAAAACCTTAAAAATGCTTTAAATGAATATAATCTTTAACATAGTAAGATTAAATTTACTTTAACTAATAGAGGTTTTTTCTCAAGCTAAAATAAATAGCTGACTGCTGTTGGCGCAGCATTCCGCAGGAAATGCTGACTGCTGAATGCTTACAAACTAACTAACTCATGGGTAGACTCATTTTCTTCTTGCCAACTTTCAGGCCATTGGATACGATCGCTTGTAAAATGTAACGGATCGTTTTCTGGCCAAGGAGCATTAATAGGTTCTTCAATGAGAGCAAATTCCCCATTATCAAAAGGATTACCACTTGCTTTATATTTCAGTTCAACCCGTTCCCGAATTCCTTTTTTTGCCTGAGTTAACGCCCGATGATGACAGTAAGGATTATTACCCCGTTTGTCAAAGAAAACATGAGCCGTCCAACTGCAACCGCCACGACATAGTTGAGCAAATTCACAACCTTTGCAGAAACCCCATAAATGATCAGTTCCCTGGGGAGTGTCAGCTCCTAAATTAAACCGCAACTCCTCTGTCTCTTCAATAATTGTCCGCAGTGAATAATCTCGGATATTACCACCAGTATAAGCAGAAGTTGGCAATGACGGACAACCTTTAATTGCACCATCTGCTTCAATACCTAGAGTTGATAACCCCGCATTGCATCCTTGCCAAATTGCCCAGGGATTATCTTTTCCCCGCCCCCGTAACAATCTTTCGTAGGGACCGTAATAACCAATATTATTGCCTGCTTGAACTTGAACCCCTTCTTTGTATGCTCGTTTAGTGACACGAGCAATCATAGGATACAAATCCAATAATTCGTATGGCTGCATCAAAATCTCACTATTATCTGCTGCATTCCCCATCGGTACAGTTAACTGAATTTGCCAAGCAAAAGCACCCGCATCCCGAATACGCTCGTAAATTTGGGGAAACTCTGGAGCAGAGAGACGGTTAATTTGAGTATTACAACCAACGGCAATACCAGCTTGCCTTAAATTACCAATAGTTTTAAAAGCCCATTCCCAGGAACCCTTTTTACCTCGGAGGCGATCGTGAGTTGCTTCTAAACCATCCACAGAAACGGAAACTACTCTAATACCTGCTTCCTTCATCCGACGGGCGGTGTCGAGGGTAATGCCAAATCCCCCAGTTGTCATGCCACACATCATGCCTGCATCGGTAATAGCTTTAGCAATTTCTAACCAGTCTGGACGCAAAAAGGCTTCCCCACCAATGAGAGTTACTTCTGTAATTCCCACTTCTGCCAACTGCTTTACCATATCTAGAGCTTCTTCAGTGGAAAGTTCTTTTGTTCTGGTATTTCCAGCGCGAGAACCGCAATGTTGGCAAGCAAGATTGCACTTTAACGTGATTTCCCAAACAGCGTAACTGATGCGATAGGTCATTTCTAAAATATCCTTAAATTAAATTTTTCAGGAAAGGGGACTAAAAAATCTGGCATTAGTGAAATAAGGTATGAAATTCTTATAGTCGTAAGATTGATAGTAAGGAAAAAAGCTGTTTTAACTCCTGACTCCTGACTCCTGACTCCTGACTCCT
>JASJEE010000399.1 GCA_030064835.1 Microcoleaceae cyanobacterium MO_207.B10 | reverse complement strand
CTTATTGTTATATGGAATATCCCTACATATTCAATTATTGGTCAAACATATAGGTTTGGGTTTGGAGACCAAACCCCTACAGTTTTTTTTCACGAACTATTTCTTATTGTTATATGGAATATCCCTACATATTCAATTATTGGTCAAACATATAGGTTTGGGTTTGGAGACCAAACCCCTACAGTTTTTTTCACAAATCATTTAGGATTACTATAACTGATAACTGACATGACATATTTACGTCTAGAAAACATCACAAAAAGCTTCGGAAATTTTCTCGCTAACGATAATATTAATATTTCTATTGCTGCTGGTTCTATTCATGCCATTCTTGGAGAAAATGGTGCAGGAAAAACTACCTTAATGAACATATTATCAGGACTTTATCAGCCAGACTCAGGTCAAATTTACCTAGAAGATAAACCGATAAAAATTTCCTCCCCTAGTAGAGCAATTAATTATGGTATTGGCATGATTCATCAACACTTTATGTTAGTACCACAATTAACAGCAACAGAAAATATTATCTTGGGAACTGGTGGAAATTTTTATCTAAATTTATCGGCAAAATCTAGAGAAATTAACGCTATGGGAAAAGCCTATAATTTAGAAATTCCAGCTAATGTTAAAATTGCAGATTTACCAATAGGTATTCAGCAACGGGTAGAAATTCTCAAAGTAATTTATCGCCAAGCCAGAATTTTAATTTTAGATGAACCAACCGCAGTATTAACTCCAGTAGAGGTAAATTCTTTACTCAATATTTTGCGACAATTAGCAGCAAATAATCATACAATTATTTTTATTAGTCATAAATTAGAAGAGGTAATTAATGTCTGTGATACTGTCACAGTTTTACGCCGAGGTAAAGTTATAGATACTCTCAAAATTGGAGAAACTAATACTCATAAATTAGCCGAAATGATGGTAGGGCGAGAAGTAAATTTAATGCACAAAAAAATCCCTGCTGAAAAAGGTAATATAGTTCTGGAAGTCAAAAATATAGAAGTGAAAAATGACCAAGGTTTATCTGCTGTCAAGGATTTATCTTTTCAACTTCATAGTGGAGAAATTTTGGGAGTTGCTGGAGTTGATGGTAATGGTCAAAGAGAATTAGCAGATGCAATTAATAATTTACGTTCTCTGGAAAAAGGAGAGATAAATTTTTTCAATAATTTAACAGATAAATTCAAAGTAGGATATATTCCCGAAGACCGCCAGAAAATGGGGTTAATTCTTAATTTTAGTATTGCTCGGAATTTGATTTTGAAATTGTTTAACTTTTTGCCTTTTTGCCGTTATGGTTTTTTGCAGTCTAAAGTAATAAATAATCAGGGAAAAAATGCCATAGAAAAATTTGATATTCGTGCCAGTCATCCACAATTGAAAGCAAGTCAACTTTCTGGTGGAAACCAACAAAAAATTATTCTGGCGCGGGAACTTTCTGGCGAACCAAAATTAATTGTCGCCATGCAACCTACCCGTGGTTTAGATATCGGTGCAACCGAATATGTACAACAAGCTTTACTTACTCAAAAACAACAGGGAGCAGCTATTTTGTATATCTCTACGGAATTAGAAGAAATAATGGCAATGAGCGATCGCATTGCCATAATATATGAAGGTAAATTTGTTGATATTCTGGATGCAGAAACTGCTACAGTTGAGCAGGTAGGTTTATTAATGACATCCGGTGCAAAATCAAATTAATCAGGACTTACACAACATAAGAAAATATACACCATCTGTAGAAGCAATTGGCCAATCGCCCCTACAAGATATGGCCGTTTTGCATAAGTCCTGTTAATATTTTTTGAACACCACAGATAAATTATTTGCTGGCATTTCCACTTTCTCCACAAACTTTAACCCCTCCTTTTCTCCAGTCGCTACTACATCTTCTAAATTTCTGACTCCCCACTCAGAATTTTGAGACTGCAAAGACTGATCGAAAGCAACATTACTCGGTGCTGTATGTTCTCCATTCAATTTGTAGGGACCATACAAATATAGCACCCCATCCTGCGGTAACAAACGTCCCGCACCTGCTATTAATCCCAGACAAGCAGACCACGGAGAGATATGAATCATATTAATATTGACAATAGCTGCAATTTCTATACCCTCTTTTTCTACCGCCCAAACTGACTCCCCTGCATCAATATTAAGGGGTGGATGCAGGTTATCTGACGGACTGTGTTTTTGCCATGCTGCTATACTATCGCGCAAAATAGGGTTTGGATCGGAAGGAAACCACTGGCACGGTTTTAGATGGGTAGAAAAGAAAACAGCGTGTTGTCCTGTACCACTAGCAATTTCTAAAATGTTACCCGTGGGAGGCAAAACTCGCTGCAGAACTTCCAAAATAAATTTTCGGTTGCGTTCGGTTGCGGGAGCGAATTGTCGAGCATCGTTAAAAGAAGTCATTTCAGTTATTAGTTATTATCAGAACTTCAAAATGAGGTAGGAAAAACTAGATTTGAGATTGCTTCCCTATCGGTCCCAATGACAAAAATACGTTTTACTCTGTAAGTTCTATAAGCATTTAAACTATATATCCAATTTTAGTCAAAGGCAATAGCTAATATAAAATCTCAATGATTTTTAGCCTGTTAGTTATTAGAAAAGCTGATAGCTGACCGCTAATAGCTGTTTGCTTACGAAAAATTATCCCACTGAAACAATGAAAAAACTCCAGTATAACTTTTCCAAAATCCTCCCTTTTCTAAAAAATTTAACAGCAACTCACAAGTGGGAAAAAAACCGCCAATACTTGAATATTTTTTCTGAAAAGCTAAATGACGTAACTCCAAAAGTAGGATTGGTAAACTTTCTTTTGTACCCCTAATATAACCCAGCCAAAAAGTTTCTGGTGATTTTTGTTTTAAACTGCTCTCTATCGCCAAACCAACTAAGCGATCGCTCTGTTTAATTCCCCACACCAAACCTCGTTCAATTAGATTTTTAAATAGTTCTATTTTCAGCTCTTGCCACTTAGCACCTGGAGAAACATAAAAACAATTATTTTCACCATAAAAATTAGGAGATTTAACTAACTCCAAAGCACAAGTAAAATCCCGATAATTAAGCTGAGTAAATGTTGAACCTGAAGGAGATTTAACTGTAGAAATAGGGGTAGTTTTGTGAGGAATATAATGAGCAACAATTTTTCGATTTCGCCTAGTCATCATTCCTAACATAACTTTGTCTCTAGAGTTAACATGGCAGCGGGAAATTTTGACATTATTTTCCCGTAAAAACTGTTCTCTTTGTGAGTTTAAAATTCTGGCTATACCTTGACCTCGGTAAGCACGATCTACACGCAACCCTTCCCACCAAGCTTCCGACTCTGACACCATAAATACTCGTGCTATTCCCACTGGTACATCATTAACTAAAGCAACGAAAATTCTACCTTCAGGTTCAGCCAACCATTGTTCCCAAACTAAATGAATATAGTCTGATTGATTTTCCCATGTGTGTTCACAAAAAGCTAAAACTGCTTCTCCATCCTCAGCTCGTGCTAATCTAACTTGTACATCCATCATTTCAATTATCTTTTAACTCCTTTTTTTTGTACTTCAATATTTTCAAATGTTTCACAGTAATGTTATGAATTATTGAATTTTTTGGTTAATTTGCACCAAAGGTCTATTTTAGCACTTGATAGTCTTTCACTACACCCATTAAGCTTAAGCTTAAACCTAAACTTAAAGGTAACTAACTTTAGAGATTGTATAGCAATTTCCGAAGCTATGAGGTACAGTTGTTTTTATTCTTTTCTATTCCCTATTCCCTTATAAATTCTAAATCACCTTACTATTGTACAATAGTTGTACAGAACTTACGCAGGAAGTACGAAAAACTAGCGTTTGAGATTGCTTCCCTATCGGTCGCAATGACCAAAATACTTTGTACTGCGTAAGTCCTGTTGTAGTTATTATTTAAGATTAATTTATGAAACTAGAACAGACAGAATCATTGTCACCAGAAAACTCCAATCCAACAATTGACTATACAGAACTATCCTATTTGAATTCTCTGATTTTTATGCAGACTTGAGAAATATTAACGTTTTAGTTTGTAGGTTGGGTTGACATTCAGGAAACCCAAGAATAATAGGGGTAATTGTAACGCACCTATTCCTCATATCAATTGATGTACATAAAAAATGGTGCGTTACGACTGATTGTTAAGTACCTTTGAGTAGCAGTGTTTGTAGCTGTCTAACGCACCCGAAGAGACCGTTTCAGCAATAGCGCATGAGGGAATCAGGTTCCGTAGGGGCGGGTTTCATCATAGGGACGTTGCATGCAACGTCCGTACAACGAGTTTTCACATTGAGTTACATAAACCCGCCCCCAATGATATCATGCACCATCATAGGGGCGGGTTTATTTCAATAATTAATTACTGTTTCAGCTAAAACTACAATTGTTTCATTGAAGTCTAATATAATTTCACTTCAGGCAAACCTTTTTTCGGAATACTGCTAATAAAACCCTGTCGTATTGAGTCTAATTTATAGGAACAAATTAAACTCAGTATCGCCAGTAAAACAGGAATTAAAGCTATTTTCACAGGCAAATTAATAGCTATTAATAACAAAGCTAAAATTGCTAAAATTCCTGTAAAATTTTGACAAAAATCTTTAACTTTATCTATCAAAATTAGAGATTGCCGACAACTAGGACAATGCTTTGTATGTCTGTGCCAGCGATCATATAATTGTTCATCATTTAATTCTTGAAAAGGTTTTTCTGTGATTCCTTGCCATTCTGGTTTACCCCCGGCAAATTCATCTAACCATTTACGAAAAGTAACTATACCAACATCAGCTAATGAAGGCATGAAATATGATTTTTACCAAGTTTTATTTTCTGTTAATTCGCTGATAGGCCGGAAGTGCAACATTGATATATCTTGGTCACTTTGTTGATAACTAGATGAATGTTTTAATCCTATCTGTAAATGTTTTGGTAGAAGCTCAAACCAAAAGTTTCTTTTTTGAGGTGCTACATCGAAAATAAACTTGGCAATCTGTTTACAATAACCTGGTTTTGTTGGTACTAAATATAACTGAAACAAAGCAGATTTACCATTATAAAATTCGTAAATTGTTGTATTAGAACAGGGCGGGGTAAATTTCCGCGTCGCATCCATATCTTTGTTTAAAACATTAAAACCAGAATGCTTTAAGGTAAAACCATCTTCAGCAGACATTTCTCCGAATACTTCAAAATGTTGCATTGCTAAAGTTTTATCTGGATAAAACCCAGTTCCTTCATGCAAAAATTGAGCGTGAGAAGGGTCTAAACTTGTTTCAACAGAGACAGTATAGCTATAGGGAACTTCTCCCATATACCAATCTGTTGAAGAAGCATCAAATTTATATTCTGGCATTACAGCAGGTTGTTTTAAAGTAGAATCTTCCACAGCATTAGAACTATTATCAGGCCATACCCAAAGTAATCCTTGTTGCACTTGAGTCGGATATATTTGTACTTGCGATCGCTCACTCTTACAAGCTGTTTCTAAAGCTTTTTCATCACTCAACATAGGAATATTTGTACATTTGCCTGCTCCATCAAAACACCAACCATGATGGCGACACATTAAATCTCCATTCTGATCAATACTTCCTAAAGATAACTTTGCCAATTTATGGGGGCAAGCATCATCCATTGCTATCCATTTTTGCTGTTTGTCTCGCCAAATTACCAGCCTTTTACCCAGTAAAGTTATTGGGGTTGGATGAGATGAATCTAGATAACTTATAGGAGTTACTGGATACCATTGTTTAGTCCAAGAAAAGTTAGTCATCATTAAATTAACAAATGTATTAAACTACAATTTAATCTGCCAACTTTAAATCTAATATATTTTTTGAATTTAGACAATATCAAAAATAATTTCTTGATAATGTTAATATTCAAAATTATCAAATTAGCTTACAATTATCTAACTTACTCACAATAGTTAATTATTAGACTTCCGAAAAATTCATGTTCAATAAAACACCAGAGATTCGTCAAGCTGCAGTTAAAACTCTCACTGCTCAACTAGTACAGCAAGGTCATCCAGAACAATATGCTGCATACATGGCAACTGCGATAATTTTCCAAGCAGATTTAGATTTAGCTAGCGCTCAACTATTCAGTTTAGTTAGTTGGTTAAAAGAAAAAGACCCAGAAATTTACAAAGAAGCTTTAACAATATTAGAAGCAACAGCAAGAGAATTTGAGAAACGAGTGCAAAGCTAGAAATTATGCGGAAAAACTATCCGAATGAAATAGTGAAAATACTCTAACTTCAGTAAATTGCCCAATTCTCAGAGCATAAATACTATAGTAAAATGAGATAAATTATAAATTTTATCTCACACAATAAAAATTTCCAGAAAGAAATAATATTTCGGGATCTGCAATTCCGTAACGGTTTTAACCAGAGGTAATTATCAATTATCCATTATCAATTAATGAACATATAGTCGGGTCAGGCCACGCTAATATTATTACCTTTGGCGCTTTGCCACGAGGTTTGTTTGGCATTTAGAGTCTCCTACTCTTGAAGTCGTTACTACGAACGAGCGGATGGCTTTTTTCGTCGCGACTTCGGTAGATGCTTTGCATCTGGCAACCTCTATAGAAGCAGAGAGAATATTCCAAATATCAAGCCTCTTTATTGCAGAGGTACTGATAACTGATAACTGAAATGACCCAGGTTGCTTCTCAAGCGATGTCGCTCGGCAACCTCCCACATCTATATATATAAGTATCATTTTTTAAAAACTGAAAAAATGACTATGTTGTTATACGCAATAGTAAGGCATCAAACCTTGACAGAGACTAAACTTTAGATAATTTATCAGTGGATAATCATCATTTTGCCAATCAGTTGTCAACCAAAGAAAATTTACCGAAAAATTCTAGTTTAAAGCCTCCCATTTTAAGGGGATAGGGATAAAAAAAGAGAATATTCCAAATTTCAAGCCTCTTTATTGCAGAGGTACTGATAACTGATAACTGAAATGACCCAGGTTGCTTCTCAAGCGATGTCGCTCGGCAACCTCCCACATCTATATATATAAGTATCCTTTTTTAAAAACTGAAAAAATGACTATATTGTTATACGCAATAGTAAGACATCAAATCTTTAGAGAGACTAAACTTTAGATAATTTATCAGTGGATAATCATCATTTTGCCGAT
>JASJEE010000398.1 GCA_030064835.1 Microcoleaceae cyanobacterium MO_207.B10 | reverse complement strand
TTTATACCAAATTGATAAATGTTTGCTACAAATATTATCAATCTTAGGTGTAGGGTGTGGTGAAATAATCGGAAAAACCAAGAAAAATGCTGGTTATAAAAGGAATAAAGTGGAAAAATTTTATTAATTAGTTAATAGTTGAATTTTCCTCAAGCATAACATTCTTTTTTTTAATTTTAATTGGTATTAGCTGTCAGGCATCTTTTTTAGTTAGTAGATAATCTCCTGTAAATTTACTCAGATTCATCTTGACTCTCACCAATTGTTTGTTGTGCAGCATGGCGAATATGAAGAATCCGAACTATAGAAATTTCTTGACTTTCTAAAATAGTGAAAATAACTCGATATGAATTACGCCCTCTACCGTAGAGAAGTTGACGAATTTCTTGACTGAAGTAGTCGTTTTCCCGCGCTAAAGGACAACGTTTAGGCATTTCTGATAAAGATTCAATAGTCTTTAACAGCTTTTGATACCAATGTTTTGCTGTTTCAATTGATGCAACCTGACACAACCATTGAAATGCTTTATCTGCTTCTGCTTCTGCAACGCTGGAAATTTCTATTTGATATTTCATTCTGCCACTGGTAGATTATATTTACGACGTTGTGCTTCAGCAAATTCATCAAAAGAACGAAATCGACCATTTTCAAAATCATCTAACCCTTGCTGAATACCTTTAATAGCTTCTTTGGTATCGGCAGTTTCCCAGTCTAAAACTCTGGCAAGTAATTCGCTGACAACTAGGGAAATATCTTGTCCTTGTTGAGTTGCTTTTTCCTGGAGTCGTGCTTCTAATTCTGGAGTTAAGTTAATTGTAATTGACATATATATTGTTATGTTTGGATTGATAATTTAATGTTATTTATATTAGCATAGTCAGGCGATCGCTTTCTAAAAGTTAAAAGTCAAAAATCAAAAGTCAAAAATTAGAAAATCCTAGGTGTGTGACGACTTTAACTGATAACTGAAATAGCGCACCTTTTTTTATAGATAATCTGATGGTGCGTTACGCTGATTGTTTATATTTTGATTGATAATTTAATAAGATGGTCATTCCTATCTTATCGAGAAATTATCAATTATTCCTCCCTGTTCCCTGTTCCCTCTTTTCTGGAGATGTCTAATGAAATATAGTATTTTAATTCAATGGTCTGAAGAGGATAAAACTTATATTGCTAGTTTACCTGAATGGGGGAAGTATGCTCAAACTCATGGTGAATCTTATGAGGAAGCACTGGAAAATGCGAAGGAAGTTTTGGCAGATTTAGTTTATGCTTATGAGGAAATGGGAAAACCTCTGCCACAGTTACAGAATTTACAAACGATTTAATTTGAATAGAGAGCTATCTTGAAGTTAGAAGTTAGAAGTCAGAAGTCTGAAGTTAAAATTCTTGTTGTGACTAATCTTTTGGATGGTGAGTAATTTATATCGAACGTTCGATATATTTTATTCGACTTTGGCAGAAAGACTAATAACTGATATAGAATCCCGATAATTACTATAGCCTGCGTCATTGCGACTGGAACGGAGTGGAAGGTTTGCGGAGCATTCCGGAACGGATAGCAATCTCGTGACACCCCTGAGATTGCAACAATCGTCGCAATGACAAATTTTCAATCGGATTCTGTATTATTCAACTTTGGCAGAAAAGCTGATAACTGATATAGAATCCCGATAATTACTATAGCCTGCGTCATTGCGACTGGAACGGAGTGGAAGGAAGCAATCTCAGAAGTTTAGGAGATTGTTTCCTATCGTGGCAATGATGACTGTTCAACCAGATTCTATATGATAACTTTATGGTGTCTGAGATAAATTGGTTATTAAAAACTGATAACTGATGTAGAACAAGTAAGGATAAATAAATTATCCGACACTGATAACTGATAACTGATAAGGCGGCTGAAACCCTTATATGTTAAAGTCTACAAGTCTCTGCGCGAGAGAAGAGAAGAAAAACTACCCCCATCGAAGTCTTTCTTATATTTGAGAGCAAGGTAGGTGCAGTGAACTAAAACCCCGAGCAAAAACCCAGGTAGGTACCCCACATAATGCGTGCTGATGTCGAATGTTAGATCGTTATAGTTCAACCATTTTCCCCCTTGTCGCCATCCTACTTTATCGCAGAAAGCTTTCCATACTTTTTCATCATACTCCTTCGTACCACCCAAACTCTGATAAATTTGCTTCTGAACAGAAAAGCCAAACTTACCATCACTATATTTTACCCAAAGTTTGTCTATCGTACCTAAATCCTGACAGGGAAAATTTTCTATATCCTCAACATCCAACCATTCTTCCAACTCCCTACCCGCCACTTTGAACATTACCATTGCTGTTTCCTCATCCGCTTCTTTCCACTTTCCCGCCGCCAATAAGTCACGCAACTTAGTATAATCAACCCCTTTTGCAGAAACCAGAGGTACATTCACAGACGACTGAGGTTTTGCCTGTTGAGACTTAACCTCCCCTTCCCTTTGCACCTCCCTTTGTTTCTGACTCGGAGTATTTTGTACCGACTTTAACCTTTCCTCAACCTCTTGTCGCAGTTGTTGCTCATCCTTCAGTCGCCTTTCCAACTCCCCTTGTCTCTGTACAGCAACTTGCAAAGTTTCAATTTTCTCCTCCACCTCCTGTCTTTTGCGCCTTTCATTCTCCAGTTGCTTTTCCAACTCCCTTTGTCTGTGAGTCTGAGTATTCAGTCGCCTTTCCAACTCCCTTTCTCTTTGCACAGAAACTTGTGGCGTTTGAAAATATCTCAACCCAACAAAAACAACACCACCGCCAAACATCGCCCCAACACAAAACAATACCCACAAATTCAACCCAGAAATATCAGCATAATAAAAATCAGACTCCCGAAAGAAACTAATAGGAATACCCCAAGCAAAAGTCAAACTTTGAACCCCATTCACCCTTTCCAGAGCTTGCTGAAAAATCTCCCTTTCCGACTCAGACAAACTCCCCTGTAGAGAAGCAAAATTTTCTACAACCTCCACATCTCTCATGCCATGTACTGCCACAACTTCACCCCTTACATCCATAACAGGCGCCCCACTCATTCCACCCACAGTCAAAGCTTGATAAGAAACTCCATAACCCCGTGCCAACCTATCCAAACCAGAAACAGTACCCGAAACAAACTGCGACACTAATTTCCCACCCCTGGTAGGAAAACCAGAGAGATAAATAGAACTACCTCTGTTCAGACTTTCAGAATTACCTATTTTCAGCGCCGGATAATTACATTTTCCTCCCTCTGGCTCAAAAGTAACTAAGGCTAAATCTATATCGCTAGGAAATATTTCTACTTTGGCAACATCCCAGATTTTTTCATCTTTGGTCTGTAATAAATTTTCCCCTTCTCTTTTGACAACATGAGCTGCGGTTAGTACGGTACAGACTCCCGCTTTTCCAGGCACAAAAAAACCGGTGCCATGTCCGGGTTGGTTTCTATAGAATAGTTTGACAATACTTTTTTCTAGTCGAGAGGCAATTTTTTCTGAGGATAATTCCCCAGAACAATTTGTCAGGGTGAGTGCTAGGAATGTTAGACCAAGGATGAGAGGTAGAGGTTTCATCTGTTTGGGAGGTTGGGATGTTTGAATGTCTGATTATTCTTCTTTATTATCTAGCATCCATTAAGTGACTATTCCTTTCGGGAAGCCAGATTGAAATAAATATTACTCTAAAAAAAAAGCCACTATTTTCCCATAATACTTATTTGATTTGAGTTTAGAGCAAGTTTTTGTGGATGTCAAGATGCGATCGCCAAAATAGTCTAATTTTTCTTCTCACTTAAAAATCAGGCATCCGTTTTTTTTGCCCAATGTCATAGCCAGAAAAAAAGCTAATATTCAGGAGTTATACTATACTAATTTACTTCTGAAATAGAACAACTTTTTCTAGCTGTCAACCCTAGAAAGTCTCAAACAAATGCTCAAGCAATTTGTCACGCTCCGAACTTGATATAATTATGTGACATTTTTGATTTTAACTTCCTGAAAAAAATGCAAGACGAAATACTATCTAAAGAACGAAAATTTCACGATATTTGGGCATCAACTATTGATATTGAGGGAATTCGAGTAGTTGATTATTTTGAAAGTTGTACTGCACCAGAAAACAGATTTATTCTCAAACAAATGGGAGATTTAACTGATAAATATTTGTTAGATTTAGGTTGTGGAGCAGGAGAAAATAGCGTTTATTTTGCTAAAAAAGGAGCGCGGTGTGTAGCAACAGATTATTCTCCGGGAATGGTAGATGTTGCTGTTAAATTAGCAGAAAAAAATGGTGTAGAAATTGAAGGGAAAGTTATGGATGCTATGGCATTAGAATTTCCCGATTGTACTTTTGATTTTGTTTACGCCTCTAATTTACTTCATCATTTACCAAATCCGAAATTAGCAATTAGGGAAATGCACCGGGTTCTTAAACCTGGTGGAAAAGCTTGTTTTTGGGAGCCGTTAAAACATAATCCAATTATTAATGTTTATCGGCGCATTGCTACAAAAGTGAGAACTGAGGATGAAATGCCTTTGGATATTAATATTGTTGATTTTGTGAAATCTATCTATTCAGAAACAGCTTACGATACATTTTGGTTAGCAAGTTTGTGGATTTTTTTGAATTTTTATTTAATTGAAAAAGCTGACCCAAATAAAGAGCGTTATTGGAAGAAAATTATTATTGAACATCAAAGATTAGCACCCATGTATGGAAGATTAGAAAAGTTAGATGTGGTTTTAAAAAAGTTGCCTTTGATGAAAAGATTTGCCTGGAATTTGGCTGTTGTGGCAAGAAAGTAGGGGAGTAGGGTGGAGTAAAAAGTAGAGATATTTTTGTTTTGGTTTAGTGCAAAGATAAAGCAAATAAAACTTTTCAGTATAATATCAAGTCTCATTAATTAGCCATAAGAAAAATGTTGTTCTCTCAAGGGCGAGAATATTGGGTAAATTTCCTTTTACTCCCTGCTCCTTAAATTTTTGATTGTGGTTATTCAAAGAGACATGATATGACACCAAAATTGAAGAAAGTTTGCCAGCGGAGGCGGGAAATTATTATACTATTAACTAATTACTGAAATGACCGCCTCCCCCTAAAACCTAACGCCTAAAACCTCAAGATCAACCACTCTAAATATTTTATCAAATTGGTATAATACGATTTGGAAAAAAGAATGTTACGAATAGTTGAACCAACTAAAATATTTGCAGTCAGATAGCTATGGGATAGAATAGAATTATTTCCAGCTAAAAAATCAGATTAAATTCACTTCTATTGACTACTGACTACTAGAAATAACCCTGATTATTTGTAGCAAACATTTATCAAATTGGTATAACACCCCGCAACTCACTCAAAAATCAGCCATTTTTGCCTCTACCATCATCCGGACAACATCCGGCATTTGAAAATGCGCTTTCCAACCCAACTTTTCCGCCGCTTTTGCCGGGTTTCCCCTACCCACAGAAATATCAGTGGGACGATACAAACTCCGATCCACTTCTACATAATTTTCCCAATTCAATCCTACCGCAGTAAATGCCTGCACGACAAAATCCTCCAAAGCATAACTCTGACCAGTAGCAATAACATAATCATCGGCTTCATCTTGCTGCAACATCAAATACATAGCCTCCACATATTCAGGTGCCCAACCCCAGTCTCGCTTTACCGAAATATTTCCTAAATGTAATTTCTCTTGGCTACCATTAGCAATTCGACAAACAACAGATACTATTTTTTGAGTTACAAAACGTTGTGGTCGTAGGGGAGATTCATGGTTAAATAAAATGCCAGAACAAGCAAATAAATTATAAGCTTCCCGATAATTTGCCACTTCCCAAAAAGCAGTAGATTTTGCTACAGCATAAGGACTTCTGGGGCGAAAAGGTGTAGTTTCTGTTGCAGGTAGACCTTTTGTATCACCAAAACATTCACTGGAACTAGCATTATATAATTTAATTTTTGCCCCAGTAAATCGAATCGCTTCTAATAAATTTAAGGTGCCTGTGGCGATACTTTCTAAAGTTTCTACAGGTTGTTCAAATGATAAGCCTACTGAACTTTGACCAGCTAAGTTATAAACTTCATCTGGTTGATATTTTGTTAATATTTGTAAGACACTTCTGAAGTCTGTTAGAGACATTGAATCTAGTTTTATTTGGTCGCGAATTCCTAAGCGAGACAAGTTATTAAAGGTAGAAATTTGAGCATCTCTGGATGTGCCACAAACCTTGTAACCTTTTTCTAGTAATAATTTAGCTAAGTATGAGCCGTCTTGACCGGATATTCCTGAAATTAGTGCTGTTTTCATAATTTATAATTCAGAATTAGTGAAGGTTAGGAGTGAGTTGTGCTAAATAAATTTGCTCTAAACTAGCAATTTATTGATTAAATTTAAACTTACCCTGACAAATGTACAAATGTAGAATTATTATATAGCAATATGATTTAAGTTATGAGATATTGGAGACTTTTAGGGAACATTGGAAGGCTTAACTGGGAATAGAGAAGAAGCCAAAAATGTATAAAAATGAATATGTCAATAATTGATAATTAATAATGGATAATGGATAATTACTTCTCCATAAATTAAGAGGATTTATACAGAGGAAATCATTGTTCTTCTCTTGGTCGATTGGATATGGCGTTCGGGAAACTTTCCGTTCCGGAATGCTCCCGCAAACGTTAACAACCGCTTTTTTCTCCTTGTTCATCAGAAGTCTTCAACCGAATGAATTAATTATCAATTGTCAATTTTCAATTGTTAATTGTCCATTAATAACTCCTAGATTCTACACTTTTAAGCAACATCTCAATTCTCATATCTAATTCAGGCGATCGCTATATTAATCTGGAATTGTTTCTGCTAGAATTTTTGCTAAATTCTTAATATGAGCAGCATAATTTGTTGTGTTCTGATTTGGGTAATTTTTTGGCTGATTTTCTAGTTTTGATTTAGTGGTTTCTAGTTCAGTTTGCATTTGCTGAAGTTGAGATTGATAGGTTTTTAGTTCTTCTTGATTTTTGAAGAACTGAGATGTTGATTGTTCTAGTTCTGCCTGTACTTCATCTAGTTGAAATTGGGTGAGTTCTAGTTCTTCTTTTGTATCGTGTAATTCTGACCGAGACTTATCTAGTTCAGTTTGAATTTGCTGTTGTTGAGATTGGGCAGTTTTGAGTTGTTCTTGACTTTGTTGAAGTTGAGATTTAGTTGTTTCTAGTTCAGTTTGAATTTGCTGTTGTTG
>JASJEE010000397.1 GCA_030064835.1 Microcoleaceae cyanobacterium MO_207.B10 | reverse complement strand
GAGATGGGGAGATGGGGAGATGGGGAGATGGGGAGATGGGGAGATGGGGAGATGGGGAGATGGGGAGATGGGGAGATGGGGAGATGGGGAGATGGGGAGATGGGGAGATGGGGAGATGGGGAAATGGGGAGTGTGGAAGAAATTAAAAAATATATATCCTCACCATTACCATGTACCATGTAGGACTACCAAATTATGAACATACAATACACTCGTTGAAGCAGATTATATATTACAGAGGAACTGCGTTATCAGCTAAAAATCCGGTAGTGCGTCAAGGAAGTGTGGGAAGTGTGGGAAGTGTGGGAAGTGTGGGAAGTGTGGGAAGTGTGGGAAGTGTGGGAAGTGTGGCGAGTGTGGGGAGGGTCGGAAGATGTCCGAAAGTAGGAGGAATAATTGTAGGGTGTATCTTGATTGGGAAGTGTCTTGATGCTGTCCTAACTTTTTGGTCCTAGAAGCTTAACAACTCGCACTTTTTTCGCGACAAAAATGCGCTCAACCTTTATATATCAGTGCTTTTAGATTACATTTGCCTGCCCTACTAGACGAATCCCACACTTTGCTGATGCACAACCCAAAAAGGTATAGAAGTTGATGAGCAGCAAATTAAATATGTTGGTAAATTAGCTCGTTTTTCTTTGTGGATAGCTTTAGCTCTACATTTTTTATCAGCAGTGGGGCTTTATAGTTTAGCTATTACTGGTATTAGTGTAGTTGGTTATGTTAGTTCTGGTGCAGCATTATTGTTAACTTTTTTGCGTCCTGTCGTCCGATTATATCAATATTTAGTGGTGCGTTTATCGATGATTCGGCGAGAATTTTTGCATCCTCGTAAGGATATTATTGAACTCAGAAGTCGCTTTGAAAATGTCGAAGCAACAGTGAAAAATATAGAAGTGCAATTAAATCCTGAAAATCCTGATTCTTTTGTCTCAACTCAACAGCTTCAGTGGGAAAAAACTCAAAAAGAATTAACTTGTTTGGCATTAACAATAGAAAATTTAAGAACTACAAATCAAGCAGAACATCATCAGTTAGCTAGGGAGGCTGAGAAAGCAATTTCTCAACTTTCCACAGATGGTCAATTTCTTAATCATGTGCGGGAAATTATTCGATTTTTCAAAGAAGCTTAATCAGATATTTACTTTAAATATTCCCCCATCTATCTTTATTTATATAGCAATCCTAAATTGATTGTGACAATTTTTATGATAGTTAGTTTGAGCTGAAAACTATTAAAATTATGAATCCTGTACGGGTGTCGCTAAATAGGATTGCTATATTAGTGCATTATGATCTAGAAAAAGCTGACTACTAGTACCTGAATGCTTACTCCTGTTATTTACTTACCGAATAATTAATAATTACTAATTATTCGGTAAGTAATTCAACTTGATTAGCCTCCCCTTTCAAGGGGAAAAAAGTGCTAGGATATCCTTATATTCAATCAAGAACAGTTTTAACCATAGGTAATTATCCATTACCCATTAATGAAAAGCAAACTTAGATAAAAAATTATCAATTTCAATCTTTTTCTTGAGGAGCAAATTCGACATAAATTAGAATTGTTTTGTTTTGATTACGAATAAATGATGCTCCTAAATTTAAGTCAGTTAAATTTTGTAGTAATCCTTCTGCGAGTCCTATTTTTCCTGAAATAGAATCAGAATCATCATTAGTTAATTCAATGGAAGCTGTTAAACATTTTCCGTATAAACGACTATGAGCAACTGCTCTCCATGCTGGTTCATAAGGAAGCCAACTATAATTTTTTTCGTCAAATTTTTCTACTATTTCCGAACTCCAGGGTTTTCCTTCAAGTGATAAATTTCTGATTGATTCATCTGATTGATTAATATCTCCTTCTATTTTTCCTTCTACTCTACCTGCTCCGGTAAGTTTAGCATCTGCTTCTATTTCCGTTGCTGTTTTACCGACTTTTTTTTCTTTAATTGTAATTTTAGTTGCTCCTAAATCTACCAATAAGCGAATTAGTTCAGCTTCTCTTTCTACATAGAGTAAAGAGTCAAATACTTCTATAGGAATATATTTATTACTTTTGGATTTTAAGGGATGCGCTCTATATAATTTTCCTAGTAATGGATGACCGGGAGGAAAATCAAAATCTTCTGGTATTTCTGAGTAGGGAGTTTCTGTAATAAATTCTGACCAACCTTCTAAATTAAATTCATTTAAGGCTGATTTTGTATTTTCGTCTAGTTTTGCTTGCTCGTTACCTTGAGTATTTTTTTGATTAACAATCAGTTTTCTTTCTATTGACTTGTAAAGGGTATAGGAAAGAGGAAATAAAACTGGCAAGGTTAAATCTAGCCAAGTTTGATTTTCTAATACATTCGAGGTACTTAATTGATTATTATTTTTTGCAGTAGTTACAGTAGTAATTCCTGAAGATAGAGATTGTTGTAAACTGAATTTATCACCAGGGGTAATTAAAGTAATGGTTGATATTTTTTGACCTGTTGAATTTCTGAATACTGATTCATCACAAAACCTGGTGTAAAACTTTTAACAAAAATATTAGAGATTGATTGATGACTCAATAATAATCACTTACGGATTTTACAGTCAACCAAATTATAAGTACAAACTCATACTTAGTTTTGCTTTACTTCCTAAAAAAACTTCAATAGAAAATTTACTATTTCCAGATTTTCCCCTCTGAGCATCAAAAAATCTTCAGACTCACCTATATTTACTCTAGCTTGAGCTACTGAAAAAATTTCAAGCAACCCAAATTTGAGAAACCGACTAATAGAAAACTTACTATTTTCAGATTTTCCCCTTTGAATATCAAAAAATGTTTAGATTCACCTATATTTAGCCTTGCTTTATCTTTTAAAGAAATTACAACTAGCCATAATTTGAGAAACCCACTGATGAAGAATCTTCTATTTCTGAATTTGCCCCTTTAATCATTAAAAGTTTTCCAGGCTCACCCATACTTCTTCTCGCTTTAAAACTAAAAAAATTTCCACAAAGCCAAATTTAATAAATCTAATTATAGATAATTTATAGCACTCACGATTACTGACACAGACATTCTCACGCTTCTCACATATTGTCACAGTAAAAATTTAACTTCTAACTTCTTCTAGTCTGGATTTTCAGCTTTAATAATCAACTAAAATCCAGACTAAAAACTAAAACTTACCAATGGATAATTGAGAATTGATAATTAATACCCAAAGGTTTAAAGCCTCTCCTAATAATAGATAATTGAGAATGTATAATTATGCTTACGTTCCGCAAAGCTTCCCTAACAAAAATAATTATCCATTAATTATTCCTCCTTTTCTATTATCCCTCCACCTAACAAAATATCTCCCTCATACCAGACAGCAGCTTGACCAGGAGTTATACCAAAAACTGCTTCTTCAAACATTAACTTAACTCGAAAACCATCCTGGGTTTTCTCTTCATTAATACCCAAAGGAATAATATTTGCAGCTACAGGTACACTGCGATATCTGACTTGCACCTCTGCGCGTATTGGTGTAGTTGGTGGGGCAATAGAAACCCAGTTAACCAGCTTCACTGTACATTCCATTTTGGCCGCACTGTCGCGATCGCCCACTATTACCCGATTCATAACTGGGTCCAAATCTATCACATATAAAGGATAAGGGGCCGAAACTCCTAAACCTTTTCTTTGACCAATTGTGTAATGATGAACACCATCATGTTTTCCTAACACTCGCCCTTCTCGATCTACTATTTCACCCTGATGGGGAGTGATATATTTATCCAAAAATTCCCGCATCGAACCATTCGCTTCGACCAAACATAAATCCTGACTTTCTGGTTTATCAGCAGTTTTTAAAGCATATTCTGCGGCAATACGTCGGGTTTCACTTTTGACCGTTTCACCTAGAGGAAATACAGAACCAGCGAGTAAATCTTGTGTTAAATCATACAGAAAATAAGACTGGTCTTTGTTACGGTCAACGGCACGTTTTAATAGATAGCGATCGCTCCGGGAATCATAATCAATTCGGGCGTAATGTCCTGTGGCAATTTTGTCAATACCCAATTTTTCCCGCCCATAAGCCAACATAGGACCAAATTTCACAGTTTTATTACATTGAGAACAAGGTAGTGGGGTAATCCCGGCACTATAACCTCCTACTAAATAATCAACAATATTTGCCTGAAATAAATCACGACTATCAACAATATGATGAGGAATGCCTAACTGTTCACAAATATAAGCAGCATCAACCATTCCCTCGGAACAACATTGACCTTTTCCCTTCATTAACCACAGAGTTAAGCCCTCAACTTGATATCCTTGATGATGTAATATTGCTGCTGCAGTGGAACTATCTACTCCACCAGAAAGACCGACTATAATTTTGTTCATTGGATTCGAGATTATAAAATCAAGACTACTATTTAATATGTGTTGATATTAATTATAGATTTTTTTCCCTAATTTTGATTATCAATATATATGATTTAACTTGGTTTTGCCAAGATTAAAATTTAAGTTTTATCGACTCAAACAAATTATCATTTAGTGGAGTAATCAAAAATGCTTAATCAATTCAATGTAACACTGTACTATAAAAATTCAAGACTGTCATTATTATCAATAATATTAGGAGTATGTTTAGTCATCAATTACCAGTCTATAGCCTTGGGAAAAGTGTTTAATACTCAAAGCAAAACCACAAATTTTGTCGGCAATAGCAATACATTAAAAAATTTATTCTCAAGACAACAAATTCTAAAATATCCAATACTTGCCGAACTATTACCACCATCAACTAGAGAACAAGAACCAATATTTAATCCCATAGAACCAAATCCATTTCCAAACTTACGATACGTTGTTTATATTGAGTCAGAAAATCCTCTGTTGTTAGGAATAATTCGACAAAAAATTGAACCAAGAGCAGTTTTACGGGCTTTCGGAGACCAAAAAGTAATTCAAGTAGGCAGCTTTTCTGAATTATTTTTTGCCTTAGATTTGATAGACTATCTTGAAGAAAAAGGAATTAATGGCGAACTAGCAAGACGTAATCCAGGACAAGCATTTGGTGAGCCTGTAAAATCTACACCGACTTTAGCAGCTAGTGTATATCCTCCGGTTCTACATCCAATTGCTTATGGATTTAGTAATATTGAATCCTATTATGTATTAATTCCCAGTAAGTCAAAAGATTTATCTTTAATTACATATAAATTGCGGTTATTGGGAATTCCCGACAGAGGAATTCAAGTAACAGAAATACCAGAAAATGTAGCTATAGGACCTTTTGTGGAAAAAGAAAGAGCTGAAAAGTGGCAACGTTATTTATTAGATTCAGGTTTTGAGAATGTAGTTATTTATTTTGGTCGCTAAAAATAGCAAGATTTTGATAATTTGTAAAAAAAAATATAAACACAGATAAAAATTTAGCAAATTCCTAAGCCTATATCTGAAACATGGAAAACGTCAAAGAAAAATTTATAGTTACTGCCATACAAATGCGACAAATAGAAGAAAGGATATTTGCCGCCGGAATGCCAGTAGCTGCATTAATGGAAAAAGTCGCTGGTTTAGTAACAAAAAGAATCCTCACTTTGTTAAATTTTGCTGTTAAGACTTCGCCGTTAATGAAGGGATTTAATATCGGTGTATTGGTGGGTCCTGGTCATAATGGCGGTGATGCTTTAGTCATAGCCAGAGAATTATATTTTCAAGGTTATGAAATTACAATTTACTGCCCTATTAATAAACTTAAAGAATTAACTAAGGCTCATGCTCAATATATTCAATCTTTAGGCATAAATTTTGTAGAGAACATATCCTCATTAGAAAAATGTGACTTACTCATAGACGGATTATTTGGATTTGGCTTAGAACGAGAAATTTCTGGAAATTTAGCTGAAACAGTCAATCAAATTAATAGTTGGAAAAAACAGATATTTAGCATAGACTTACCCTCTGGAATACATACAGATACAGGAGAAGTTTTAGGAACAGCAATTCGCGCTACCCAGACATTTTGTTTAGGTCTGTGGAAACAAGCATTTTTACAAGACCAAGCATTAGAATATATTGGCAAAGCTGAACTAATTGACTTTGACATTCCCCTAGCAGATATTAGAGCAATTTTAGGAGAAAATCCTACTATTGAAATAATTACAAAAACATCTGCCATAGCAAATTTACCCCTACCACGTCCCCCGGCAACCTATAAATATAAGAACGGTAATTTATTATTAATCGCAGGTTCCCATCGTTATAGTGGAGCAGCAATATTAACAGGATTAGGTGCTAGAGCTACTGGTGTAGGAATGTTATCAATTGCTGTACCAGAATCAATTAAACCTATACTAAATAGTCACTTACCAGAAGCATTAATTATCGGCTGTCCGGAAACAGAAATAGGAGCAATAAAACAACTACCTAAAGATATAGATTTAAGTAAATTTGAAGCAATCGCCTGCGGACCAGGTTTAACAACAGAACCTAAATTTATAATAGAAGCAATATTATCTGTAAATTGTCCTCTAGTATTAGATGCCGATGCTTTAAATATTTGTGATAACTTAGCAAATAATCCTCTGATTAATCAACGTCAAGCACCAACAATTATTACTCCCCATCCAGGAGAATTTAAACGTTTATTTCCTCACCTACAAAATCAACTAAAAAATCGCATATTAACAGCTCAAAAATCTGCTGAAAATAGTAATCTAGTAATAGTATTAAAAGGAGCAAAAACAATTATTGCTAATAGTACAAAAATATTAATTAATCCAGAAAGCACTGCCGCATTAGCAAGAGGTGGGAGCGGGGATGTACTTACAGGTTTAATCGGAGGTTTATTAGCCAGTACAACTTCCACTCAACTTCAAATGATGGAAGTTGTAAAAACAGCAGTTTGGTGGCACGCTCAAGCAGCAATATTAGCAGTAAAAGAACGAACCGAATTAGGAGTAGACGCTTTTACCTTGACTCAATATTTAATACCAACATTAGAAAAAATATAGCAATCCTAGATAGGTTTTTAACAATTAACAATTAATAATTAATAATTACCTCTTCTTATAAAGAAGAGGATTGACTAAAAGGATTTTTTTTCTTTCTTTCTCCATAAATGGAGAGGCTTTAAATCTTAATTTTTCGGTAAGATTTTATCAAAAAAAATGGGTCTAAAACCCCGCCTTTTAAGGCGAAATGTTTTTGGAGCGGGGCATAAATCCCCGTTACAAAAACATACGTCGCCAATCCGACGGCTCCCCTATCTGACTTCTGAC
>JASJEE010000396.1 GCA_030064835.1 Microcoleaceae cyanobacterium MO_207.B10 | reverse complement strand
TCACCCCATCACCCCATCACCCCATCACCCCATCACCCCATCACCCCATCACCCCATCACCCCATCACCCCATCACCCCATCACCCCATCACCCCATTTTCTAATGCAACATTTAAGATGAAACAGTCCAGTACTTTCTTGTCCCAGTTAAGTGTTCCCTACCTCTACTCTAAATGAATACATCTACAGGATTACTAAAGAAACAATTTTCCTTTGAGTTAATTCAATCCGTTTTTCAGAACAGATAATTATTAATTCTTGAAGACTTAAGACCTTTTTTCTCTTTCTAACCAAGCTTTCATTTTTCCTGGATTTAATAAACCATAAGGATCTACTTGTTGCTTAAATTCTAACTGTTCAAAATCTGTAGTTTTCATTCCTCCATCTTCCAAAATATAGGTATGAGGATTAAAAATCATTACCCCATTTTCCTCGTGATATTCAATAATTTCATTCAGTCGTTCTTTTGAACTATAACGGACAATTTGTAATCCGACTGGTGTAGTTTTACCATCCATTTTCATAAACTCTAAGTGCATGATTACTTCATCACCAAAATGCCGATACATTTTTTCTAGAAGTGCTAGATTTTTATCACTTGGAAAACCACTTTGTAAATAAGTAAAATTTGTATCTACACTCCGAGCGTGTAATGTTGTATGATTCCAAGTAAACTCATATATTGGTGTACCTTTACTTGCCTCTTCAGGAGTTTTTTCATAACAAATTTCACCGTTAAATTCTTTAAGCAAATCCTGAAAAGATGCCAAACTATATTCAGATATCATCAAAAAAGCACAATGTTTTCCTTCAGGAATTGAATTTTTTAAACCAGCAAAAAAACTAGGTATCGGCCAAGCAAAAATAGTAATTAATTTTTTGACAATTCCATCACTATCTCCCAATGCTTGAGCGAATTTTGCACAGGTCATAAAATTATCAAAAGTTACTATTAATTCTGCCCAAGGATAAGTAGGAGCTAAAGGTATTTCCAATTGAGTAATAATTCCATTTGTTCCATAAGCATGATTCACTTTTTGTACGTCATCTCCTCGCAATTCTATAACTCTTGGTTCGTCTTCCATAGTCACAACTCGGACGGCAGAAACATTACCACGATCTCTCAATCCACCATAATTAATTGAACCAATTCCACTACTACCACCACCGATAAATCCGCCAATTGTAGCGGTGCGATAAGTTGAGGGAAACATCCTAATTTCCCAACCAATTTCTCTGGCTTTTTTATCTAAAGCCATTAATTTTACTCCTGGTTCGACGCAAGATAAACCAGGTTTAACCCAATTAATATTATTCATTTTTGTAGTGTCGAGAACTACCCCTCCCTCTAAAGGAATACATTGCCCATAATTACCAGTTCCCGCACCTCTAATTGTTAAAGGTGCTTGATATTTAACGCAAGTTTTAGCTATTTGTAAAACTTCGGATTCGTTGGTAGGACGAACAATTAAATTAGCTCTTTTATCTTTTAGTTGGGATGTTAAAACAGGGCTGAAATGATAATAGTCTAAGGAGAGTTTAACGACTTGATTTGGGTCAGTAATAATTTCTATATTTGTTAGGTCTGATGCTAGGGCATCCCAATTTATTTGTTTGGTTTTAGTTGTTGTCATTGGAATTTTGAGTAAAAGGTTATTTTAACATTATTATATAGAATTCAGCTAAAAATCAGTCATTGCGACGATAGGAAGCAATCTAAGGGGTGGCGCGAGATTGCTTCTTTCCACGGAGTGAGCGTCGCAATGACTTATAATAACAATCATCTACAAAATAATTTTTATCCGCGCTGTACTAACCCACTCCGAATACGATAAGGAAAATTGGAAAAATGACGACTGGTTTAAAAACTCCTAACAATTATTATCTAGAATTAATTACCACATTTCCTCCTCGCCCCATAACTAACGAAACTAAATTAATAGCTACTCAAAATCGGATTAATTATATTTTAGATAAAGGTTCCCTGACAAAAGAAGATCGCGACTATCTAAAATTTTTAGGAATCTTAGTCTATGAATATGAAGAATCACACGAATCAATTCCTACTATTCGTGGTTTTGAACTTCTGAAAGCTTTATTAGAAGAATCTCAACTTTCTCCTCAAGATTTAGTTCCTATTTTGGGCAATGAATTTATGGTATTAGAAGTATTGAATCAGAAATGTCAACTCTCAGAAAATCAAATTCAAGAACTAGCTAAATTTTTCCATATTTCTCCATCTTTATTGATAGATAATGAAAAGTAGTCATTGCGATGATAGGAAGCAATCTCAAATGTTTGGTAAACAGTTTTTTCGTGCTATAATATTATTTACTTTTTCTATTTTCCCCTTAATAGTTAAAATTACTGAGTTGACGAGGTAAAAAATGATTGACGACTTAAATTATGCTTCTACGCAGATTCAATCAGGTTCTACCATAAGTGGAATCGTAGGTGGTTTCGTAGATAATGGAGAAGACTTTACCCTCAATTTTAGCGGTGGCAGCGCTATTGTAGACACCTCACCTTTGAATGCCAATCAATTAGGTTTAAATATCGGGGAATCTGTAAATGTTGCAGTGAAAGAATTTGACGGCCTCGAAATTGATGCCGAATTTATCACTACACCAGATGATTCAATTATTTTAGGCAGTCAAACTGGTTTTCCGCCAGCCCCTCCACCATTTGCACCAGATCCCATTACAGGATTTAACCCGGCGATCGCTCCCCCAGTCAACGAAATTTTCGGTATGGTGGTAAGTGTAGTTGACAATGATGAGTTTCTCTTGCAAGATACTAACGGTAGTCAAATCTTAGTTGATACAGATTTACCAGATACTCAATTCTTAAGTTTAGTACCAGGAGAACAAGTAAATGTAGTGGGAAACTTTGATGATGATGATTTTGAAGCTTTCTCTGTCACCCGTTTAGACGGTTCTCCTGTCTTTACCAATACACCTGTATTCACCCCACCTCCAACATTGAATCCTGTTATCCCTCCCCCAGGAAATTCTATTTCAGGTACGGTGGTAGGAATAGTTGACAATAATGAGTTTCTCCTACAAGATGCTAACGGTATTTCAATCTTAGTGGATACAGATTTACCAGATACTCAATTCTTAAGTTTAGTACCAGGAGAACAAGTAAATGTGACAGGAATTTTTGATGATGATGAGTTTGAAGCTTTCTCTGTCACCCGTCCAGACGGTTCCCCTGTGTTTACCGCTCCCCCAGGAAACCCAATTTCTGGTACCGTGGTAGGAATAGTTGACGATGATGAATTTTTACTACAGGATGCTAACGGTACTCAAATCTTAGTGGATACAGATTTGCCAGATACTCAATTCTTAAATTTAGTACCAGGAGAACAAGTAAATGTAGTGGGAAACTTTGATGATGATGATTTTGATGCTTTCTCTGTTACTCGTCCAGACGGTTCCCCTGTCTTTACCAACACACCTGTAGTGCCCCCACCTCCAGCATTTAACCCTGTATTACCTCCAACTCCAGGATTTAACCCTGTTATTCCTCCCCAAGGAAACCCAATTTCTGGTACGGTAGTAAGTGTAGTTGACAATGATGAGTTCTTCCTACAGGATGCTAACGGTACTCAAATCTTAGTGGATACAGATTTACCAGATACTCAATTCTTAAATTTAGTACCAGGGGAACAAGTAAATGTGACAGGAATTTTTGATGATGATGAGTTTGAAGCTTTCTCTGTTACTCGTCCAGACGGTTCCCCTGTGTTTGCTGCTGCCCAAGGAAACCCGAATTTAGGTTTTTTCGACGATGATTTCGATGATGATTTTGATGATGATTTCGACGATGATTTTGATGATGATGACTTTTTCTTTCTGACATGATCTCGCGATGATAACAAAGTAGTCATTGCGACGAGAGGAAGCAATCTAAGGGGTGGCGCGAGATTGCTTCCTTCCACTCCGTTCTAGTCGCAATGACTTATATTATATCCGGTTAAGTAGTTATAATTAAAGTTCGTAGTAGGGCTTCAGCCCGAACTATAGATAGGGCTGAAGCCCTACTACAAACAAAAACTTTTTTATCGCTGATTATCGGCATATTATATTACAATAACTAATCAAATTATTTAATTTATTTGTCTTAGTAAATTCCTACCTAATAACTTATGCAACTGCATCATCATAAAGGTTGACAAAATTGCCCCCAATATTCTAATGATTCAAAAGTATTATATACACCGTAATTATCATCAATACTCATAAAACGTAAAAATTTACAAATGGCTTCTGATTGTTCCCTGGTAAAAAATTCTCTACGAGATAGATTAAAAGAGGATGGAATTAAAGAAAACATTGTAGAGTCAATAGAAGTGCTATTGGAGGTCTCATAATTATTGATTGCCCATAAAATATAAGCAGGTAGATAGAAACGATAGCCTTTTTCATCTAAAAAGCTTAAAATATCATATAAATTTTCAATTAACTTATCATGAGTATCCTGCCAATTATTGGGTAATAATTCTTCAACAGATAAATTTTTAACTAAATCTTGGGAAATATCTACTCCTCCATTTTTAGCTAGAATATTATGGTAAATTTGTTGTTGCCGTCGCTCGTACTTATCTTCTTTTTTTAGATAACAATCAAACATATAATCATCAATCATCCGAGCTTCAATTAAAGTAATTCCATCCTCTAGCTTGACTCCAGCAAATGCTTCCTGAATAGCCTGAATAACTTGTTGTTTAAAAATATCTAGTTTTTCGTCTAAAGTTTTCCAATTAGGCAGTCTAGCTTCACTTTCAGTCGGATTTCTTACCAAATATCCCCATTCTTTTTCACAAACTCCCCAACGATTAAAATTTTGCTGTCCTTGTCTCAAAGTACAATCATTTGTGCCCCATTCGTCAAAATTATTAGTATCTTCCCAAAAACAAACTGGGCAGATTTGATATGTTCCTGGTGGTGCTTTTTCTAGAGTTAAATAACCACAACAAGGGCAAGGATAAAATTTTGTTATTTTCGGTTTATTCATCAAAATTTTTCGATTTTTATGATTAGATATTGTGGTTAATTTTTGTATATAGCAATTAGGAATGAGATGTGATAAAAAACTGTAGGGATTTGGTCTCCAAACCCAAGTTCCAAGGAATTTGGAGACCAAACATCGTTAGATTTTATCTAACAACCAATTGAGTATTGCTGCATTAAAATTTAGGTATTGTTAAGGCTATTACTATTCTCTATCCTAAAATATCTCATTCAATTTCATTGATAATATTTATTAGAAATGAAAAGAAGTTTATATCAGATTACTCTGATGAAACAGTTCACTACTGGACTATTTGTGTTGGGTTTCCTACGTCAACCCAACCTACATCTGTCAAAATTCAATTGTTTATCAGTGGGAGCATCTTGCTCCCATAAATTTTCCTCCTATTGCTCCCGTAAATTTTCCTCCTATTCAAATAAACTATCTAATTACTCCCGTAAATTTTCCTCCTATTCAAACAAACTATCTAATTCACAATAATCAGGTAAAGTTGTATCAATAACTCCACCATTTCTCAATACCACTCTATCATGTTGAGACCGCGACAAAAGTTCGCTAAAATTCCTACCTTTAAACAGAATTAAATCCGCATCCAACCCAACTCTAATTCTACCAATATTAGGCAAACCAATTAAATCTGCAGGAGTCTTAGTTACAGCATTCGGCCAATCCCCATAAGGCATATCTAAATGAGCAATTCTCACCGACATATTAAACACTTCTAAAACATCATGGTCGCCAAATCCAAAAAACGGGTCGCGACAATTATCACTAGCAATAGCAACAGAAATTCCCTGTTTTTTTAACTCATGTAATAAAGTCACACCCCGCCATCTCGGAGTATAATTATCTTGCCGATTTTGGAGATAAAGATTACACATTGGCAGACTCAAAATACTAATACCAGCTTCCTTAACTAATTCCAGAGTTTCTGTTACTTTTTCCGGAGTTTGTACAGCCAAACTACAACAATGTCCGCAGATAATTTTGCCGGAAAATTGATGACTAATTGCCTTCTCAGCAACCTTGTATAAAACCCTAGAATTAGGGTCTCCATTTTCATCAGTATGTAAGTCTAAATCTAATTGTCTTTCCTTCGCCAAACTAAATAATTTATCTAATTCATTATCTATATCTGAACTCATAAAAGGAACCGCTCCTAATATCCCACCAACATCAGCAACTTTATCCGCTAATTTTTCTCCCGCTTTAGTAAGATAATAATCCCCAGTAACCAAAGAAACAGGTTGTAATATTAATCTACCTTCCCACTCTTTTTGTAATGTTTGAAATACCTCCAAACTAATATTTGCCTGTTCTCCAAAACAGTCAAGATGAGTCCGAATAGCCTTTGTACCATGAGCATAACTACACTTAAGACCAAATTCCATCCGGCGATAAATATCTTCAGCATTCCAATATTTTCCCGCATCCCTTGCACCCGCATCCAAAGCACCATTAAAACTACCATCTAAGTTAGGCGATCGCTCCCAAATATGTCCTTTATCTAAATGGGTGTGCATATCCACAAAACATGGCCATACCATTCCACCTTTCAGGTCAACTGTAGGAATGTCCCCAGTTGCAGGTAAGTCTGCTGAGGAATGGACAATTTGTGTGATGGTTCCCTCTTTAATTTCTATATTTACTAAAGACAAACCTTCCCTAGTTTGACTTGATATTTCTAATTCGCTTTCTATAAGACATACAGGTACATGACCATTTTTTAGCCAATAGTGATAAGTATCAGATATTACTGAAAATTGTTGATTGTTCATATAGTTAATATTAAATTTATTTGTAGGTTGGGTTGAGGAACGAAACCCAACACCAATTACAACAGGAAAATTTGTAGTGGACTGACACAACTGACACATATTCAATGGTGCGTTACGACGGATTGTTAAATGCCTTTCAAAGTCTAGATTTTAGCCGTCTAACGCACCCTACTAGACCGTTTCAGCTAAAACTGTGCATTAGATTTGTCATTGCGAACGACAGTGAAGCAATCTAAGTGCGAGTTTCCTATTGCACCATTTAAGATGAAACACTCCACTACAATTTTTGTTTTTTGAATTTTGACTACTTCCCACACTTCCCACACTTCCCACACTTCCCACACTTCCCACACTCCCTAGCTTGTGGCACAATAATGTAGAGAAAATTATAGGTTAAAGGATTAATTTCAATGATGACTGAATCTAGATTACAGACTGCATTAAAAAATGGCCAAGCTCTAAAAG
>JASJEE010000403.1 GCA_030064835.1 Microcoleaceae cyanobacterium MO_207.B10 | reverse complement strand
ATTTCACCACACCCAAAACCCCACACCCAAAACCCAAGATTGATAATATTTGTAGCAAACATTGCTCAATTTGGTATTAGCGGAGCTTATCCGTTGAGACGAAAAAAAAATAAACCTCCCGCCAACTATGCCAAAGGTGAAAATATGTAGCGTGGCCTAAACCCGCTTAACCCTGGAAATCAAGGGTGGGAAGTAAGGGAAAATGTGAAACCGTTTCCGGGAAGTAACCTTAATTATCAGGAGCCCTGTGAGCTGGAAACTCTCACGCAAGGCGCGTGGAGTAGAGGTGAGGGATAGCGATATCCCCATCGACTACCTCTGGGGTGTCAGTTATACAAAAAAAGTTGCACAGTTTTAGCTGTGTCAGTTTACTACACTTTTGCACAGCAATAGATTTTTGTTTGTAATTATTTTGATTTTTGATTATTGGATATGTCTAATTTTTATTTTTTCGTGGAAAATTTCAGATATTGTGATTTGGTTTAGAAATTTTTACAAAGGAAAGTACACTGGGAAAAGATAGATCTAGTGAGGAGGTATAGCAATGATATCTATAACCAGGCTTTCTAATTGCTACAGAAAATGTATGATTACAAGTTCTATTAATTGAAATTTGTCTAAACTTAGAAGTTTTAGATTTGATGTTTAGCATCTTTAATATATAAAAAAATCAATTTTTTTGTGACTAAATTCTTGAGATTTTTCAATAACTAACTTGAGATTTTAGCAAAGCCTAAAAACAAAGTAAATATGATTAGTAAGCTGTTGAATTTTACTGACTACTTAAAGTATTAACATACCTAAGTTAACATTTTAGTAAGCTTAGGTTAAGCTTCAGTAAAAGATAAAGCAGATTTCATCTCAGTGAAGCATATATGTGGCGGGCAAAATGTGCGCATTTTATGGGGGGTATGTAGACGCGGAGCGGCTTCTCTTGAGTATCCCCGATTATACTAAATTGATAAATGTTTGCTACAAATATTATCAATCTTGGGTTTTAGGTGTGGGGTTTTAGGTGTGGTGAAATCATAGGCAAACAAAGAAAAAGGCTGGTTATAAAAGGGATAAAGTGGAAATACTTTATTAATTAGTTAATAGTTGAAGTTTGACCAAGCATCACATTCTTGTTTTAAATTGGTATTATATACCTTGAGAAGCTGAAGTTGGCAGCTCCTCTGCAAGAGGCTTGCTGAAGTGCTTAGTGCTACTTCAATTTGATGGATGTGGAGATAGGAAATTGTTTTTATTTACGTTTTGCTTAGGCATTTTCAGAGGTAAAATAAGCGCAAATTCTGTACCATAGTCAGAATCAGAAGTTACTTCAATTTGACCACCATGTTCTTGTATAATCTGATAACAACTAGTTAGTCCTAAACCTGTACCTTGACCGACAGTTTTTGTAGTAAAAAATGGGTCAAACAATTTTCCCATGATCTCCGGCGGTATCTCTGGGCCATTATTCCAAAAACTTACCTTAATCTGATTTTGATTTATTTGTTCTGTATCAATTTTGAGAGTGGGTTCAAAATTTTGTTTACTATCCTGAGATTGAGATAATCTTTCATTAATAGCATCAATTGCATTAGTAATAATATTCAAAAATACTTGATTAATGTGAGCTGGATAACATTCAACTAAAGATAAATTCCCATAATTTTTTGTCAGTTGAATTTTGTTCATCCTATGATTAAAAATCAACAGGGTATTTTCAATCCCTTCATTAATATTAACTAGTTTAATTTCCGATTCATCAAGACGGGAAAAATTTCTTAAAGACTCAATAATTTTACGAATTCTTTCTGCCCCAGTCTTCATTGAAGATAAAATTTTAAAAAAATCTTCTGCTAAAAAATCCAAGTCTATTTCTTCAATATATTTTTCAATTTCTCTATCTGGCTGCGGATAATGCTGCTGATATAACTTTACTAACTCTAACAAATCTGTAGCGTATTCTTTAGCATATTCAGTATTACCATAAATGAAGCTGATGGGATTATTAATTTCATGGGCAATACCACCTACCATCTGTCCTAAGCTAGACATTTTTTCTGTTTGAATTAGTTTAGTTTGGGTTTGTTGAAGTTCTTTTAGTGTTTCTGTCAGTTCACTGGTGCGTTCTTCAACCCTGGTTTCTAAAGTTTTGCGGGCTATTTCTAACTGATTAGTGTATTCTCCTACCCAGAGAATAAGCTGATTTAAAGAAATAGCTAGTAACCCAACTTCATCCCCGGTTATTACATCAGCTTGCAGATAAAAATTAGATTCATTTGTAACTCGTTTAGCTACTTCAGTAAGTTGTTTTAAAGGCTTGGTTATTACCCGACTTATATAGATTACTAAAAATGTTGTAATCCCAACAGAAATTAAAATGCTGATACTAATAATTTTTACTTGTAATCTAATAGCTGTATGTAAAGTAGAATGAGCCTGTAAATCTTGAGTTTCTGCATCTTTAACAATCAAAGTTAATTCTTCAGAAAGACGGTCAAATTTAAGATTTATTTGACTAGCTCTATTTTCACTTAGAGAAGCTACTATTATTTGTTGCGCTTGGGGAATTTCTTCAGAACTTAAATTAGGAGGATTAATTTTCTGCCAAAGTTCTTTGATCTGATCAAAATATAAATTTGTTGCTATTTCATATGATGTTAAGAGTTGCTTATATTTACCAGCATCTACAGCTAGATTATCAGGATGATTTTCTATAAAAATAGATAGCTCCTCTAGAATTTTTCTGACTTTATAAACGTAACCTAAAAATTTTGCCTTTTCAAAATCAAACCATATCTTTTTAGCTAATGCGGGAACTAGATTTTGCGGATGCGATCGCATTCCTAAAACAGCTTTTTCTAGATCGTTGAGAAGATGTCTTTGTTTGTCTGCAACCTCTAGTGTTTTTAGCGCTTGTCTTTCATAACGTTCTGCAATGAATAATCCTATGGCAATTCCAACTACAGCAACACCTATAGCCACTGCAGAGCTATAACCAAATTTTTTGGCTATACTTAAGCGATTTAATCTATCGCTTACCTTATTTAATCTTAGTTTTTTATGAATTAAACTCACAATTGTGAAAATACTTTTGTCAGATTTCGGTAACATTTTTCTGATTAGAGAGTAATTACCTTTTTTATCTTGGCAAAAGTTAGACTTTTCAGAAGACATATATTAGTTATTTAGTTATTTAGTTATTTAGTTATAATGGGAACAAAAAGCTTGTACTTTTTTGGCTGAAAATCAGGCTAAAGTCTTTAGATATAAAGGCTTTTTGATTTAATCAGCAAGCCCTAATTATCAATTATCCATTATCCATTAATGAAAGCCTATTCTCGGTTTATGAAGTACAATAAACATTAGAGTAAGTCAGAAACAAGATAGTTTTTCAACTGCTGGATATTTTGTTAGAAAAAAAATCATTATTTAGACCCTGAAATTATGTACTAAACTGAGATAAAATCTGCTGTAAATCTAATTAGTTGATATTTAACTTCAGCTCAGTTAATTTTTTTTTTATTTATCTACCTAAGACTCAAGTTTATTGCATAAACTTCTAGCAGGAAATACTCAAAAAAATATGTCAAAATAATCTCAATATTTTGAGTAGAATATTTATAGTTGCGGAGTAACAAGTTCGCCCTCCCCAATCCCCTGATAAACCTCACGAATCATATTATAATCATCATCAGTAGCAGTTACAAGTTCAGAACCTTTATACTTACTTGTAGATTCTCCTTTGACTAAAGCTGCAATTAATTTATCTTGACTATTCACAATACGACTTTTATACTCCTCAATAACTTGAGAATTTAGTTTGCTACTAGCAATAATCACATCACTAGGCAACAAAGCACCTTGAGCTATTAAAGAAAAATCATTTGTCGCTGCATCAGAGGATGCTAGGAAATATTCATAATCTACAGCAGATCCTCCCCACGCATCCACCTTTCCTTGTTTAAAATTTTCGAGACTTCCTTCATCCCCCAACATCAGAATTTTCACATCGGACTGAGGATCTAATCCTGCCTCCATCAACAGTTTAGTCGGCCCAAGATGACCACTAGTGGAGCCGATATCAGACATTGCTATAGTTTTACCTTGCAGCTCGGCAACAGACGTAATATCACTACCAGTAGGTACGGCAATCACAGAACGGTAATTAGGGCGAGTCACTGCAATAATCGGCACTGCATTTGTCCGAGCATTAATGACAACATATTCTGAAGGCCCTGCCAATACCAAATCTACCTGATTTAACTGCAAAGCTGCTGCAGCCATCGCAAAACTATCAACTGGAAAAAACTCTATTGTTGTTTCCAAAACTTCTTCTAAAGCAGCACGGAACGGTTCATAATTCCGTCGCAATTTCTCAGCATCAACAATATCCGTCACTGCAAATCGTAGTTTTTTCGGTTGATTATTTGTGGTAGAGCTTGTATTGGAAGTGGCAGTACAACCTGCCATAAATAGTAAACTATAACCCATAAAATTACGCCGTTTCATACCTCTGTTATTAAGTCTAATTTAGGTTTATTTTTTAATTAACTTAAAGATATAATAACATTTTAATTAAAGTAAGTATTTATTTATTTAAACCATATTTAACCTAAAATAAATTAGAGCTTAATTTTTGCTTAACTTAGCCATGGCATGATTACTAAAAAAATTCTAAAATTTTGAGTAAGGAATCTCAATGGCACCAATTCAACTGCAAATTCTCCACGCTGTCGATCAAGAAGGTAGTATTCCAGCGATTGAAACTGCTGTTAATTTTTCTGCAGTTATCAATTCCCTAGAAGATGATTTTGAAAATACCTTAAAATTATCTTCTGGAGACATTTATATTCCCGGACCATTCTTTAATGCTAGTAATGAAATTTATGGTGAACCAGGGATTGGCGATATTCTAATTAACAATGCTTTGGGCTTTCAAGCAGTTGCTTTTGGGAACCATGAATTTGACCAAGGAACAGAAACCATTGCTAATTTAATTGCAGCAAACCCTGAAATTAACGGACCGGGAATTGATGAGAATGGTTATCAAGGTACTCAGTTCCCCTATCTCAGTACCAACCTTGACTTTTCTCCTGATGATAATCTCGCAAGTTTTGTCGTACCAGACGGTGAGACACCACAACCAAATACAATTTCCGGTAGCATTGTCATCGAAGTAGGTGGCGAAGAAATAGGTATTGTCGGCGCAACCACTCCCGCCTTACCCTCCATTACTTCTACTGGCGATGTCGTCGTCTCTCCTTCAGACAGTGAAGACATCGAAGCCTTAGCTGAAATTATTCAAGAAACAGTAGATGAATTAACTGCCACAGGTCTTAACAAAGTAATTCTGCTAGCTCATATGCAGCAAATAAGCATTGAGCAAGAATTAGCAGAACTACTTCAAGGCGTGGATGTGATCATGGCAGGTGGCTCTAATACCCTCCTCGCCAGAGAAGACGACCCCCTCAGAGATGGAGACATTCGTCAGGAACCATATCCCATCGAACTTACTTCTGCTAGCGATGAACCTGTCTTAGTCATCAACACCGACGGCAGTTATAGATATGTTGGTCGCCTCATCGCTGACTTTGACGAAAACGGCATTATTACAAGTTTCGATGAAGAATTAAGTGGCGTTTACGCTACAGATGATTCTGGTGTTGACCGGGTTTATGAAGAAGATGTTAATCCCGAAGACGTTGCCAATCCTGTAGTAGTAACTGTTACCGATGCTATCAATGAAAACATCTCTACCAGAGATGGCAACCTGTTTGGGGAAACAGAAGTATTTCTCAACGGTACAAGAGGAGATGTGCGAACTCAAGAAACTAATTTGGGAAATCTCACGGCGGATGCAAATCTGTTTGTCGCCCGCGAATATGACTCTGAGGTGGTAGTTTCTCTGAAAAATGGTGGCGGTATCCGCGATAATATCGGTCAGGCGTTTGTTCCTCCTGGGGGTACTTCTGAAGATTTAGTACAGTTACCACCAGCAGGAAATGATTTTGTCGGCAAGGAAGAGGGGCAAATTTCTCAGTTAAATATTGAAAATTCTCTCCGCTTTAATAATGACCTGACTCTGCTCACAGTCACAGCAGAGGAACTCAAACAAATTATTGAGCATGGTGTAGCTGCAACTGCTCCTGGTTCAACTCCCGGTCAGTTTCCCCAGGTGGGAGGTATTGCCTTTAGTTTTGATGCCACTCGCCAAGCAATAGCATTTGAACGGGATGCAGATCAAAATGCTACGGGTATTCAAACTGAGGGAGAACGGGTCAGGAGTCTGGCTATTTTGGATGAAAATGGTAATGTTGCTGAAGTGGTAGTCCGCGATGGCGAAATAGTAGGAAACCCAGACCGAGAAATTCGGATGGTGACGCTTGGTTTTCTTGCAGGTGGCGGTGATGGTTATCCGTTCCCGCTGTTTGCAGAAAATCAGATTGACTTGGTAGAGGAGTCGTTGCCATCAGGAGCAACAGATAATGCTAACTTTACTGATAACGGTTCGGAGCAAGATGCTTTAGCTGAATATCTGAGTGTGAATTTTCCGGCTGATGGAAATCCTAGTTTTAGTATCGAAGATGTGCCTCCAGAACAAGACGAGCGGATTCAAAATTTGTCTGTGCGTGAGGATAGGGTGTTAATTATTCGAGGCAATAACGAGAATAATACCCTTGTTGGTAGTGATGCTGACGATACTATTCTTGGCGGTCGGGGTAATGAGTCACTTTATGGAAAAGAAGGCGACGATATTCTCGAAGGTCGTCCAGGTTTTGACCGCTTATTTGGTGGTAGTGGCAACGACTCTTTAAATGGTGGTATTGGTCGCGATCGCCTGAATAGTGGTCCTGGAAATGACACAATGACTGGTGGTGCGAGTATTGACTACTTTATCTTTGCCACAAATCAGGCTTATAGTCAAGAAGATTTAGGCGAAGATAGGATTACTGATTTTGATATTGAGCGAGATATTATTATCTTGGACAGACGCACTTTCACTGCTATTGATAGCGGGGCTAGTTTTGAGGACGTATTCTCTACTGTTACAAGTAATGGTGCTGCTGCTACTGCTGAAACTACTATTGTTTACAATACTAATAATGGCAATTTATTCTATAACCAAAATGGTAACGATGGAGGTTTAGGTAGTGGAGGTTTATTTGTAACTCTTGAAGGTGCGCCCGAACTTAATGCTGACAAATTTGTTTTTAGAGGATAATTGGTCATAAATATTGGTTTAAATGTAGCAGGACTTACGAAAAATATCCAATGATACACAATCTGTAGGGGCG
>JASJEE010000402.1 GCA_030064835.1 Microcoleaceae cyanobacterium MO_207.B10 | reverse complement strand
GGGGTTTCCCTATTAAATTAAAGAGTTTTCACCTAAAATTAGATAAACCCGCCCCCAATAATTTGACCAATAATTGAATTTGTAGGGGGGGGTTTCCCTATTAAATTAAAGAGTTTTCACCTAAAATTAGATAAACCCGCCCCCAATGATGTAACGCACGATTATATTGAACTAACACATCTAAAATGTTGCAATAGTAAGGGCGGGTTTATCTAAATCTTAGAGTAAGCATTAAAATTCCAGCTAAATGTTGCAATAGTAAGGGCGGGTTTATCTAAATCTTATAGTAAGCATTAAAATTCTAGCTAAAACCCGCCCCTACAATGGTACTCGCAAATTTTAGATTTTAGATTCTTCAGAAACTGCATTTTTTTGCATCGAATAGCAGATACACACAATAGAGGCACACAAGAGGATTGCTGTGGCCCAATTTTTCCTTTTTTTTGTCCTTAAATTTCAGCACTAATATGAAAAATGCACCATTAAAAAGTCAAAAACAACAGGTTATGGAGCGAAGACCGGAAGACTTGAGGCAGTTACTCAAGGGTATTCTTAGTAATGACAAAAGAGCTAAGGATAAGTTGTCAAGATGGCTCTGGGAACATTCTGAAATTGGCATTGTAGTTAAGAGGAGTTTTTCTCAGATTAATTTTGATGATTCAAAAGAGTTTTATGATAATTCTTTGCAGGAAACTTTTTTAAGATTTGACAATATTATTCAGGCTTTTTGTAGAAGAAATCAAATTACTGATGTGATTATTCCTGATTTGGGAGTAATAGAAATTCGCCGGGTTTTACCAGGAGAAACTGGCTTTTTGATTCCTGAATTTGTCAGAGAAAATCGACTGGTTTATGTGGCAGTTGGTTTTGATGAATCTTTGGATTTTGGGGATATTTTAGGATTTGTTCGTTTGAGCGATTTAACTAAATCTGATGGTTATGTTTCTCTGGAAATGTTACAACCTGCTGAGAAATTATTGGATTATTTAATGCAGTTGGAAGCGGGGAGGGATTTTCTGTTGAGTGACGATCCTTTAGCTGAGGAATTTCGTAATATTAATGATCTAAACTGATAATTGATTGAGGAGGTAAAATGATGTGATTAGGGTTGATTTAGATACCAGTGTTTATAATCGCTCTTTTGATGACCAAACACAGAATAAAATTGCCTTAGAAACTGAAGCCGTTTTGTTAATTTTAGAAATGATTAATAATCGAGAGATTGAATTAGTTAACTCTGAACCGATAGAATATGAAAATTTATTTAATTCCGATCTAACCAGACAAGAAACAATTACTAACTTTTTAACTTTAGCAACCATTTATCAAAAAATGGAACAATCAGAAGAAAAACGAGCTAAACAACTACAAAATCAAGGAATTAAATTACTTGATTCTTATCATGTGGCTTGTGCTGAAGCTTCACAAAGTAATTACTTTATAACTTGTGACCGAAGATTGATTAACCGCTGTCAAACTTTATCAACTATTAAAACTGTTAATCCTATTGATTTTATCCTTGAGGTATCTTATGACAACTAGAACAACTAACGAAAAAAAAGTGATTCAAGAAGCACTTTTAATTCTTAAAGATCGTCTCGATCCTTTAAAATTTTTCCAATTTGTTGCGACTTGTAATTTGGGGGCAGGAGATTATCTTGAGTTAAAAGATAAGCTATTTGAAGATGAAACTCACGAAAGTTTGTATCAAAAAATTCTTGAGTTTAGAAAAGCCAAAGAAAGTTTAACACAAGGAGATAATT
Source organism: Microcoleaceae cyanobacterium MO_207.B10 (assembly GCA_030064835.1). Lineage (GTDB taxonomy): Bacteria > Cyanobacteriota > Cyanobacteriia > Cyanobacteriales > Microcoleaceae > JASJEE01. The sequence continues at coordinate 5,536 of JASJEE010000402.1, read as the reverse complement.
TGAGTGAGAATAATAATAATGAAAGTTACTAACTAAGCGATCGCTAAAACTACTAATATTAGAGACGGGAGCAAGGGGAGAATTAGAGACGGGAGCAAGATGCTCCCACTGTTCATCCCTCAACAACTGCTAAAATTATAAAATAATCAAAAAAATACGGAATTTACCATGAGTATAATTATTTTCGATGAAATTATCAAAGCAAGTGGAATGTCTGAAGATGAACTTTTGTTAGAAATTATTTTGTTGCTGTTTCAACAGGAAAAGATTAGTTTGGGAAAGGCAGCAGAATTGCTGAATATGTCACAGGTTCGTTTTCAAGGGTTAATTGCTAACCGTGGCATTTGCATCCATTATGACGTTCCTGAATTACAGGAGGATATTCAGCATTTGACTGCAAAGGGGTGGTTATGATTATTTTGACGGAAATTCCACCAGAAGTAGGTTGGGTTGAGGTATCGTTTCGCTGCGCGACATGAAAAGCGCAGCTTATCCGCAGGATAAACCCAACTCAAGCAAGTTGAGGAAACCCTTGTTGTTGGGTTGCGAGATACGCTTAACCCAACCTACGACTTTTCTTCCTCCCTCTTTTCTTACTCCCCCTTCCCTCGCAGGGAAGAGGGTTGGGGGGTTAGGTCTCCCACCGCATAAACTTCAACCCCAAATACAGATAAATATATAGATATCAACTAACTAATAACTAAAAATGAACGAACAACGTCTAACAGAATACGCACAACTAATTCAACAACTCCTAGAATGTCCCGAAGGCGAAGAGCTAGACATTCTCCAAAACCATCTACACCTAATAGATGCAGGATTAATCGCCGAAATGCAGCAGTACGCCCAACATCTTGCAGAAGCAGGTCAAAAAAATAACGCTCAATGGCTACTGAATATGGCTGAAAAACTAACAGAGTGGTTAAATCAATCGCAAAAACCTGTTCCTGTAAAATCTTACATCACTTTAGTGCTTCAACTAATAGCAGCAGGATTAGAAGATTGGGGCAACTTGACACCTATCTACCAGGTCCTAGACAACAACCTACACCTCCTCGACGAAAACCTCGCCCGCATCCTGCCACAATACGCATCCTTCATGGTCAAAGAACCCTATACTGATAGTATTGTTGCCTCAATCGAAAACCTGAGTGTTGGTATTTATGAGTTTCCACGGGGCGACAGAAAAGCACAAATAGAAATAGCGATCGCCGGATATCTTTTCGTTCTCAGCAACCGTCAAGAAAACACGCAATATTGGGCACAGACTCAAAATAATCTAGCCAGTGCCTACATAAACAGAATCAGAGGCGAGCGAGCTGAGAATCTGGAAAATGCTATTGCTGCATTTCATCTGGCATTGTCAGTTTACACCAAACAAGACTTCCCGATGAATTGGGCAACGACTCAAAACAATCTAGCCACTGCCTACAGAAACAGAATCAGAGGGGAGCGAGCTGAGAATCTGGAAAATGCTATTGCTGCATATCATCTGGCTTTGTCAGTCAGGAAACCAGATACTTTACCAGCAGACTGTTTACAAACTGCCCGTAACTTAGCCAACCTTGCCTCAAAACAAGAAAACTATCAACTCGCCATTGATAACTATGAAATGGCTATTACTGCCATTGAGCAAAGTCGAGATTGGATACCCGACGAAATAGCCAGACAAGAAATCTTGCGTAAAAACATATATGTCTATGAAAATATGATTCAAGCTTGCGTTAATGCCGAACAATATGACAAAGCTTTAGAAACTGTAGAAAGATTCCGCTGTCGTCGCTTGCTGGATTTAATTCTCACGAAAGATTTATACAAAAATGGGGAAGTGCCTGAAGATATCCGCAAGTTAGAAGCAGAAATGGAGGAGAAGCAAGGGGAAAAAGAAACCTCACTATCATAAAGCTTTGTTCGGTTTCACTATCGTACCGCTACGGGTCAGCAAGCTACAACCCAACCTGCATTCTTGTTTCTCTTGAAATAGAAGACTTTAAACCTTAATTATTCGGTAACACACCTATGGTTGGGTTGAGGGACGAAACCCAACCTACGTCTGATTCCTTCTCCTTTTATTTAATACAAACTTTCTCTTGACTACCTTCTGAACAATCTGCAAATTTCAATTTTCCAGCCAACATTTCCTGCTGAGTTTCTTCTACTTTTTGCTTAACTTTCTCTGGCAAAACATCATTCAAACGACCCAATTTAGTAATTTCTGGATTATCAATTCCTAATATATATTTTTCTCCTTTAACTTGATTATTTTTAACTAAATTAGCAACATAGGCGATCGCTCCTCCCACATCTTGTACTGCACTGGTTAATACTGCTTTTGGCGCAATATCTAACTGATCTGTTGTATTACCCACTGCATAAATTCCTTTTTCTTGTGCCGTTTGTAAAACTGCCGGAGCAGCATTATCTAATAAGTGATAAATAACATCAACTCCTGTAGAAATTAAAGCTAAAGCTGCTTCTTTTCCTTTGGCAATATCATTAAAATCTCCAGTGTAACTAATCACAACTTCAACACTGGAATTTACAGACTTAGCTCCTAACTCAAATGCTCGACCTTGTAAATTAGTTCCCTTAAAAGATAAACCCGTAAGATAAGCAACTTTATTAGTCTTAGTCATCAAACCAGCAACCACACCAGCAAGATAACCAACTTGAAAATAATTTGTTGTTACTGAAGCATAATTTTCCCCGGCAATATTACCATTAACTCCCAAAAAAAATGTATCTGGAAATTGACTAGCTACTTGTTGAATAGCAGCATCAAATTGTCCGCCATGACCAACCACTAAATCATAACCTTTCCTAGCAAAATCTGACAGAGTTTCTGTTTGGTCAGGTTGAGCAACATTCTCTACATAAATCATCTCAGCATTGAGTTTTTCCGCTGCTTTTTTTACTCCTTCATAACCAGATTGATTCCATCCTCCATCAGTAATAACTCCAGGCAAAGCAATAGCAATTTTAAAAGTTTCAGAACTACTACCAGAATCTGTAGAATTATTACCATTATTTTCTGTAATTGTAGAAGGAGAATCACCACAAGCTTTTAAGAATAAGCTAGTTGCTAAAGTAGCAGAAATATATCCAATAAATGAACGTCGATTAAATTTTTTAGTCATGGTTTTTTGTGTTGAAATTACTATAGCAATCCTATTTTGATCCTGTACAAAATTTTAATAGTTTTTAGGAAACAGGGAACGGGGGAACAGACAAGAGTTTCATGTTTTTTATTTACTTTTTTATTTGTCACAACCTATGCGCGGATTGCAATATAAAACAGAACTTCCAAGTTACTAAAATCTCACTTCTGAATTCTAACTTCTGACTTCTGACTTCTGAATTATGACTTTAGTAAAACGGTATAACATTTCTGCCAGTCAGTAGAAAATGGCCATAAATTTAGCCATTCTCCTTAGAAAATACCAAAAAAAATCAAGATACACGCTACAATCCTCTACTGTAAAGGATTATTAATCAGCCAAATTTGTTAATTTCACAAAAAATTTCAGATTATCTAACTTATGGATTTCTCTAGCATTGCAGCCCAGCTCAACGCAGGCACTATCCTCCCAGAAGCAATAGTCGTTATCACCCTACTAACGGTTCTAGTGGGAGACCTAATTGTGGGACGTAATTCTACTAAATGGACTCCCTACCTAGCCATAGCAGGTTTATTGGCCGCTATTGTGGCCCTATATACCCAATGGGACAGTACCAATACTATCGGTTTTCTCGGAGGGTTTAATGCCGATGCTCTGAGTGTAGTATTTAGAGGTATTATTGCCCTGTCTGCGATTGTCACTATCCTGATGTCCGTGGCATACATCGAACAAACAGGCACCCTACTAGGAGAATTTATTTGTCTTCTTCTCACCGCCACTTTGGGGGCAATGTTCCTCTCTGGGGCTGATGAGTTGGTAATGATTTTTGTTTCCCTAGAAACTCTGAGTATATCCTCTTACTTATTAACGGGTTATACAAAACGCGACCCCCGTTCCAATGAAGCAGCATTAAAATACCTGCTGATTGGGGCTGCCAGTTCGGCAGTTTTCCTCTATGGTATATCTCTGCTCTACGGTTTGTCTGGTGGGGAAACTCGGTTAACAGCGATCGCTTCGGCCATGGCTGAAGGTTCTGGTGGCGGTGTTTCATTAGCTTTAGTTATTGCTTTAGTATTCGCGATCGCTGGTATCTCTTTCAAAATATCTGCCGTTCCCTTCCACCAATGGACTCCCGATGTCTACGAAGGTTCTCCCACTCCAGTCGTTGCCTTCCTCTCTGTTGGCTCTAAAGCAGCAGGTTTCGCCCTAGCTATTCGTCTTTTAGTCACAGCATTTCCCCTCGTTTCCGAACAGTGGCATTTTGTCTTCACCGCTCTAGCTATTCTGAGTATGGTTTTGGGTAATGTAGTTGCTCTGGCCCAAACTAGTATGAAACGTCTACTTGCTTATTCATCCATTGGACAAGCAGGTTTTGTGATGATTGGTCTGTTAGCAAATACTGAAGCTGGTTACGCTAGCATGATATTCTATCTGCTAATTTACTTGTTTATGAACTTAGGCGGTTTTACCTGTGTGATTCTATTTTCTCTGCGTACAGGTACTGACCAAATTAGTGAATATGCCGGGTTATATCAAAAAGATCCACTGCTAACATTAGGCTTAAGTCTTTGCCTATTATCTTTAGGTGGTATTCCGCCATTAGCAGGTTTCTTTGGCAAAATTTATCTGTTCTGGGCAGGTTGGCAAGCCGGATTATATGGGTTAGTTTTGCTAGGATTAATTACCAGTGTAGCCTCTATTTACTACTACATTCGTGTAGTCAAAATGATGGTAGTAAAAGAACCTCAAGAGATGTCAGATGTTATCAAAAATTATCCTCCGATTCGCTGGAATCTTCCTGGTATGCGACCTTTACAAGTAGGGTTGATTCTATCAGTTTTAGCAACATCTTTAGCTGGAATTTTGTCTAATCCTTTGTTTACTTTAGCTAATAATTCTGTTGCTAATACTCCGATGTTAAATTCGGCTTTAGTTAACACTGTACAGACTAATTCTGTAGCAATTAAAGCAGATTTATTGGAAAAGAATTAGTTTTCCTGAGTTAAATTAATTAGGATAAATGCTCGGCTTGATTTAGTCGGGCATTTTTTATACTAATTTGATTAAATATTGCTTCACCCAAAAAGAATATGGTTGCTTGATGTATTACAGCCCTTCCCGATGGTATGAGGTACGTACCTAGCGGGCAAGATGCCCGCCAAAATTTTCAATTAACGCCATATCATAAGCCCGAAATATGCTGTAATTATTCCTCTGCATATTTATCCTCTATATTTCCCGTTTCTGAACCTGAAGGAAATGATAATTTGATATTAATATCTATATTTAAGAGAGTGTTTGTAAACCAAAGATTAAGACGGTCAGAGTGCTTAATGTTCGGTGGGTGGGGTGCGGAAACTTAAATTTTGGCTAGGATTCATAATTATTGGCGCCTCACCCTCCCCACCCTACGCCTG
>JASJEE010000401.1 GCA_030064835.1 Microcoleaceae cyanobacterium MO_207.B10 | reverse complement strand
ATGCAAGATACTGCCAGTAGATTAGAAAGAGAAGCAGAAATTTTAACCTCTACTCGCAATCATCTAGCTGCTAGAACTGTTCTTAAAGACACTTTAAAATAGACAGATATAAGCAAATAAAACATTCATTTGATATTAAGACTTATCTTAGTTTAAAATAGCTGATAATTAATAATTTATTACTCAAACAAGTTAATTAAATACAGCATATTTATGGTTGATGATGTACAAAGCTTGAATTGAATGTCTTGTAATGCGGGCATCTTGCCCGCTATAGTTGTACCTCATTACATCGGAAAGCGCTGTATCAGATGCTCAAATTATAAGTATTTTTTTATAGGAAGAATCCTACAGTAAGTATTGGTTTCTTCCTTAATAATTTTGAATTTATACAAACTATTTTAGATTGTCTATATTATGTATCCTTTAAACAAAGAAAAAAGACAATATTATTTGGCAGATTTACGATTTAGAATTTCAAGTCTGCTGTAACCAACAAAATAGAAATATCTTTCCCTTAGTAAGATTTATTTTATAAATGCTTTCTAAATACTAATTTAGATAATTTAAAAATAAAAACTACATGATTGTTTTAAAAAATTTGTCTCCACAAAATCTAGAGCAAATAATTAGTCATCAAAGGTAAGTATACTAAGCTGCTGCTACTAAATTTTGGGAATTTTTCTCTGCCCAGATTCCATAATCTAATAATAACTGTTGCATTAGTCCTTGCTTCATTTTGAGTAATATACTACCTAACAAACTATTACCAGTAGATAAAAGTATGGACTTAGGTATCTTGTTGAAAGGTGAGGGTAAAAATATTTTTAAACCTAGTTCTGCTTTACCTTTAAGATAAGTTTTTTCATGAGTTTGGTATGGCTGCATTTTTCCACTCAGGTTAATTTGAAAATGTTCGTTAATCATTGACATCCCTTTAAGCTGGCAACCAACAGATTTTAAGTTAACTATTCCTTCTGGAGTTGTCCAAATTTTCATATCTACAATTGGTTCAATTTTTAACATGAAAAATTTGAGTGGACGCATTCTCAGGCTATAAATGTCAGGAGCTATTTGCTTGATACGATTTGGATCTGCTAGAGCTTTAACTATACGTTCTGATTCATTTAAGTAATCACAAATCGGAAAGGGTTGCTCTGGAACTAGTAGTTCTACAGACTGAGAAGCAAAGAAATTGTTATACATTTATGTCTGATTTCGTAAGTAATTATTCTTAAAAATTGGCTTAGGATAATTTTAGCTTACATTAAGTTTTGTTGCAATATTATGAAATGAAAGTTTTACAGATAGATTGATTGTCTATCTGCTAAGGTATTAGAATTTATCAGAGCTAGAAGAATAATGAAACTTAAACAGCTTGGCTGTTGGGAGACAAAAGAGATTTTTGTTCATTGTACAGTGACTCCTGTGTTTCATCGCAAGCCCACTGCCGATAGTCTGCTAATAAATGATGGGTTAGTCTTTGCTTGATAGTCATTAGGACACTCTTGAGCAAACCATTTCCTGTAGTTTCTAAAATTGGTTGGGGAGTTAACCAAAGTGGAGGAGGCAATTCAACTTTTACTTCTAGATTCGCTTTTCCTTTGAGATGAGTTGTTTTGTTGATTTGCTGAGGTTCGAGAATACCAATTAGATTTAGGGCAAAGCGCTGGTTGATATACTCGACTCCACGAATTTCGCAGCTTTCTGATTTTAAGTGAATTGTGCCATTGGCGCTAGCCCACACCCGCATATCTACGGTTGGTTGAATGGTTAGCATCATAAAGTGTAGGGGCCGCATTTTTAGGCGGAAGCAATCTTTGTCTAACTGTTCTAATCTTGTTTGATCGGCCAAAGCATTCACTAAACGCTTTGGCTGACGGAGGTAATGCTGAATTGGGACTTTTTGTTCTGGTACAGGAATATCTATAGATTGTGATGCTTTGAATTTAATAATCATAATTACTAAAAAAAATCAAGAACTTTTAGATAAAATTTAATAAATCTTTACAGTATTTAATGTGATTTGGATCATACTGAAGTAGTTATTCAGCTTTTGTTTGTCAGTAAGCAGGGGATTATTTAGGTAAAATTGAGTAATTCTGATCATCATACTGTTTGATCGATGAGAACTAAGTGAAGAAGTGTAACTTAATGTTACGAAGTGTAACTTATGCAAGTTTTTTGTCAGAGATTGGAGCTAATCTAAAATCTAAAATATCAAGGGGGCTTTTATGACCATCTCGATCGCACATCTTGGCCCGGCTGGCACAAATGCAGAGACAGCAGCAGTAGCATTTGCGAACAAACTGAGTCAGCTTGGTCAAAAATCCCTTCTGTGCCCCTATCCTAGTATTGCTCAAACTTTGTGGGCAGTATCTCAAGGGCAAACTAATTTGGCCGTTGTACCTGTAGAAAATTCCATAGAAGGCAGTGTAACTATTACTCTAGATACACTTTGGCAATTGAATACTTTACAAATTCAAACAGCATTAGTCTTGCCTATTTCTCATGGTTTAATATCATTAGCTGCTAGTTTTGAAGAGATTAAGACAGTCTATTCTCATCCACAAGCATTAGCTCAATGTCAAGGTTGGTTGGAAAAGTTTTTGCCACAAGTACAACAAATTCCTACTAGTTCTACTACAGAAGCACTGCAACATTTAGGAAATGAGGCCAGCGCTGCAGCGATCGCCTCTGAAAGGGCAGCTCAACTTTATCAATTACCTATATTAATTCATCCAATTAATGATTATCCTGATAATTGTACTCGCTTTTGGGTATTACAAAAGGGAACTACAGAACCAGAAAAGTCGGCTTTACAAGTAATAATTAAGAGTATAAATAAACCAGAAAATTCTATTTTTACATCTCTTGGTTTTAGTGTGCCTGCAAATGTACCAGGAGCTTTAGTTAAACCTTTGCAAGTATTTGCTAAAAGAGAGATTAATATGAGTAGAATAGAATCGCGTCCTACTAAGAGATTGCTGGGAGATTATTTATTTTTTATTGATATAGAAGCAGATAATAATCACAATTATGTAAAAGCAGCAATAGAGGAATTAAAATCCTATACAGATATTCTAAAAATATTTGGTAGTTATACTATCATGGCAATAAATTAATACCATTTTAATTTTCATTTTAATATGAATTTGTACTACTTTGAATTATTTAGGTTGTATAAATAGGGCTTGCTGAAAAAGTATTGGGGTGAGATGAGGCAAAAATAAACAAGCAATTAGGTGAGAGTTTTAATCACAATTTTTCCACTTTGTTTCTGGAAAATTTTCCTCTTGATGTCTGATTTTTGACTCAGATATTACAAATTTTCTGCTAATGCCAGATATTTCACGGCTTTAAGTATTTATTTGATCAGGTTTCAAATATATTAGATAATTCCTAAGTTATAAATAAGTAGTTAAGCAAAATTAATTGTATATTTGCTGTTGAGGTTAAGTAGGTGGGGAAAATTCTTTTTAATCTTTTTTAATCTACTTAGGGTCTGCTGAAAAAGTATTTTGGTCGAGGTTAGGAGTCAGGAAAAATTGGATTTGTAGAGGTGGTATAGCACTACGTCTTTTGCTTAAGACAATAAATTTGAGTTGTAACGGAATAGAGAATAGGGAACAGGGAAAAGTAAGGATGTCCTAAGGCTTATGGCTAGTGCTATAGTAGGAAGAATAGTCCCTTAATTTTTCTGTCATAGTGAGGCTTTAATGCTAACTTTTTGAACCTTTTAGAGTTAAAAGTTTGCACTTTTTTCATGCCTAAAAAGGTTAAAACCTTTATCTGTAAATGCTTTTAAATTTAATCAGTAAAGCCTAATTAAACAGACATGATATAAATCACAATTTATGAAAGTATTTTCTCTGTAAGTGTAAGTAGTCGTGGAAAATAAATTTCCTAGTTGAGAGAGGGAACAGGGAACAGGTAACAGGTAACAGGTAATAGGTAATAGGGAGAAATAATTGATAATTTAATTTATGGATAAGATTGGATATATATCATAAAATTTGTAATTAATTTTCCATAGGCACTTATAAATTGAAAGAGAAAATTTGAAATTTCTACAAAATTTTTACCGAAACCATTTCCTGGGGAATGCTGCCCAAAGAGAAGTCAGGTTTCAGCTATTAGCTTTAGACTACTACTATTGAAATATTTGACAAAATTGCCATAATTTTTAATCAAAGCATAATTATACAAATTTCTGGTTGAAAATGTAATAGAGGTGAAACGAATACTTACTTCCTTCATTAAAAAGCTGAAAGCTGACTGCTAATAGCTGAATTATTAATTTTTACCTTATTGAGATAAAATTATATTCTCCACCACAACTAACAGACTTTGAATTTGTTTTTCCCAAGTTAAATCTTGCATAAAACTAACAGCAACCTTACTGCGCAGTTTAGCATCTTCCTGATCAGAATAAACTTTTTCTAACATTTCCACTACTTCTTCAACATCAGATTCTCCCCAACCTTCTACACCTGGAAACTGAGGAGTAGATTTAACTTTATTTTGACTGCGTAAAGCATAACAATGAGAGTCATTTATTAAATCTAAATGACCAGTATTGGCAGAAATAATTGTTGGGATACCGCAGGCAAGACTTTCCATTGCGACAAGATTTGTACCACCTTCGCAGCGATTTGTAAACACAGATACATCAGCTTCTCGTAATATTTGTCCTACCATATAATTAGGAATAGGGCCAACATCAATGACTGCATTTGTAGGAATATCATTTGCTAGTAACCATTCAGTAATTTGTAAACGTTTATTTTGACTAATTTTAGGTAATCCTACAACATTTCCAGTTTGTTCAATTCCTGCCATAAACTGAGGCCAGAAATTATGCCAAGCTGTAATTAATAATGCTTCTGGATGACGTTTTTGGAATATTTTAAAAGCTGCTATAACAATATCTTGACCTTTGCGATATTCTAGCTTTCCACCAGAAAAAACAACAAAGCGATCGCCAAAAATATTAGACTTAGGTGCGGGATGAAAAATTGTTTGGTCAATACCTTGTAAAACTTTTTCTACAGATTTTATGCCATTACTTTGGAGGATTTTGGTATTCCAAGTAGAGCCTGTAATAATCAAATCATAAGCTTGAGAACGATTTATTGTTTCTGAGGTAAATTGAGTATTTTCTGAGAAAATAATTCCGATATTTTGGGAGCCTCTGATATTACTTGATGCGACAAAGTTACTAGTTAAAGCCTGTAATATTGGTGGGCTGATTTTGATATTTTTTCCTTGATAGTTTTGCAGTTTATTTTGCAGATTTACCTGGGCTATAAATGTTGGATTGAGTAAAGCTTGATGCAGTGGATTAAGCATTCCTGATTGTAGAGAAGGAGGCATTAATAATAAGGGTTGATATCCGGGAGTTTTGAGTAATTGTAGAGTAAGATTAATACCATAAATACCCCAACCAGTCATAGGATTTAAGGGCCAGCCAATAGCAGTTATTTTCATTATTTCAGAAATTGAATTTTTCAGAGGATCTAATTTTTTGATGTTATTATTAACGGTTGCAGATGTAGCGACACCAATTTTATTTGGGGAAATTTTTTCACCAGTTATTAAAGTAGATAAAGCTTCGGATATTTTCCGACAAACTTCTTCCCAATCATTAGATTTACTTTGACGAAATAATCTCATCGTGGGATACCAAGGAGTATCTGTCCGGTCTGTCAACCAGCGCCAGTCAGAATCAAAATTTAACATTACCCAAACTGGTTTTCCTAATGCTCCTGCCAAGTGAGCAATAACTGTATCTATTGTTATTATTAAATCTAGTTGTTTTATGGCTGCTGCTGTATCAGCCAGGTCATTAAAAGATAAACCTAAATTATATATTTTAGTTTGAGAGTTAAGCCATTCCAAATCTGTGCTAGAAACTTCCTTTTGTAAAATGTAAAAGCTAGCTTTATCTAGATTGAGAATATTCTGTAAATATTGAATTGGGCAAGAACGTTTTTGACTGCTTGTGCTGGTAGTATTTGTTTGCCAAAATATTCCGACTTTGAGTTTTTCTTCTGGGGTAGATAAAATCTTAAAATGCGTTAACTTTGGAACAGATAAATAAGGAATATTGGCAGGTATAGTTTCCAGAGTAGTTCCCAAAATTCGAGGTAAACTCATTAAAGGTATTTGTAAATCAAAATCTGGCAAAGTTTTACCTTGAACAAATAATTCATCAATTTCTGAGACTGTCGAAAATAATAACTTCAAAGTAGCCTGGTTACATTCAACAATAATACGCCCTCCTAACTTTTTCACTAGAGGAATATAGCGGATAAATTGGATTGAATATCCTAAACCTTGCTCTGTATATACTAATAAAGTTTGACCCTGAAAATTCGAGCCATCCCACAAAGGTTGAGAGAAATTACGAGGTATAGAATTTTGATGTTGCCACCGCCATTCATATTCAGAAAATCCAGAAATCAAATCTCCTTGTTTGAGCAAAATAAATGATTTACCGAAGTGAGCATTAATATGTTTAGGATTTAATTCAATAGCTTTTTCATAAAGAAATTTTGCTCTTACTAAATTACCTTGCTCTTTAACAAGATTTCCCCAACTGTTGTAAACATCAGCATAATTTGGTTTGATATTTAGAGCCTTTTGATAAGAACTAATTGCTTCTATAAATTTCCCTTGAGTTTTAAATAGTTCACCTAAATTATGCCAAGCTTGAGCAAAATTTGGTTGGAGAGCAAGCGCTGTTTGATTATGAACAATTGCCTCCTCAAATTGCTGCTGTTTTTTTAGAGCGATCGCTAATCGTAAATGTGCTTTATGGTTATGAGGATTTAAGTTAATTGCTTGTTTAAGGTAAGTAATTTCTAAATCAATTTTTCCTGATTTTTTCGCACATTGACCAAGTATTTCCCAAGCACTAAAATTCTCAGGTTGATGTTGAAGAATTAAATGACATATTTGCTCGGCTAACTCAAATTTTTGGGCTTGATATTTTTCTAAAGCACTGTAGAGTAATTTCTGAGTAGAAACTGATAGTCCAGGTTGAAAATCTGAGTAATTATCTGTTACTTTTAAAGTAATTAATAAAGAAACTAAAGCATCTGCAACTTTCTGACAAACTCCCTGCCAATCATTAGATTTACTTTGGCGAAATAATCTCATGGTGGGATACCAAGGAGTATCTGTCCGGTCTGTCAACCAGCGCCAGTCAGAATCAAAATTTAACATTACCCAAACTGGTTTTCCTAATGCTCCTGCCAAGTGAGCAATAACTGTATCTATTGTTATTATTAAATCT
>JASJEE010000400.1 GCA_030064835.1 Microcoleaceae cyanobacterium MO_207.B10 | reverse complement strand
TTTGAGATTTTTTTGCTCATCCCATAATTCAAGAAAAATAGTATAGATAAAAATCAATTTGAAGACGTAGTTGAAATGATTTAGCCATAGCTAAGTCTCATCCTCATATTCTTCAATATCGAATTTATTAAAATATTCTTTTCCTTCTACAATGACACAATTTTCAGTTTGAGTAACTCCTTGAGAGGGTAAAGTCTTTAGTAGTTTTTTTGTACCTTTGGTTTTTCTAAATACAGTTATAAATTTTGTAGAATCTGATTTGTTATCAAGGGTATCGGTAAAACCTTCTCTTTCAGTAGAGATAGTTAAAGCAATAAACTGATGACAAAGTTGGGGAATTTGTTTAGCAATTTCTCGTCTGACTGTGGCATCAATAGCATTAGCTGGACTATCAACTACTAGGGGAAAATAATGTTGTCCTTTATGTAATAATGTCATTAAAAAAGTATAGCCTACAGATAATGTTTGACCCATACTTGCTTCTTTTTGACCTTTAATAGCAAGAGATTTTTCGATTTTATCAATATAAATTGGGTCTCGTTCTAAAACTATATCTAAGAATACATTACAGTCTTCAATTAAAGAGTCTGTTAATTTAATTTTTGCTTTCTTCAGAGACTCGTCTATAATCTTTTGTAAGATTTGTTTTTTCTTGGTTAGTTCAACCCTATGAGAAATTTTTGCTAATTCTCTCTCGTCCTCTTCTAACCATTTTTTTAGCGATTTAAGACAAAGAATTTTTTCATAATTTTTAGGATTGTCTGTGTGATTTGAGGGGCGATTAATTTTTTCTAATAATCTTTCTATATCATTTTTTTTGATTTTTTTATCATCGAGAGATGCTTGCCAAGATTTAAGTTGAGTATCTCCTTGATCTGTCAGTTGATGTTCTATATCTCTACACCTAGTTTCAGCATACTGTCTGATTTCAATGTCTATTTTTAAACCCTCTAAATTTTTAGTTAATAAATCAACCATATTTTCAGAATTTTCAGATATTAGTTTATTTCTAATATCTTCTTTTAAACTATTTAAAAATGCCGTAGTATCATCTGATAAATATAAGTTTGCTCTCCTTTGAATTTCTTCACGAGTTTCACAATCTAATTCTCTGCCACAGATACATTTTTCCTCTTCTAAAAGGTCAATAAAAAATTGACGGGATGTTTTTTCAGGAAGTTTAGCTTTATCTAATTTATCTTTTAATTCAACTAAAGAATCAGTAAAACTTTCATGCAAATATTGAGGTTGTCTAATTTGCATCATTATATCTGTGATTCTGCTTTTCACTTCCTCTTCAGCTTTACCTTTTTCTTCTTTATTCTCTGTTAATTGTTGATATAAATCCTGATTATGGCTATTATACTCATCAATTTTAGTTTCTAAATGTTTGATATCTATTTCTATATTATTAAGTTGTTCTTGTTGTTGAGCTGCTTTTGCCTCAAGTTTTTTTATCCGCTCTCTCAAACCATTAACTTTATTTTGTTGGCGAGTTAATCCTTGTTGTGAACTAGCTTGATTTTTTGTTGCTTGATTCCAATGTTTGTCTATAAATTCTTTAATTTCATCCAGTAAATAGAGTTGAAACAAACTATCAATTGCCTGAGAAGCATGAGTTTTATTAGAATCCAATAAATCTTTAGCAAACTCACCATCAAAGATAAATAATTGCACAAATTTTTGATTTAAAAAACGATAAAGACCAAGAGGAGGCTCCCATTTTGGAGTCATTCCCCCTAATGATGGAGAAGTAGTAGAATAATCAACTTTTCCCTCTTCAAAATTAAAAGTTAATTCAAAAGTTAAAGGCTTTTCATCAAACCTTAAATTTAAAACAAATGTTCCTCTAGAATTAAATTTATTAACTCTACGAAAACTTTTGACTTTCTCTGCATTCCATTTATCTGCTTCCCCATTCATAGCAGCACGAATTAAATTTAAAGTAGTAGTTTTGGCTGTACCATTAGGCATTTGAATCAGAGAAACATGGCCAGGGTTAACACCAGATAAAAGACTAATATTCATATCTGGGCATCTTAAACCTTTTGTTTTCCAACCAATAATTTCAATCTTCATTATTCATTTCTAATTTTTTAATAGTTACACCCTGATCATCAACCCTTAAATCTCAAAGAAATGTTCCTCTAGAATTAAATTGATTAACTCTACGAAAACTTTTGACTTTCTCTGCATTCCATTTATTTGCTTCCCCATTCATAGCAGCACGAATTAAATTTAAGGTAGTAGTTTTTGCTGTACCATTAGGCATTTGAATCAGAGAAACATGGGCAGTTTTAACACCAGATAAAAGATTAATATTCATATCTGGTGTAATTGTTCAAAAGTTAAATCCTTATTATCAACCCTTAAATCTCAAAGAAATGTTCCTCTAGAATTAAATTGATTAACTCTACGAAAACTTATTACTTTCTCTGCATCCCATTTATTTGCTTCCCCATTCATAGCAGCACGAATTAAATTTAAGGTAGTAGTTTTTGCTGTACCATTAGGCATTTGAATCAGATAAACACGAGCAGGGTTAACACCAGATAAAAGATTAATATTCATATCATCTGGGCATCTTAAACCTTTTGTTTTCCAACCAATAATTTCAATCTTCATTCTTCATTTCTAATTGTTCAACATTAATAGCATCATAGACTACATCTAGATGTTCACTTTTCTGCGTTTCACTGAAATTTTGCTCGCTCATTGCTTCCAACCATTTAATCAATCTATTTGCAACTGCTTCTGGTTGACTTGCTTCCAAAACAGACTCTCTAATAGCATTTTTTATTTCCTTATCTAGCATAATTGTTAATTTTTTCTCCTAATTTTTGAAAGTTCAGATAACCACTCATAACGTTCCTCATCAGCAGATATTCTATCTCGATTATCCTCCGACTCCAAAACAAAATCAACTACTTTTGCTCTTTTGTCTAGATGATTTGGATTTATCCGCAAACAACGACCTATACGTTGAATAGTTTCTAGTTTAGCTCTTGCTGAAGACAAAAGAATCACATTTTCAAGATTCTTAATATCAATTCCTTGAGAAAGACGGTGACAAGTTATTAAACAATCAATTTTACCTTGAGCAAAATCTTGCAGATATTTCTGATCTTCTCCTGAATAGTAAGTTCGATAACGATGAGTATAATTATGAATATTATCTAAGAGTTGATTCCCATATTCCTTCTCTTCAACAAAAATAATAGTAGACTTAAGTATCTGAGGATTTTCAACCAAAAAATCTGCAAAAACATTTTGTTTATTTTCAGAAGTTTTATAAACACGAGAAAGTTTAATCCAAACCTCTTCCTCACTCATAGGTTTACCTGCTTTGAGACGAGCTTCTTTTTGTCTATATACTTGTTGAAGCCTCTCTTTATCATTGTTAGTAAGCTCATAAAAAAGAGGAATATAGTCAAATTCACAAAGTATCCCTCTTTGAATTGCTGCTTTAATTCCAAAATGAAAAAATACTTCCCCTAACTCTGCAAAAATAAATTCTGTACCTTCAGAATCATATTCTCTTTCTGGCGTAGCACTTAACCCTAACCGATAACCAAAATCTTGATGTTTTCCTGTTAATTGTTGACGATTTTCCAGACTTCCTAAACCATGTACTTCATCATGTAAAATAATCAACTTTGATTTTATTTTTGACTCCAGACGATTAAATAATTTACCTAAATTTTTCCTAGAAACTATTAAAACTGCTCTCTCAGGATTAAGAGCAAAACTATCTAATTCATGGTAAGAAGAATAATGTCTGAAAACTCTAAAAATTTGAGGTCTCTGAACAGACCAGCTATGAATTTCTTTTGACCATTGATCTAATAAATCAGTACCTTCCGTACTAATAATAATTCCTTGTATTTCTTGTAGCTCATCTAGTTTACTAAGAATTTTTAAAGTAGTACGAGTCTTTCCCGTACCTGTTGCCATTTCTAAAACACCATGACCAACTTTAAGGAACTCTTCTACTGCCTCTTCTTGATGTCGCCATTGATAACTACCATTTTTTTTATCTATAATTTTTAATGGTGATTTTTTAGTTTCACTATCTAAATTTTTAATTTTTTCTTGTTTAACTTCAGGTTGTTTATCAGGAGTATAAGACCTAATAAACTCCATTGTTTCTGAAGATAAAGAAAGAATTTTTAAACCTACTGCTTTTCCCGACCATGTTTCCTCAAATTCCTCAATTTTAATCTTAACTCTTTCTGCATCAGCACTAACCCAACTCCGATAAACATCTATCGATTCGTAATTACGACTATAACCATTTATTGACTCATTAGCAGACCCAGTAAAAGCAACAAAATTATCATTCTCCAAATCAAATATTCCGGTTTTTTCGTGAAAAATTCCCACTTGGTTTATGTGCTGAGGAAAGGCAAATTTTAAAATTAACTTCTCATTAGCTATCATCCAAGCTAATAGTTTTTGTCTCAGGTGAATAGAATCCGATTCTATTGATAATTTCAGAGCATCTTTAATAATTTTATCAGCAATAATTTGTCTAAATTGATAATTTTCTTTTTCATTAATTGCTGTAGCTAAAGTTGTTTTATCTGCTTCCGATAATTCAGGAGAAATTATCAACTTAATCACAGCATTGTTATCTAATAAATAAGGAATAGCTTCTGCCCAAGATACTAACGCACCGCTAGAAAAATAACCAACTGCACGGCGATATTGAATACAATTTTTTAAACAAGGTATAAAAAAATCTTTCGCTAAATCAGATTTGCCGCTTCTATAGTGACTCGCCATTTTTCCTATAAGCATTTGACATTATTAGCCCAATCCACAGTTATTTATAAATAGCTTTAGGAACTAAATTAACATATTCTCCTCACGGAAATAAAATTTTTGCCCCCTTTTTAGCTATACCACAAACATACAGGTTAACCTATTGCAAAAATCCGCAAAAAATAGGTATAAAAAAACTTGTAAATCCGTGGAATCTCAGTTGCGATCGCTGTTTATATCTATCCACAAATCTAGAATTTAAGTTACTTTTCCCTTTTAGTTATTCAATTATGTTTTCTAAACCAAGCTTCTGGCTAAAGGATAACTATAAAAGTCATAATTTTATTTTCAAATCTTTGAATTGTCGCGAAAAAGTTTGATAAATTCTGGCTAATTTTCTAAATCATCTAAAGATTTTAAAGGTGGCATTTCAATCCAATTTCCTTCTGCGTTTAGTTTTTCAATATACGCATAAAAAGCTGCTTTATCTTCTCTATGAGCTAAAAAATAATCTTGTAATTCTTTCTGAGTCATTACTTGAAAATTAGGTTGATTCATCCGATGTACCTCCAGTTTCCGTTAGGATATATTTCGATGATATTTTCCTCACCTGCTAGTAAGAATATATTGCCAGTTCTTTCATCTAATTAAAACTGCTTAACAGCAAAATCTCCCAAAGTAACAGTAAAATTATCTTGCTGTTTAGTGGCTGCAAAATTAACCACAACTTCACAAGCAATAGCAACAGTTAACATCACCAAATTTCTTGCTAAAGGATAATCGCAAATATCATCATTTACAGGAGAAGGGACTCGATAATTTTCATTCCAAATTATCTCAGAATAATCTGAAGCTAGTCCTACATGAAGACAGGGAATATTAGATTTAGCACAATAATTTTTTACCGCACTTCTGCCAATACTATTGTCAAAAGTATCAATCACTAATTCACTTTTTCCTAATAGTTGCCCGGCATTTTCTAAAGTTAGTTTTTTTGACTGACCGTCAATTTTTATTCCAAGAGCGCGATAAAGACTATTAGTCAGAATTTTAGTTTTAAATGCTCCGACATCAGAACGATAATAAGGTTGAGTAGATAGATTATGCTCTTCAATGCGATCGCAATCTATAACTCGTAATTTACTAAACCCTGAACGAGCTAAATTTTCAGTAATATTTGCTCCTAAAGCACCCGCTCCACAAACTGTTACTGACAAATTTTTTAGCTTTGTCATAATTTCTGAACTGCGATAAAGTTGTTCGTGAAAAAATATAGACATAGTAAGGAAGAAGAAAGAAGGAATAAGGGGAAAGCAAGAAGTGGTTAGAATAATTTTACCATTTCCACTTGCTTCTATAGCGCTATAATCATCGCACATTGAACCTATTAGGCAGAACTTAAGGATACACAAAAAAAATCGGTGGTGGTGCATAGTAATGGTAAACGAAGCACCGGGAGTCTGGGGGGATGGGGAGATGGGGAGTGTGGAAGAAATTAAAAAATATATATCCTCATAGGTCTATAACATCATATTTTATTGATTATTTCTCATAACTAAATTCTACACATATTTCTCTGATTTCCCCTGACAAATTAGAAAAATAATTTTCCCATCTTGCTTCTTCTCAATATCTCTGCTCAACTACCCCTACCAATGACTGTAGATCAAAATGTCGATCGCCTTCACTCAAACAAATACCCGCACTCACTACAGTCAAATCATTTTTATCAATAGCAGAGGTATGACGCTCTCCATCCCCCGTCACCCACTCCACTTGCCAATAACCGGAGCGATCACGAAAATTTTGCAACTCTCCCCCACCCATTGCTAATGCTTCACGCAGTCGTTTTTCATCCCGTTGTTGCTGCATTTGTTTCATAAACTCCTCTTTTGCTCCCGCTACTAAGTCGTATGTTGTTTTCATTTCTGGAGTTATCCCCTTAAACCTGACTTTGTTCGGTGGGATAATATTTTTGAACGCCTCCCGCAACTCTTCCGCAGCTAAAGGGTCAGCACGGCGATCGACATCTTCAAACCACCAGGAAGCACCATCAAATCTAGCAATTATTTGTTCAAACATAGCACCATCTGTTACTAAATGAACTGCTACAGGTTTAGCAAAACCAAATCGTTGTTTAGCATCAGATTCATTAGTTGGATATGCTAGCCATGTTTGCTCTTTCAATTGACAAGCAAGGAATAATCTGAGAGGTTTTAAAAGTTGAAAATATTCTTCTAGCTGAGGCAAACTTGGTTCTTCGATAAATTTGGCTATCTTTTCATTTATTGGTTGAAATATTCCCCATCCTGCAAATTTTTTGGGTTGACTTTCAAAGGTATAAATCATTCCTGCTACTCTGGTTTTTACACTGCCGTTTTTAACGCAAGGTGCTAAAAATTGAATATTGGTTAATTCTGATTCTTGAGTAGCTAATTTGTTGATTAATTTCCGAATATCTGTCATTTTTTTTTGATAAAGAACAAACTGGTAGGTTTACCAACTTGGTAGAAATTATTGTGGAAGGTGTGCAGGTTTTTCCTATAGTAGAATA
>JASJEE010000043.1 GCA_030064835.1 Microcoleaceae cyanobacterium MO_207.B10 | reverse complement strand
GCTTTTGAACGGCGCGAACCCCAAATCAACATTACTCCTCAAACCCGATGGAGCGAACCCCATTTCCAAGAAGATTCTTATCCCATTGGTGCAGCAGACCCAGATGCAGAAAAAACTTACATTATGATGAAATGGTTGGTGGGAGACAGCACTGACCCCACCGAATGGACTACTTGGGATATTCTCAGCCGGATATTATTGGGAAATGAAGCAGCACCTCTGAAAAAGGCGATCGTTGAATCTCAGATAGGTCAAGATTTACTACGGTCTGGAATTGATTCTGTAGGTAAGGAAGCTACTTTTCATATTGGTATTCAAGGTAGTGAAGCAGACCGTGGTGAAGCATTTAGTCAGTTAGTGCTGAATACTCTTGCAGAACTTGCAGCCAAAGAAATTGAATCTAGTATTGTTGAGGCAGCTTTTCAACAAGCAGCGTACCAACATCAGGAAATTGCCCGGATGTATCCTTTGCGAATGTTGTTCAGGGTCATGCAAACTTGGATTTATGGTAACGATCCGTTGACGTTTTTGAATATGAGCGATCGCCTCGCCGAATGCAAACAACGTTACTCCGAAGACCCTAGTTATTTCAATAACTTCATCCGCGAAAAATTACTCAACAATACTCACCGTTTGACTTTGGTATTGAAGCCAAACCGGGAATGGCAATCTAATTATGACCAAGCAGTGGCATCGCAAGTAGAACAAGTGCGTTCTCAACTTAACCCAGAACAACTAGAGCAAATTGCCAAAGAAGCTGAGGAATTAGAAGTTGATTCGGGAACGCCTAACGACCCAGAAGCAGTAGCAAAATTACCCCAACTGCAAGTCAGCGACTTACCCCAACAACCAGAACATATTCCCACTGAAGTCGAATATATGGATAGTGGGGTGACATTATTACGGAATAATGTGCTAACAAATGGGGTAAACTATTTGCAAATTGATTTCAGTTTGCGGGGATTGTTTGAAGATTTGTGGCTGTATGTACCCACTTATATAGATGCTCTCCGGAAACTGGGTGCGGGTGAGATGAACTATGAGCAGATTGCTAGACGTATTGCTTCCAATACTGGTGGCATTAATTTCCGGTGTCAGTTGCGGACTCACGCTCAAGATGCTTATCGCCCCGTGTATGGATTTCGAGTAACTCTGAAAACTCTAGATGAGCAAATGGAACCTGCATTAGAGTTATTGCGGGATATGATTTTTTCTGTCAACCCTCGTGATACAGCTCGACTGAGGGATGTGGTCAATCAGTCTCACTCTCAATGTAGTTCAGATTTAGTTTACAACGGCATCTATACTGCTATGTTGCGGGCTACTGCTGGTATGACACCAGAAGCTAAGATTAGCGAGATTATTAATGGTTTGCCCCAACTGGAGTTATTGAATAAAGTCTGCGCGCGCTTTGACGAGCATGGCGCAAATTTGATGGCTAAGGTTGAGACTATCCGGGATTTTGTGGCGAATCAGCCTTTGAGTGCTAGTTTCACGGGGTCGGACCGCGCTTATGAGTTGGTGCGAAAGACTCTCTCGGAGTGGGGTCTTCAGCAACAGCAACAACCTGGAGATATTTTTGGTAGTCGCTTTGATCCTATTTATAATGTGCGGGAAGGTTTGGCAGGTCCGGTGCAGGTGGCTTATTGCGTTCATAGTTTCCCCGCACCCCACTATAGTCACCCCAAATCCCCACTTTTAGAGTTGGGGGCTCATTTGTTAGGTCTCGGTTATCTATTTAGTGAAATCCGTTTGAAGGGTAATGCTTATGGTGCCGGATGTAGTTATAGTGGGTTAGGAAAGGCTGTTTCTTTGTATTCGTATCGCGACCCTCATGTTAGTCGGACTCTGGATGTATTTGCTGGTTTGATTGATTATGTTAAAGATGTTGACTGGAGTCAGACTGATGTTGACCGGGCGATTATTGCTACGACTCAAAATGATTCCCCTGTGTTACGTCCAGAAGTAGCAACCAGTTTAGCTTTGGAACGTCATTTGATAGCACAAACGGCTGAGTTACGGGAGGAACGTTATCAGCGATCGCTTGCTGCAACAGTGGCCGATGTGAAGCAAACACTTATAGATGTATTTTCCAGTGGGATGGAAAAAAGTTCTGTTTGTGTGATGTCTTCCCGCGAAAAGTTGGAGGAGGCAAACGGTAACATGGAAGCAAATCCTTTGAAAATCCGTGATATTCTGTAAGACCTAACCCCCCAACCCCACAACTATCCCCCCTTACCCCCCTTTGAAAGGGGGGGAAAGGGGAAGGGGGGGGGCTATTCACCCCTCTCTTTGTAGCTGTAGGGTGCGTTGTAACGCACCTGCACCTACTAGATTGATACATCTAAAATTGTGCGTTACGACGGATTACTGAATCCTTTTCATCGCCTAAGTTTAAGCCGTCTAACGCACCCTACTGGACTTTCAAAGAGGGAAAGGAAAGAGGGTGGTCTGAAAAACGAAATTCAATGATAGCAAACCCCAACGTTTGGGTTTGCTTACAGTTTTATATAAAATCCGGTTATAGAGTAATCGCACTGATTACTTCGTGTTAATAAAAATGTTATATTTAATATGAACAGGACTTACGCATGAACGCTATTGGTAGGGTGTGTTAGCGGTAGCGTAACGCACCGATACTCTATATATAGTGCCTTTGCGTAAGTCCTGATGAATTTAAAAAATCATGCTATTCAAATCCTTTTTTTCTCCGCGTCTCCGTGTCTCCGTGTCTCCTTGTACGATAAGATAACTAATTACCCGGATTCTATATTATTCCTTGGTTTACGGTGCGTTGCAACGCACCCTAGAGAATTGATACTGATTTTCAAATATAGTGCGGGACTTAAACCTGCCGATTTTAGCTAATAGTAGATAGCTTGTTAAAATAAGAGTATAATTCTCCCCTCTCCTACGAGGAGAGGGGCCGGGGGAGAGGTCTAATTAGCCAATCCTTAACTATTACAAAAAAGCTAATTATTAATTATGAAACTATACCAATGAATCAACCAAAAATGCCTAATAAAATTCCTGAGTCATTCTATCGTAATCCTGACCAAACTTCTGTTTTAACCATCTTAAATAGTTGGATGCTGCGATTTTTTCTTTATAGTTGTCTTGGCATGGGTTTAATGTTAATCAACTATGATTTTCGCTCTGGTTGTCTTTTCTTATGCGAGCCAAAAATGATGGAAGCCCAACAATATATGTTGAGCATTAGCAAATTACAGCAACTATTCTATTATCAATTTAAAATTGTCAGCAATTCCCTAGAAGATTTAGAAGCAGGTATGGATATTAGCCAGTCAAAACATTATAATTATCGGATTTTATCCCCCATGAAACCAGCTCCAACTTTAAATGAAATTCATTCCTTAAACTTTCATCCTAAAACTACAGTTTTCTTTGCCACTCCCAAACAAAATGTGTCTGGTTTATACCAGAGCAAAACTTTTATAGGATATATATTTATTATGAATAAAAAACTCGAAACTTCCATCTGCCATAGTGAAACACAGACTCTCCTATTTCCTATCGACTTTCCTACTACACCACTAACAAAAATTGAATGTCCGGCAGGCTTTTCAGAAGTGGATTTTTACAATCTAATAGAACTAGAGCGACGAAGAAACCGTTAGTTCTCTTTCTAATATTTGTTTGTCATTAACAAAGAATTTAAACCGCCAGATTCCTGAGCGATCGCTACTTTTACTAAAGTCATATCCACACCATGCCTCGATTTTTCCAGAGGTATTTTTGAGGGTTGATTGACCTACAGCAACCAGAGCGCCAACCCCATCAAATAGTTGACAAGTTCCCCGATAATTTTGATTATTTTCCGGAATTTCAGATAATTTAACCAAGAAATAAACCATCCCTTGATTCATTTTCACAGTATCGACATTTGCTAAAGTTGTAACGTCTGTAGCCACAATAAGTTCCGTTTGAAAATTTGGTTTGCGGAAAAATAGTTGCATAGTTAATGGCACTAATAAAGCAACAACTCCTGCCATTACTCCTGCCATTACTCCTGCTCTTAGCCAACTATTTTGTAAAAGTTTATTTGCTTCAGTTATAGGTAAAATATTGATAGGAATTAAAGCATCTAAAGCTACTTCTGCTGAGGAAAAACGGTCTTGATAGCGCGGAGCGACCATTTTTTCTAACCAGTTGAGAAATTCCTCACTTAAATGGGGTAATTTTGAACGAAACTTCAGAGAGCCTGTTTCATCTATTAACTTTCCTACTTCTAGAGAATTTGTGTTAGTTAAAAGACAAATTAAAGTAGCTCCCAAACTGTATAAATCTGATGCAAATGTCAGTTCCCGATTAAACATTTGTTCTGGTGGCATAAAACCTAAAGTACCTTTTACCACACTACTAACAGCCACTTCTCCACCACCAATCCGAGCAAAACCAAAGTCTACTAAAGTAACATTCATTTGTCTATCTACTAAAATATTTTCTGGTTTTAAATCCCGGTGAATAATTGGGGGTATTTGCTTTTGCAGATATTTTAAAATTTCCAATACAGAAATAGCTATTTGTTTGATTTGTTGGGGATGCAATTCTTTTTTTGTGGCTAAAGAGGGAGCTTTTTTATATTCTTGCACCATACAAAAACCAGCCCCTGTTTGAAAGGAATCTAAATAACGAGGAATGTTAGGAAAATTGAGTCGTTTTAATAAATTAATTTCTTGTTCGTAGGCTTGATATTCTGACCAAACGGCTCCTCTTGTAGCAAACTGAAATTGTTTGATAACTACGGGTTTTTGGGTATTAATTTCTGTGGCAAGATAGGTCACTCTTCCACCAGCGCGATTATGTCCGAGTTCGCGATTTATTTGATAGCCATAGTTGGAAAAGTCTGGGTAATTTTTCATAGTTATATTGGTTGAGTTTTAGGTTTGATATAAAATCCAGTTATAGAGTAATCGCACTGATTACTTCGTGTTAATAAAAATGTTATATTGAATATGAATTTAAAAAATCATGCTATTCAAATCCTTTCTTTCTCCGCGTCTGGTGCGTATGGTGCGTCTCCGTGTCTCCTGACTCCGAGTACGATACGATAACTAATTACCAGGATTATATATGAGGTTGTAGGTCGTTGGTTTTAGATAAATGGTAATTTATATAGATAATTTTATCTAGTCAACTATCCAATTTTCTAACGATGTTAGTTTTTAACCACAGATTACCTGAAGTGCTTGCTAATAGATAGTAGTTAAATTGTTAATTCTAGCAATCCTAAATTAGTTGTAACAAGTTTTATAATAGTTAATGCAAGCTGAAAACCTTGAAAAATTTGACTTCTTTAGGGGCGATTCGCGAATCGCCCCTACGACAAAAATATTACTCAAAAAGGATTGCTGTATTTCCCAATTTTAAGATTTAATTAGAGAATTTTTTCGCTGACGGTAGTTAGCTACTAACTTAACTTTTTGCCGATAAGAAAGCATTTCCTTTGTTAAAAGATAGCAAATAATCACAATCGGACAAATCGTGACGATCGCTACGACAATAAATTTCCAATTTAACAAAACTGTGAAGTCGGCGTTTAGGTAAAAAATAAAATATTTTAACATCAGTAAACCACTAACCAATAAAGTCATCACTAACTCAGATATCAAAAATATAGGTTTCATTTCTGGTTTAATTTTACTTGCTTCACGGGCAAAAAAGTTAGCGACAAAAAGAATAAAAACTGTCTGTAGAGAAAACAGAGAATGTTTAGCTGATGGTGCGACGAACAGATTCATAGTACCAATAAAAATAAATCCAGGAAATAATACTAAACCAGATAAACATATACCAAAAAATATTCCACTCATTCCCAAACCTAAAAAATTAAGAATGTTATTGTCAACATTTGGCAAAGTAGCAGTGTGAATTTCAACAGGAATTATCTGTAGATATGGATCGGAATTTACCCGTAAATAAAGTTCCCTTTGATAAGTTTTTTTGGCTAATAAATTGCTAGTATCTACAGTAATTTTACATTCTATTTGATTACCTTCAAATTTCTGAGGAGAAAAAGAAATCCAACTGTGGTCGTAGGGAGTATGAGGAGGGTCGGAAATATGAGGCGCAACTTCCCACCGACCGGATAAAATTGTATCGGGAATAGGGTTAGTTATGCGGATAATTTCTGTGATTTGTTGGGCAAATTCTGTAGCGGTAAATTCTAGGCGATCGCTACTAAGTCTAACTTTTGGTAAGCGTTCGACATCAATAGGTTTAAGTGTAGCTAAAGCTTCAGCAGCACTATGATAGCGGTCTCGCAGGTTTGGTGCGGTCATTTTTTCCAACCAGTTTATCCAACCGCGTTTGAGTGGGGGTAGTAAATGTCGAAATTGAATCTGATAGTCTGCATCAATTAAATTACCAATATTGCCAGATGTTGTTCCCGTCAGCAAACAAATTAAAGTTGCACCCAAACCATAGAGGTCAGACGCAAAGGTAAGTTGACGGTTAAACAGTTGTTCTGGTGGCATAAATCCCATTGTCCCCTTGACAACGCTGCTAGCAGCAATTTTTCCTCCACCCCTGCGAGCAAAACCAAAATCTACAAGATAAACATTTAGCTCTTCATCTGCCAAAATATTTTCTGGTTTGATGTCGCGATGGATGATAGGTGGGTTGAGGGATTGGAGATAGACCAAAATATTGAGGGTTGCGATCGCGATTTGTTTCAGTTGTTGGGGAGTCCAACTCCTGGGTATTGCTAAAGATGGAGCATCAATATATTCTTGCACCATACAAAAGCCGTCAGACGTTTGAAACGAGTCAAGATAGCGAGGAATACCAGGATGTTGTAGATGTTGCAGCATGGCAATTTCTTGTTCGTAGGCGTCATATTCAGCCCAAGTTGCTCCCATTTTCGCAAACTGAAATTGTTTGATGACAACTTGTGTTTGACTGTTATTTTTTTTGCCTAAATAAGTGACTCTACCGCCGACGTTATTATATCCAAGTTCGTCAATTATTTGATAACCGTTTTCGGAAAAATTAGGAAAATTATTCATGGTTTTAAGAAGGAATAAATAATAAAAAAAATTCCGTTATCAGTCTATTTTTTTGTATCCAAAATATTTCATATTTTTGTTAGTTCATTTAATGAACACAGGATTTTTTTCTATTATATTAGATATTTTAAGGGCAAATGTTTAGGATTTTGGAAGTTGCAATTTAGCGTAATAAATCAATTCTTTGCGCTAAAACGCAACTTCCAATTTTTAATTTGTATTAAAAATTGGAAGTATGAAAAATTTGAAATTTTATTTGAAATTCTAAGATTTGTCGCATCGGATTAATTTTCCTGCTTGGTGAAGAGACTCATCCAAAGCACAAAGAACTTTTACTAATTCAGCTCCCACGTTACCCGCAGAAATTTTTGAAGGAATATTATTATCAATAGAATCTAAAAATTCAGCGCAAACTTCAGCTAAAGGTTCCGCTTTTTCTATGGGTAAAACTTCCCGACTCACATCTGCTGCTTTCCAACGTTCATCAATATATTCTAAATGACCGTGTTGCAAAACTAAGGGAGCATCTTTAGACATTTCATCAAAAATGAGCGTACCCTGACTACCGACAACTCCTAAGCGACGTTGTTTGTCGGGGTTAAGCCAACACAGGTGTAAAAATGCTTTAAACCCACTAGGATAAATCAGTTTTGCCGTCACTAGGTCTGACTGGGGAGGATTTTGGGGCAGCCAAACTGTACCATTTGCTTGCACCTCTACAGGTGTTTCCTGTAGCCAACTATTCAGAATACAAATATCGTGAATTGCTAAATCCCAGAGAGAATCAACGTCAGGGCGCACGGGTTCAAGATGAGTGCGGGTAGCATAGCCATATCTTAAATCTCCTAACTTTCCTTGGGATAATATATTTTTACCTGTTCGCACAGCAGGATGGAATAAGTAAGTGTGGTCAACGAAAAGTTGACGTTGTTGTTTTTCGGCTAGTTGACATAATTCAATTGATTCTGAATATGTTAGGGTAAGAGGTTTTTCGGCAAAAACATGATAACCTTTTTTCAGAGCAGCACTAATAACTTGATAGTGAGTGGAGGCTGGAGTAGCGATCGCTACTGCATCTATTTCTGATAATTCTAACCCCTGTGACCAATCTTGTGCTAAAATTACATTATTTTCCAGTTGAAATCGGGTTTTAACTGCTTGTAACTGTTCTGGGTGGGGGTCTACAACTGCGACTAGTTTACATTGAGGATGATTTAGGAAGTTCCGAATTAGGTGAACTCCCCAACGACCTGCGCCAAATACTGCTATTCCTATTGTCATCAGCTTAAATATATATTTGTTGATTTATTGGTGGTTTCAGCCTATCATAATCTAGATACCGATGTCTAATACCAAAGTTTTCTAGTTAATTTATCCTGCTATTTTTTGGTGGGTTTAATACCCCACCGTCACTTGCGGCGATCAAAATTGTTTGGGGTTGGAATCCCCATGGAATTTTCCCTTTCCTACGGAATTCAGAGCCAACAGCATAGCTGCTATTCTAGATAACTAATACATTCTGTATTCTGCCTTTTTTAATCAATGTTTTTAGTTTTCAATTTGTCTAAAGCAGATTTGGCTGCAGCTTGTTCAGCAGCTTTAATTGATGGCCCTTTACCATCTCCTAATTGCTGACCTTGAAACCAAACTTCTGCATGAAAACGTTCACGATCGCCGTGAACTTGATTTGCTTGCTCAACTTTGTAATTTGGCAGTGTTTTATAATGACCTTGAGTCCATTCTTGAAGAGCCGCTTTATAATTTTGGCGGGCAGGATCGCTACGAATTTCTATTATCAATTTTTGAAAGTGGGTGTCTAACCAGGGGCGAATTAACTCTAAGCTATTGCTGCTTAAATAAAGAGCTGCTAAAACAGCTTCAAAAGAATCTGCCAGTCGTGACTCTTCTCCTGCTTTATCTCCTGCAGCACTTTTTGACACGAGGAGATAGCGACTCCAGCCATAACTATTTGCTATTTGTGCTAGGGAGCGATCGCTAACTAATATGGAACGAATGGCTGCAAATTCTCCCACTGCAAAATCAGAATATTTTTCAAACAGCAATTCGGCTGCTGCTAGTCGCACTACTGCATCTCCTACAAATTCTAGTTGTTCATAGTTATTTTTTGATGATACGGTAGAGTGGGTTAAAGCCAAGTCTAGTAAATTCCATTTTATTGCAGTTTGATTGGGTATAGATAATTTTCCTACTAAAGATTGAAGTTGCTTTTGTCGAGGATGATATGTTTGAGTCATTGTTTTGTAGATTTTTATTTCTCCTGATTTATTGTTAACATTTATTTGATTTAGATATTATTACATAATATCATTGATAATTGCCATATTTAGCCTTAATTTAATGATTACTAACGCTGTAAAAAATTCCCAGAATACCCCTTTAAGTGCTGGTGGAACAGACCCAGAATCTTTTGATTGGCAAGAGGTTTGGTATCCAGTTCATTATGTAGAAGACCTAGACAAAACTAAACCGACAAAATTTACATTGTTAGAACGAGATATTGTGATTTGGTGGGAAGAAAAAAACCATCAATGGCGCGTATTTGAAGACCAATGTCCCCATCGTTTAGCACCCCTTTCTCAAGGTAGAATTAATGAAGCTGGATGTTGAGAATGCCCCTATCATGGTTGGGCATTTTCAGGTATGGGAAACTGTGAAATTATTCCTCAACAAATTGCAGGAGGAGAGGCAGAAAAATCATCACGAGCAAAAGTTAAATATTTGCCTACAAAAGTTTGTCAAGGTCTTTTATTTGTCTATGCCGGAAAAGTAGAAAATGCTGCTGAAACACCTATTCCGACAGTTGATGTTTTAGATAAAAATTCTGATGATTGGATTTGTTTAAATACTTTTCGAGATTTACCTTATGATGCTTTAACATTAATGGAAAATGTTTTAGATTCTAGTCATATTCCTTATACTCATCATCGTAGTGTGGGAAACCGCGCTAATGTTAGTCCGGTACAATTATAAGTAGTAGAATCTGGAAAATGGGGTTTTAAAGGAGTCTGGGAAGAAGGTCCGAGAAAAGGAACTTTGGGAAGACAAGAAACTATTTTTATTGCTCCTGCAATGATGTGGCACGATCTGACTTCTAAACAATTTGGTCGTACATTAACTGTTGTATATGCGACACCTATTCGTCAAGGAGAATGTCGTTTATTTGCTCGTTTTCCTTTTGAATTTTCTTCTCCATTGCCGAAATTTTTTATTAAATTAACCCCACGTTGGTATTCTCATATCGGCCAAAATGGAGTATTGGAAGATGACCAAATATTTTTACATCATCAAGAACGATATTTAGAAATGAAGGGTGGTAGTGCTAATTTTTCCAAAGCTTTTTATTTACCGACAAAAGCAGATTTATTTGTATTTGAATTACGTTCTTGGGTGAATAAATATAATGCTCAATTATTTCCTAATGCAAGTTTAAGTTCTGCTCTTGATTCAGAAATATTATTAGATAGATATCATTCTCATACGAAAAAATGTAGTAGTTGTCGCACTGCTTTAAGAAATTTACAACGAATAAAAGTGGGGATAATACTTGCTACTTCAATTATGTCGGCAGTTATCCTTTTATTACTCTTAATTTGGCAGCATCCTAATATAATTGGCATGACATTTTTCATTTTAAGTTTACCTCTAGGAGTTATTTCTTGGTTAGGGTTAAACAAACTAGAAAAACAGTTTTATCAAGGTCGAGAAATTCCGCCAAGAAATTTACCAGAAAATTAGGAAATATCAAATATGGCGATGGCGAGCGCTAAAATGAGGTACAAATATTAACGGTAAAACTCTGCTACCGGATTTGATAGAACTCCTAACTACCTAATATCACGTCTCATTAAATCACTGTAATAAACAATCTTTCCCCAACCTCGTAGGGACGTTGCATGCAACGTCCCTACTCCTCCCTCGTTACTTGATTTAACTATAAGCTTCTATTGGCAAACAAGAACAAACAAAATTTCTGTCGCCAAAAGCATTATCAACTCGCCCGACTGTCGGCCAAAACTTATGTTCCCGCGTCCAGGGTGCCGGATAAGCAGCACGTTGTCGAGAATATCCATGCTTCCACTCATCAACCATCAAACTTTCAGCAGTATGGGGTGCATTTTTCAATAAATTATTCTCTGCATCTGCTTTCCCGTTTTCAATTTCTTCTATTTCCTGACGGATCGAAATCATCGCGTCACAAAAACGGTCTAACTCCTCCTTAGATTCACTTTCCGTCGGCTCCACCATAATTGTACCTGCAACCGGCCAAGAAACAGTGGGGGCGTGAAACCCATAATCCATCAAACGTTTGGCAATATCATCTACTTCAATACCAGCCGACTTTTTCAACGGGCGTAAATCCAATATGCACTCGTGAGCAATCAACCCATGCTTACCCTGATACAAAACCGGATAATTATTCCCCAACCGTTGAGCAATATAATTAGCATTCAAAATTGCTACTTTCGTTGCTTCGGTCAAACCGTCCGCACCCATCATCGCAATATACATCCAAGAAATTGACAGAATACTCGCACTTCCCCAAGGAGCAGCGGACACCGCCCCACTAGAATTTTCCCCACCAATACTGATAACAGAATGTCCGGGTAAAAATTCTGCCAAATGAGATTTAACGCCTATCGGACCCATTCCCGGTCCGCCACCACCGTGAGGAATACAGAAAGTCTTGTGCAAATTCAAATGACAAACATCTGCGCCTATTTCCGCTGGGCGACATAATCCCACTTGAGCATTCATATTCGCCCCATCCATATAAACTTGCCCACCGTTAGCATGGATGATTTCACAAATTTCGGTAATTTCTTCTTCAAAAACGCCGTGGGTAGAAGGGTAGGTAATCATAATTGCAGCTAAATTTGCTTTGTGTTTTTCTGCTTTCGCCCGCAAATCTGTAATATCTATATTTCCTTGTTTATCGCATTTGACAACAACCACTTTTAACCCACTCATTACTGCTGAAGCAGGATTTGTACCGTGAGCAGATTCAGGAATCAAACAAATATTCCGATGTGGTTCGCCTCGGCGATCGTGATATTGGCGTATTACTAACAAACCTGTATATTCGCCCTGGGAGCCTGCATTTGGTTGCAGAGAAATGGCTGCAAAACCTGTGATTTCTGCTAACCATGACTCCAGTTGCTGAAACATGATTTGATAACCCTGGGTTTGAGCAGTGGGGGCGAATGGGTGAATTTTGGCAAATTCTGGCCAGGTTACAGGTAACATTTCTGCTGTGGCGTTAAGTTTCATTGTACATGAACCTAACGGAATCATTGATGTTGTCAGGGATAAATCTTTTGTCTGTAAGCGGTGCAGGTAGCGCAATAATTCTGTTTCGGAATGATAGCGGTTAAATACTGGGTGAGTTAAATAATTGCTGGTGCGATACAATCCCCCCTGACCCCCCTGGGGGGAAATGTTTTCGTTTTCTATGTCGGGTAAGTTTTCCCCACTCGCAAAAATTTGCCAGAGGTTTTGCACATCTATATTAGTAGTGGTTTCATCTAGAGAAATGCCAACTGTTTGCTTATCAATAGTTCGGAGATTAATACCTAGATTTTCAGCAGCATCAATAATTTCTTTAGCAGTTTTCACGGGAGACTCCGCACCCACTTCTACCCGAATAGTATCAAAAAATGGTTCAGCACCAATTCTATAACCAAGTTTTTGTAAACCTGCTGCCAGTTTCAAAGTCAAATTGTGGATATTTTCGGCAATTTGTTTCAAACCATCCGGGCCGTGATAAACTGCATACATACTCGCCATAACTGCCAGCAAAACTTGAGCAGTACAAATATTACTGGTTGCTTTTTCCCGCCGAATATGCTGTTCCCTTGTTTGCAATGCCAACCGTAACGCCCGGTTGCCGTTAGCATCTTGCGAAACTCCAACAATACGCCCAGGAGTTTGTCGTTTATAAGCTTCCCTAGTCGCAAAGTAAGCAGCATGGGGGCCGCCATATCCTAGAGAAACGCCAAAACGTTGAGTATTACCAACCGCGATATCAGCGCTAAATTCTCCAGGAGGTGTTAACAAAGTTAGACTGAGTAAGTCAGCAGCAACGGTGACTAAACCTCCGACTTCGTGAACTTTTTCGACAAATTCGCGGTAGTCATAAATTGCACCATCGGTGGCAGGATATTGGAGCAGTGCGCCGAATATTGGTTTGTCAAAATTGAAGGTGCGAAAGTCACCGACTATTACTTCTATTCCTAATGGTTTTGCCCTAGTTTGCACGACTTCAATATTCTGAGGATGGCAGTCCGAGGAGACAAAGAATGTTTCTGCCTTATTTTTGCAGAGACCATAACTCATGGTCATAGCTTCTGCTGCTGCGGTAGCTTCGTCGAGTAGGGAAGCGTTGGCTATTTCTAAACCAGTTAAGTCAATAACCATTGTCTGGAAATTGAGCAATGCTTCTAGTCGCCCTTGGGCTATTTCTGCTTGATAAGGAGTGTAAGCGGTATACCAACCAGGGTTTTCGAGAATATTACGGAGAATGACTGGTGGAGTGATGCAGTCATAGTAACCCATACCAATGAAGGAGCGAAATACCTGATTTTTAGAGGCTATTTGTTTAAGTTGGGCAAGAGCAGCACTTTCACTCAGCGGTTTTGGTAGGTTTAGGGGTTGCTGGTATCGTATTGCTTGGGGAACTGTTTTTTCAATTAGCTGCTCCAGGGAGGAAATGCCTAATGTTGCCAGCATTTGTTTGATTTCATCGAGGCTAGGGCCAATGTGTCTTTGGGAAAACTTTGTGGACTTTTGGCCGTTGTTTTGGAGTTGTTGCTGAGGATGGGACTCTGTATCTGATTTATAAATTGCTACCACTTTTTTGTTCTGTTAAATTAACTTCTGATTAAGTTTTAACAAAATTTCACGATTTGATGTTAGAAACTTGAAGATTCAAAAGTCACATTTTAAAAAACAAAAGCATAAAAGCTCACTTGACAGCGGTTTTAATTTCGGTAGACCACAGTAGGGACGTTGCATACAACTTTTCTACAGGGTTTTGTTGATGGCGATGTGGTTCATCAAGAGCGAAAGGTGCCTATAGAACCCATTTGGGGTCTATTGAAAAATAGAGGGTGTGATGGGGAGATCGGGTGATGGGGTGTATTAGAATGTTTTTCCATCTTTTGGTTGTATTTCCTATCTCTACAGACGACTCGTGCCTCAAAAATTTACTTCCCGGTAAAGATACACTTAGAGCTTGCTATAAAATTACAGACAATAAAACATATATTAGATATTTACATCGGAAAATACGGAATCTGAAAATATCAATATGAAGGTATTTTTACGGAGTTTACTATTGAAATAATTGTACTTTTTTTGCTATGAAAAGAAAATTTATTGTTGTGGGTTTGGGAGTTTTGAGTGCTTTATCTTTACCATTTGCTGTAGCTCAATTAGGTGACTCTCAATCAGTAGATGATGATGTTAATTATGCTCAAGTAGAAATTTTTAATGATGAGTCTAGGGAAGATTTTTTCAACTGGGAATATCTGATGGAGCAAATTAATAATTTGCCTTTGTTTAGATATACGGTAGGGATTACTTTGATATTTTTCCTGATTTTTGTCTTTGCTATTGTCCGGGAAAAAGAGTTAAACCCGATTACTATGCGGCAAGAAACAGGTAATCCAATTGTTTATTTTAATAATCTGTTGTCTTCTGTTGCAAAAAAAGAACCTTGGGAAGTATTTGAGAAAATATTTCTGCCGATTTTTATTGGCTTAATTGCTAGTTTGATTACCTACGACCTCGAACAAATTCAAGAAAAAATTTCTGATAAACGGCTCCACGAACAAATATGGGAAAATTACTTAAAGGAAATCAGAGAAATTTTGGCGACACGACCAGATATTAATAATAATGATATTGATAATTTCGATTATTTGGATTTAATTAGGGCAAATACATTAGCCGTGTCAATTCGTTTAGAAGATAATAAAATACTGAAAGGATTATTAGTGCAATTTTTGTATGATACTAAGTTAATAAAATGCCAAGGAGGAAATTGCGAGCGTACAGTTTCTTTGGCAAAGTTAACCTTAGAAAATGCTCAATTAGTTGGTGCTAATTTGAGAAGAGCTAACTTGAGTGGAGCTAATTTTAATTATGCTAATATGAACAATTCTGAATTTATGGGTACAGATTTAAGTTATGCAACATTAGTAGGCGCTAGACTAAAGAATGCCAACTTAAATCAAGCAAATCTCAGTTTTGTGAATTTGAAAAATGCAGATTTGCGCGGTGCAGATTTAAGTGAAGCTAACTTAACTAATGCAAATCTTAGTGGTGCTAAACTGGATAATAAAACGACGTTGTTATTTGCTAATTTGTGTAAAACAATTTTGCCAGATGGAAAAGTTTCTAATAAAAAATGCCCTTAGCGATCGCTGAGAATTTATACAAAATATTCTTTCTAATTAATTCAGACAAATACACAAATAGAAAGTAGTAATCTACTCAAGTTTAGTTTTTGAATATTGAGCTTTCGTTGACACTTTGCCAGATTTCTTGACAAAGTTCTTGGTCGAGTTTTTTGTCAGAATACTTACCCTCTGTTTCAACTTGTTTTAAAATATTCAGACCTGTATTAGTTTCGATTTCGCCATTAGTAATAGCTTTTTGAAGAGCCATAGTTCCAGCACGTCTAGCAGACTGATAAACGGATGCTTCTGAGGTGTTTTTAGCAGCATTATTTGTACACCAACTCATGGCACCTACCATTTGAGCAATTTTTTGAGCATCCCATTCTTCAGCTTGTGCTACTACTTGTATAGGTATTAAAGTTGTTAAAAAGATAGTTAAGCCGAACAGTATATATTTTTTCATTTTAGTTATCCAACGCCGATTTTTTTTCTATATTTCTATTATATCATATCGCCCTTAAATCATCCGATTCCGGGCATAAAAGCGCCATATATACTCAGAATATATATGCCAATCCACCCCAGAGGAAATTAACTAAAAAAACAAATCCCGGTTGGGTCTAAACAAATCCCTACCGGGTAGAAAATAACATCAAATTGGATAACTTCAGTAGAGAAGATAAGGTAGTTAAGGCTACTAGGAGAAAATATTTTAAATTATCAGAAAATTACTGAATTAACCAGAAATGATTAAAAGTAATAAAAACAGAAAACTTCGTACCTATACTTCTCCTTCTACCATCTCTCGATATTCATCTGAGGATAAAACATCACCTAGTTCATCTGGGTCTTTTACCCGCACCTTAAGTAACCAACCCTCTATATAAGGGTCTTCTTCTGATAAATGCTCTGGACTTTGTAATATTTCTTCATTGCGGTCAATAACTGTACCAGTAACGGGAGCTTTCAGGTCTTCAACAGCTTTCACAGACTCTACACTGCCACAAGACTCTTCTTTTTCAACTAAGTCACCCACCTCTGGGAGTTCCAGAAATACAATATCTCCCAACTGCTCAATGGCATAGGCACTGATACCGATAGTAGCAATCTCACCATCCATTCTTACATATTCGTGGGATTCAAGGTACTTAAGGTCTGCTGGAAATTCTAGTGTCATTTCAATTCCTCAATACAATATTATAAATTCTGACAGCCAATAGAAGACTGCGTTACAAATTATTCCTTAAAGAATAATGAAGGTAAATACCCAGTTATATGGACAAGAAAAATATTATAAAACTACTAGTAGGGAAATTTTCTATTGTTAGATTAATTCGCTCAACTCTAATAATTTATGTGCTTGTTGGTGTGTGGGCTTTTTTCTTCTCAGACCGACTAATTTTTTTACCTCGTCCATCCAGCTATGAGGAAAACGGACAATTTATCAAGCTTCGGTCTAATGATACTGTTAAAATTACTGGTCTATATCTACCTAACTCCGAAGCCCGGTATACAATTCTCTACAGTCACGGTAATGCTGAAGACTTGGGAGAAATTTTGCCCAGGTTAAAAGATTTGCGGGATATTGGGTTTAGTATATTTGCTTATGATTATCAGGGTTATGGGACAAGTGAAGGTAGTCCCTCAGTTAAGGGGGCTTACCAAGATATTAATAGTGCTTATGAATACTTGACCCAAAAGTTGGGGATACCTGCAAATCAAATTATTGTTTATGGACGTTCAGTGGGTGGCGGGCCTTCTGTAGATTTGGCATCCCGTCAACCTGTAGCTGGTTTAGTAATAGAAAGTTCATTTACGACCACGTTTCGGGTAGTGACACGCATTCCAATTTATCCCTTTGACAAGTTTCCTAATATTGACAAGATTAAAAATGTTAATTGCCCTGTTTTGGTAATACATGGAAATGCTGACTTAGTAGTTCCATTTTCCCACGGGCAACAACTTTTTGGTGCAGCTAATCAACCAAAACTTTCTTTTTGGGTTGATGGGGCGGGTCATATTGATCTATTAGAAGTCGCGGGTGAGGAGTATGTAAAAGTTATGAGTAAGTTTGTTAGGTTAGTATTGCAAACTCAACAAACTCAAAAATAGAATTGCCTGCTTTTTGAGCTAATTATCAAAATCACATTCCGCACTTCAAAGCGTATAGTATAAAGAGAAAGTATTCAGTAGTTATTAGTCAGTAGGAAATTATTGTTGCTAATTTTCTGGAGCAAGCGAGTATTTTTTACCAAATAATGAATAATTAACAATTGAATCCTATTTGATATTTGCTCCCACACTTCTCACACTCCCCTTTTCTTAACCTACTATCTTACAGCCGTTTTCCTGCACGGTAGACCACAGTAAGGACGTTGCATGCAAGGTCCCTACAGGGTTTTGTTTATGGCTCCGGTGCTTCATCAAGAGCGAAAAGCGCTGTAATATCACTCTGATTCATTAACTAATCATAAATTCTCTATAATTGCAATATGAACGATCGCATCTCCTTGATTTACTAAAGGATTTTGTAAACTACCAATAACCATTCCCCCACAGGGAGCATTAACAGTAGTATTTGTTTCTCCGAAAGCATCTGAAATTACACCTAATACCTGCTTCTTGGTAACTTTCTGACCCAGTTCCACATACAGTCGCAAAATTCCACTCCGAGAAGCTCGTACCCACCTAGTTTCATTAACTTGTACAACTGGCTGCATTTCTATGTAAGTCTCTAATGGGTACATTTTTAAAGCTGCCATCACCCGTAGAATGCCATCTACTCCTATTTTGATGGCATTGTTATCAAACCGCAAAGCTTCCCCAGCTTCGTACAATAATACAGGAATGCCACGTTTTGTGGCTGCTTCGCGCAGGGAACCATCTCTAGTTTGGGAATGAATTATTACTGGCGCTGCAAATGCTTTTGCACATTCATAAGTTCGACTGTCATGGAGGTTCGCACGAATTTGTGGTAAATTTTTGCGATGGTCTGAGGCGGTATGTAAGTCTATACCGTGGGTAGATTTACTAACAATTTCTTCCATGAATAAGTTGGCTAAACGACTGCCGAGGGAGCCTCTTTTTGAACCAGGAAAGGAACGATTTAAGTCGCGACGATCTGGTAAGTAACGTGATTGTTCGATGAAGCCAAATATATTCACAATTGGTACAGCAATTATTGTACCTTTTAAGAAGGATGGAGAAATTTTTTGTAATACTTGACGGATAATTTCTACTCCGTTAATTTCATCGCCATGAATCGCAGCACTTAACCAAAGTATCGGTCCTTCATGGCTGCCATTTATGACTGTAACTGGTAAAGTAATTAAAGTTTGAGTGGGTAGACGTGCTACAGGTATTTCTATGCGTTTTCTCTGTGCTGGAGGAATTATTAATCCACTAATTTCGATCATTTTTTATTAAATTATGGATAAAAAAATTAATGGTAATTTGTAGAGAGATAAGTTTTCAGCATTCAGCTATCAGCACTCAGCTTTTTTAGCCTTCATACTTCTAATATAAACCGCGTTTATTTCTAATGAAAATTATTAGATTTACTTGCTTTTAACAGAGGTATTTGTTCTGCCTAATAGAGGACTGTATTTGCTTGTTGCTGAATGCTTACTATCAGTTATAATTTAGTTGGTAAAATCTCCTTATTTTGTTTAAATTATGAATCTAACAACTGATATTTGAATTTTGCAGTTATAATTAATTATTTACCAAATTATTAATTATTAATTATTAACTCGGGAAATAATTATGGTTGAAAGCCTCCCCTTTTAAGGGAAAAAAAAGAAATAATATTTCCTGATATTCAATTCCGTAACGGCTTTAACCAGAGGTAATTATTAATTATCCATTATCAATTATCAATTAATGAAATATATTTTATGTTTTTTTATGGTTATCTTGACATTGTTAACTGATAATAGCATTTTACTTAATTTTTGGCAAAAATTTTTTGAGAGTGAAAGTATTGTTTCCTGAGATGTTAGCTTGGTGAGAGTTAATAATAATAAATTAACTGAAGATGGTATGAAATTAAATAGAATTGCTATAATCAGAGCGATCGCCTAATTCTTTTGGCAGAAAATCTGTATCTTAAGCTTCAGGAATCTTAACTAGATAACAATCTCTAACTGCCAGAAAAAATCCGCTAATTTCTGGTTGAAGATGTTGAGTTTTTGCTCCCAACAAAAAATCTAGCCACTTATCTTCATCTTTGCCATAAATTTCTACCAAATACAACCCGGCTAAATACTTAGCTACTGGATTGAGATTAAATTTAATCTCTTCTGTGGCAGCTCCTACTGTTTGAATTAAATGCAGTTTTTCTTCTAAATATTTCAGGCGTAATTCTGCTTCTTTATCATTTACAGTAGACAGAAATATGAGTGTATCTTTTATCTTAGTAGTTCCAGGTTTATATCTGAGTTTAAGACATTCCCAACCTACCGTCTCTGCATCTTGATGAACCATAGTATCACTGAATTTTTTCTCACCTAAATATCGGTTAATTTCATTGAGATATGAAAATATTAAATCTGGAATATTTGTAGGCAAACTTACTTGATTTACTTGATTGATATTTGCTACTTTTGCTAAAACTATCTGTTCTGCAAATAATTTAGCCAGGAGAATAGTAATATCTCTTTTACCAACCATTTTTGATAGTAGAATGCAGCCAGAAAAAAACTCTTGGTCAGTAAATAATTGTCTTTTACCCAATTGAGTTAAATAAGCTTCCATAAAAGATGATAATCTATTCCCAGTAATCCGCAAGGGTGTAATTGTAGAGTTAACAAATACGGTTAATACTTTTTTCGGTTCTGGATGTAATAATTAAAGCGTTAAAATCTGCCGATTCTACTTCTATTTGTTGACGAGTTAATTCACTCATTTCTGAAAGATTATCTAAAATTACTAAAATCCGTCTATGTTTGATTAATTGCAGTAAAAATTTATCGGAAATAGGTTGAGCTTTTTTGCTTAAATCTTGCAGTTTGCTACGGAGATTTTCTAGTAATACTTGTTTTGTATCTACAGTTTTACTACTAGGATTAACTTTCAGTTCATTCTCGATTAAAATAGGCAACATTTAATGTTGACATAAGCGTTGATTTTTGTCAGTATTCATTGCCAATTTAGCAATCTGAAAAGCCAGGCTAGTTTTGCCAGAACTACCTTCGCCGTAAATTAACAAACAAGCCCTTTCTTTAGCAAATAAAGACTGTAAATTCTGACTACAAATATTAGCTAGATTTTGACCATCTAAAATTACAGGAACTGGTATATAAGTAGAGCGATCGCCTACTATTTCAATATTATTAAATTCCGCTGTTACTGATTCTATTTGTGCAGCAACCCAACCATCTA
This sequence comes from Microcoleaceae cyanobacterium MO_207.B10, assembly GCA_030064835.1. Lineage (GTDB taxonomy): Bacteria > Cyanobacteriota > Cyanobacteriia > Cyanobacteriales > Microcoleaceae > JASJEE01. The sequence goes on along the minus strand of JASJEE010000043.1, from coordinate 631 downwards.
ATAGTCGAGGCTGAAAATAGAAAAAACTAAAAAGTAACAGTTCCTTTGGTCGTACTGGGGCACTTCCCATAAAGCTAGGAAGTTGAAATTCATAAATTTTAAATCTGTCATTAATTGGCAATAAAAAAAAGAGGGTGTAACCATAAGATAAAAGACCCAACTGATGTAAAAAAAAACATAAAATATCAAAATTTCCAAAATTTTATACTTACGAATAAACTGCAAAAAACGATTATTTTTTTTGTCTTTGTCGTTCCTCAAGAGGAAGACGCACAGTATAAATTGACTCTATTGATAACTCTGTTTTTGATGCTTAGAAACTGCGTCAAGCTGCTACCCAAAATGGAAATGCTAATCATAAAAGAATACTTTTCAGTCGTATGAGGATGTTTTTTTGATACTTTTTAATCATATTTAAAAATAAGAATGGAAAAATATAATGTATTGATTTTCAATCTAGCACCCATATCATACTCTGTGTAGTGATTGTCAAAAATTTAGTATATTTATTCTAAAGATATTGAAGCAGAGAATTTATACCATTTTGATAAATGTTTGCTACAAATGAATAGGGGATTTTTTAGGAGTCAGGAGTCGTAGGGGAATTCCTTTAATACCATGTTTTAGGTCG
>JASJEE010000405.1 GCA_030064835.1 Microcoleaceae cyanobacterium MO_207.B10 | reverse complement strand
CGGCTCAGACCAACAACGAGCAGAGTTCTATGAATATCTACAAAAATATCGCGATCGCCTACTATTAGTATTTGTGACTGGACGAGACCTAGAATTTGTCCAAAGCTTATGTAAAGACCCGAAATTCCCAAATCCCGATTATATTATTGGCGATGTGGGCACAACCATAGTTCAAGGCAACACCCTCGAACCCCTCGCATCAGTACAAGGTTGGGTCGAAGAAATTTGGGGAAATGCCAATGAGCGAGTCAAAGAGATGATGGCAAACGAACCAGGCATAGAATTACAATCAGGTACTGGTCCAAGGCGTGTATCCTACTATTACAAACCCGAAGAACTTCAGCAAAGTACAGTACAAAAAGTTATTGACGCTGGATTTGATTGTATTCTATCTGCTGATGTTTATCTGGACGTTATGCCCAAAGGTGTTTCTAAAGGACCAACACTTCTGAAATTTATTGAACTGTTAGGTTTAAATGCAGACAATGTAATTCCAGCAGGAGATACTCTCAACGACTTATCTCTCTTCAAAACGGGACTTAAAGGTATAGCAGTTGGCAACGCAGAACCGAAACTAGTCGAAAAAATCAAAACAATGGACAACGTTTATCAAAGTCCCCATCCCGGTGCGGCAGGAATTTGGGATGGCTTAAAGCATTATAATAAACTTTTGGAGGCATAAGAAATTGAAATCTTCACTTGTTATTCTTTATCATCGGGAACCCTACGACGAAGTAATCGAAGATGGCAAGGTTCATTATCGACCTAAAAAAAGCCCTAATGGTATTGTTCCAACTCTCAAAAGCTTCTTTAAAAACGTTAACCAGGGTACATGGATTGCTTGGAAACAAGTAACTGAAGCACAAAAAACTGACTTCCAACAACGAGTTACTGTCGAAGACGAAGGTAACTATGCGGTTCAGCGTATCCCTTTAACTGAGCAACAGGTAAAAGATTTTTACCACATCACCAGTAAAGAAGCCTTCTGGCCGATTCTTCACTCCTTCCCTTGGTACTTCACATCTGAAAGTACAGACTGGGATAATTTCCAACTGATTAATCGGAAATTTGCCGAAGCGGCTTGTGAGGAAGCAGCCGATGATGCTCTAATTTGGGTACATGACTACAACCTATGGTTAGCACCTAAATATATTCGGGAGCTAAAACCAAATGCTCGTATCGCCTTTTTCCATCACACCCCATTCCCATCTGTAGATATTTTCAATGTCTTACCTTGGCGCGGGGAAATTGTAGATAGTTTGCTTTGCTGCGATATTGTGGGATTCCATATTCCTCGCTATGCGGAAAATTTTGTTAATGTCGCTCGGAGTCTGCGGGAAATCGAAGTTGTTAAAACTGGTCCGGTACCAGAACATATTACTACAGTAGGTACAGCTTTGGCAGAACCGGAGGTAACTACTCAGATTCGTCATCAAGGTCAATTGGTCAGAATTGACTCTTTCCCTGTGGGAACTTCTCCCGAATATATCAAGAGTTTGGTAGAAAAACCAGAAACTCAAGAATTAATTGCATCTATTAAACAGAAGTACGAAGGGCGCAAGTTGATTATTGCTGCAGGTCGTATCGACTATGTTAAAGGCAACCGTCAAATGCTGGAGTCTTTTGAACGACTGTTAGAAAATCGCCCAGATTTGCACGGCAAGGTTAACTTTATTGTTAGCTGCGTTGCTCCTGCTAAAGGAATGCAAATTTACGACACGGCTAAACAGGAAATTGAGCAGTTAGTAGGAAAAATTAACGGACGGTTTACTAAGTTTTCCTCTGATTGGATTCCAGTTTTATTGTCTACAGAGGCTTTATCTTATCAATGTCTGTTAGGTTATTTTGCAGCCTCTGATATATGTTGGACGACTCCATTGCGAGATGGTTTGAATTTGGTGGCAAAGGAATATATTGTCACTCGTCAAAATCAAGATGGAGTTTTAGTTCTGTCTGAATTTGTCGGTGCGGCAGTGGAATTACCTGAAGCTATCTTAACTAATACTTATTCGGTGAAACGGATGGATGATGCTATTGAACAGGCTTTAGATATGTCTGTTGAAGAGCAGAAACAACGAATGAAAAAAATGTATGAAACTGTCTGGAAGTATGATGTTAAATATTGGGCAGATCATCTGTTTGAATTGTTCAAAAATACTACCCATGAGGTAACTTAAGATCACGAAAAGGTTTCTTTTAAATAGCTATCAACTTTTCGGTCTGGAATGCTCCGCTTGCCAGCATTTAGCTGTCAGCTAAAACTTCAAGGGTTTAAGTCCCCACGCTTATTTTAAAAAGCGTGTAGTCTAACTTTTATGGGGGTATGAATACCCCATTATACCAGGGTCATTTCATTCTAGATTTTGGCAATGAATTTACTGGCTTTACAGATAGCTAAAGATGCGTTGTCTAAAGCTGGCAATAAGGTATTCTCGTAAATATATAAAATAGCAAAGTTAAGAATGAAATAGCCCTGCCCATTATACCAATTTGATAAATGTTTGCTACAAATATCTAGGGAAATTTTTAGGATTCAGGATTCGGGAGTCAGGAGTCAGAATGAATTGCTTTAATACCATTTTTTATGCCTGAAATCATCTTTTTTGTCAAAAAGACATCTCTGATCAAATCTTTTTATCGCCCTTACTATTCGTAACATTCTTTTTTCAAAATGGTATTATACACCTTGAGAAGCTGATCAAGCAGTTCCTCTGCCAGAGACTTGCTGAAGTGCTAAGTGCTACTTCAAAGGCAGATTTTTTAAACTTGTGATAATTTAGAAGGAAGTTAGAAGTCAGAATTATTTATATTTTATAAATTCTGGCTTCTACTTCGGAATATAGATAAATAAAATCAACAGCAGATTAACAGCAAAAAAATTAAATAAAAGGTAAGGAAGATATGAGAGATTTTCAAAAAGTTAAAAATGAAAACTACGATGTAATTATTGTAGGTGGAGGAATTAATGGTGCTGGTGTCGCTAGAGATGCAGCATTAAGAGGTCTCAAAACTATTATTCTTGATAAAGCAGATTTTTGTGGCGGTACTACAAGTTGGTCTACTCGTCTAATTCATGGTGGTTTACGTTATCTCGAATATTTTGAATTTGCCCTGGTTAGAGAATCTTTACGAGAAAGAGAAATCCTTCTAAATGCTGCACCTCATTTGGTGAAGCCCCTACTTTTAACTATTCCTATATATGGCGATCGCTCTCGTCCCTACTGGAAAGTTCAAGCGGGAATGATTCTCTATGATATCTTTAGTTACGACAAAACTGTACCTTCCCATCAAATGCTTGGCAGGAAGAAATTTCGACAGCTATTTCGTTACATTGACCCAGAAGATTTATCTGGAGCTGCTCAATATTATGACGGCCAAGTCGCCTATGCAGAACGTTTGGCATTAGAAAATATTATCTCTACTGAAGAAGCAGGGGGAACTGTTCTTAATTATGTAGAAGTTACCAATTTACACAGAGAAAATAACCGAATTTCTGCACTCAAGTGTAAAGATGTTTTGACTGGAGAAGAATTTGAGATTAAATGCAATGAAAAAACAGTAATTGTTAACACATCTGGTCCTTGGGTAGACCGCATCTTAAATTCAGCTATGAATAATGGTGCGACAACTCCTATTGGTAAAACGAGAAAAATTGGTGGAACAAAAGGTAGCCATATTATCGTCGATCCATTCCCAGGCGCACCTCCCACTAGTTTATATGTAGAAGCAAAATCTGATGGTCGTCCGTTCTTTATTGTGCCTTGGTTAGGAATGTTCTTAATTGGTACAACAGATTTACCCTATAACGGTTCCCTAGATAAAGTAAAAGCAGACGACAGTGAGATAGATTATTTATTGAGAGAAACTAACCTAATTATTCCCACTGCTAAATTGTCTCGGAGCGATGTTAAATTTACCTATTCTGGTGTACGTCCTCTACCTTATACAGAAGGTAAAAAACCAGGAAGTATTACTCGCAGCCACATTCTATTTGACCACTCCCAAGAAGGAGCCACAAATTTAATTTCTCTGATTGGCGGTAAAATCACTACCTATCGTCAAGTTGGTGAAGAAATGGTGGATAAAGTATACAAAAAACAAGGGCGAAAAGCACCTCCTTGCCCAACATTAAATAAGCCATTACCAGGTGCAATATTACCTTGCGACTCTCCTATTGAAAAGGCAATTCAAGATTATCGCGCTCAACTACCACTTCCTACAATTCATCACTTATTTGAAATTTATGGTGCTAAAGCTTTGGCAGTTTTAGCTCTGGTAGATGAAGAACCGGAATTAGCACAACAAATTACACCTAAAACACGGGATATTAAGGCGCAAATCGTTTATGCTGTGAAGTCAGAATATGCTCAAACTTTGGTTGATATTACTCGTCGTCGTACCAGTTTGGGAATGAAGGTAAATTATGGTTTAGATTTGTTACCTGTACTGACTGAAAGTTTGACCCGCTATTGTGGTTGGAGTCAAGAAAAATGTAATCAGCAAGTAGAATTCTATCGCAAGTTTATGGAGGAAAATTGTATTCCAGATTATGTGATGGAATCTGGGGAATATGCTCAAAGAAAAGAAGTTACTGCTTAGATGATAAATTGATGTTATGAGATTTCAGCTATTACAGCAGATTTCGGACTGATGATGTACAAGGCGTGAATTGAATGTTTTACAGTATTGAATGTTTTACAGTGCGGGCATCTTGCCCGCGATAAGTTGTACTTCATAACATCGAAAAGCGCTTTAGGTATTAAGTCATAGCGGTTTTCAAAAAGGTAGACTACAGAAATAAGATAAGTATACTTGAATTTTGATAAGTGACAGACTTACTTAATAGCTATGGTCTATGTTAATGAAAACCCCTATAATATCATGTCCGTTAATATCGTTTGTGTAAAGCCAATGGTAGGTATCTACAGGAAATTTAAGTTTTTTTCACAGCGAGTAAGCCTTCCTCCCTGTTCCCTGTTCCCTGTTCCCTGTTCCCTGTTCCCTGTTCCCTGTTCCCTAGCTTTGCTATACAATACCGATGCTACCGGACATGATATAACACAGATTTAGATTTATAGAACTGATTTGGGGTCTATTTTTCAATAGACGGTGTGATACATTTTGAAAAAAGCCATGCCCCGCCCCCGTCGTATACCCGTCTACACGGGCACAAGGTTTACCCTCACGAAGGTCGGGGCGGGGATAAACTCCAGCGGGTATCCGGCAGGAGAATCTTATGCTTGAGAAAACTTCAACTATTAACTAGTTCATAAAGTTTTTCCACTTTATCCCTTTTATAACTAGCTTTTTTCTTTGTTTTTCCTATTATTTCACTACACCCAACACCCAACAACCAACAACCAAGATTGATAATATTTGTAGCAAACATTTATCAATTTGGTATGATGGGGAGATAGGTTCAACAATTAATAATTAATAATTAGGGTTTGCTGACAAAAATTTTTTGGTGAAGTTTAGTAGTTAGTAGCCAGTAGTCAGGAGGAAAAAAATTGTCGCTCAATTTTTCTGCCTTTATTTGTTCAAAATGCTCACCTGCTTCACCAGTTAGCTCCTAAAAGCAGGTACCTTTTTTGACTATAAAAAAGGGCTATAACCTAGACTTTTAAATGCTTTTATGTTTAATCAGCCAGCCCTAATTACCGCTTCTTCAAACGGATATAATTGACGAAAAGGAATTGTTTTGATTTATCCCCTTAAAAGAGTCGGCTTCAAACCTGAATCGTCCAATTATTAAATATTAACTATTAACTATTAAATCTTAACTATTACTTATTAATTATTATGATATATCTCCAATCCTATCCAGAAATTATCAATTATTTATCCCTATTTCCTATTCCTGATTCCCTGTTTTCTATCTCAAGTAGGAAATTTATTTTGCAAGACTACTTAGTATATGTTTAGATGTTATAAACTAAAGAAGAACTCTATACTTCTAAACAAAAATAACCAGAAAATTTATTGAATAATTATATAGACCTAAAATTTAGAAATCATGGTAGACAAAATATCTCAAGCCGACAAAAGAAGAGAAGTTATTCAAACTCTTGATGCCTCTTACCCAATCTCAACAGAAAAAGCCACTCTAGCATTTCTCGGTGCAGGTGCTTGGGGTTCTGCTTTAGCAAAGTTAGCAGGTCACAATCAACATCAAGTACGGATGTGGTCTCGTAGGCTAAATATTAGTTTGGCAGAAGTGCTTCAAAATGTTGATATTATTGTATCTGCAATTTCTATGAAAGGAGTAAACGAAACTGCACAGAAAATTCAAAAAATTGGCTTACCAGAAAAAACAATTATTGTTACTGCAACGAAAGGATTAGACCCAGAAACAACTCGGACTCCTTCTCAAATTTGGGAAGCGGATTTTCCTAATAATCCAGTAGTAGTTTTATCGGGTCCTAATTTATCAAAAGAAATTGATGATGAGTTACCAGCAGCTACCGTAGTTGCTAGTAAAAATATGGCAGCAGCAACAGTGGTACAAAAGATTTTTGCTTCTGGTTTATTTCGGGTTTATAGTAGTCCTGACCCAATAGGTACGGAGTTAGGTGGAACACTGAAAAATGTGATTGCTATTGCTACTGGAGTTTGTGATGGTTTGGAACTTGGTACTAATGCTAAATCTGCTTTATTAACTCGCGCTTTAACAGAAATGATTCGTATCGGTACTCATTTGGGGGGACAAACAGAAACATTTTTTGGCTTGTCTGGTTTGGGCGATATGTTGGCAACTTGTAGTAGTTCTTTGAGTAGAAATTATCGGGTTGGTTATGGTCTAGCTCAGGGTAAAAGTTTAGAGGAAATTTTAGAGGAGTTGCAAAGCACTGCCGAGGGTGTGAATACTACTAATGTTTTGATTGATATTGCTAATCGAGAGGAAATTCCTGTACCAATTTCTCGTCAAGTTTATCGATTATTAAATGGCAAGATTACTCCTGAAAAGGCGGTAGAAACTCTTATGGAACGGGATTTAAAACCGGAGTTTTGCGACTTGTTTTAAAAAAAAAGGCCAAAATTATTGCGGAGCAGTAGTTGGTTTTTAGTTTTTATTTAAAAATTTCACTGCTCTTTAGTTAACCTTTGAAAGCAAAATAGTAGTAGTTAGGCATTTTCCTGGCTATAAAGTTCCTGTTTGCGTAGCATTCCGTAGGAAAAGTCAGCATAGACAAGAGTAAAAATGGTTAAAATCTTTGGTAATTGAAGAATTTATGCCTTTTTGAGGCAAAACCTTTACCTGTCTATGTTTGAGAAAAAGGCTGTGGAAACTATTATGGAATAAAATTTAAAACCTGAGTTTTGCGATTTCTGCTAAAAAAGGCCAAAATTATTGCGGAGCAGTAGTTGGTTTTT
>JASJEE010000042.1 GCA_030064835.1 Microcoleaceae cyanobacterium MO_207.B10 | reverse complement strand
AATATATTATAGCAATGTGCGCTGGCATATTTACATACTACAGTAAAATACTACCCTAGTATTATAGTTGCTGTATGACCTATATTTTTGAGAAATTAAGCGATCGCCAAACATCAAAAGATTCAGGATGCTTGTTAAGGTATTGACAATTTATAACTTACAGTTTAAAATTCATAAAACTTATATATCAGAGTAATTATTGAGTGTGATGGTACATCCTTACAGTCAAGATCTGCGCGAACGTGCTCTTAATCTCATTAATAATGGTATGTCGATCAATCGTGTAAGTCATCTCTTAAAAATAAGCCGAACTACTCTCCATAAGTGGCGAAAACGATATTTAATCACAGGTTCAACAGTGCCTCAAATAAGTGTACCTCCTCCTCAAACTTCTGTTATTAAAGACATGGAAGAATTTGAAAAATTTGTTGAGACTAATTATGATAAAACCCAAAAACAAATGGCTGAAAAATGGGGAAATTGTAGTCGTTTTACTATTGGTAGAAATTTAAAAAAGCTCAGTTTTACTCGTAAAAAAAAACCTATGGTTATCAAGAAAGAGATGATTTAAAAAGAAAAGAGTTTGTCTTCAAACTGAATCAAATAGACAAAAAAAATATTGTATATGTAGATGAAGCTGGAATAGATAATAGAGAAGATTATCCTTATGGTTATGGAATGAAAGGGAAAAGAATACCAGCTATGAAGTCAGGAAAAAGAACTGAGAGAGTAAGTTGGGTGGCAGCTATAAATGAATCAAAAATGTTTGCTCCTTTAACATTTACAGGAAGTTGTAATCGAGACTTGTTTGAGAATTGGCTGGAAAATTGTTTACTACCAAAATTAAAACCAGGACAAGTTATCATATTAGATAATGCAACATTTCATAAATCAATTTATATAGAAGAATTAGTGATCAAGCAAGGGTGTGAAATCTGGTATTTACCACCCTACTCACCAGAGAGTAACAAGATAGAACGTTGGTGGTTTGTGTTAAAAAATTGGATGAGACAAAGACTCAAAGAATTTAAGAATTTTAGAGACTGTGTAGATGCAGCTTTTATGGAAAATCCTCAAGTTTTTCCGTAGTGATGAAACATATCAATACACTGTGATTTTTTAGTTATCAGTTAAATCAAAGTCCAAGGTGGGAGTCTATCAAACTCTCAACTAAGTTTGTTCGCGACAGCGGAATGGAGGCGATCGCGAAATAATTAATCTGGCTTACAGAGGTATTTTTGAATAAAAGCCTTATAGGACAAAGCCGTAAAGATTAAAAATGCGAAAAATTTACCCCTACTAGGGTTAAATTTGGCCATGGCAGAACGGACGCGATCGCATATAAAAGATATTGGTCATGCAGCAAGATATGTATCACTCTTATTTACAATTGTAGTATGTAAATATGCCAGCGCTCATTGCTATACATCTTCAGATTTAGGCCAAGGAATTAGACTAGCCATCACTACCCAACGATTGTCTGGAGATAGTTGGCCATTCAACGGCAGTTCAAAATTTTCTGGTGCAGTTTCACCTTGGCCTACTTGTCTGTACATGGTGTGTGCAGTTATAGATACCTGGTTTTTGGTATATTTTGGCTCAAAATCGGGTACTATTTCTGATTAAAAATCCCTTAAATCCTGACTGTGTAAGTTTTTGCTATTTAATCAGCAAACCCTAATTAACTAATTCCTCAAATTAGGAAGTTAAAATTCTTAGAAGTTTTTGAAATTATCATTCATAACCAGGCAGTTGATAAGAGGTTTGGCGAATCACATTGATATTGCTGGGAGAATAATGAACAATTGCCAACAAAGGTAAGGCTAATGTCAAAACAGCGATCGCTGTTCCCAAAATATTTGCAATGCTTTGAGGAGGTTCATCCTCCGAGTAACTGGCAGGTTGACTATCTGATTCCATATTTAGGAAACTTCTAAAAAACTTAAAACTAATTTTATTAATGGACTTTTGTTGCAGTAGGAATAATTAGATGTTACTTTTAATAATCACCTAATTATTCCTATTATTGACAGCTACGATTTTTTTTGGCAACTTTATCTTTAATGTCTTGAGCTGTTTGTGCTAATGACAGAGCCCTTTGGCCTATATTAATTGGCAACCTGGGAATATCTGCCAATGAAGCACGAGATAAATCCAGTAATAATTGGCGTACATTTTCTACCCATTCTCTTGAGCCTGGCGGTACACTTTGACCATCAGGCTTTTGGATAATGATTGTGGCTTTCTGAACCAGAGGAAGGGCTCTTTCAGAAACATTATCCGGGAGCTTAGGTTTATCTGACAAAGAAGAACGAGCAATTTCCAACAACAATTGATGAACTTGCTCTACCCACTCAATATCTGAGTCGTGGGAACTTAAATTACTCATAACTAGCGCTAGTTGTTTTCAAAATATAAGAGCCAACATGATTTTTCGTTTTTCCAGGAAAATCGTTGATTTTATTTTTCAGTTAACTGCCAAACCCCATCCCAATTTTCTGGCGGGAGTTCGGTCTGAAAAAGCTGACAACGACCCAAATGTAATTTAGCCGCTTTGTTATTTGGATCTACCTTTAATACTTCTTGAAACTCTGCTGCGGCTAATACAAAAGATTCTCTAATTGAAGCATCCGTTAAATTCTTATCTTTTGACGGTCTCAAATAATATTCTCGTCCCTGATGATAATGTTCTACGATCAGATGTTGTTCTGGACTCAATTCTTGTTTAAGCGGACCCTCCTTAAAGCCTAGAAGTTCGTATATGATTACTGGTTTACTTTTTCCCTTCACAGTTATTAAGTCCAGTTCCCTCGCCCAAAGTAATTCTTTGTATGGTTGATAAGTATTATCACTAATGACCAAATCTGTGCCATACTGCTTACTTGTACCCTCTAAGCGAGAGGCCAGGTTTACACCATCCCCAATAGAGGTTAGCTCCATACGTTTACTTGAGCCAATATTACCACTAACTACTTCGTCTGAGTGGATGCCAATACCTATCCTGATCGGTTTTTTGTTATTACCCAACCGCTCTTGATTAAACAATTTTAATCTTTGGCGCATTTCCACTGCACTTTGCATAGCGTAGAGTGGGTGATCGTCCAGAGGAGCTGGAGAACCAAATACGGCCATTAAAGCATCACCTATATATTTATCTAGTGTGCCTTTGTACTTGAATACAGAATCTACCATCTCCTCAAAATATTCGTTCAGCATGGTAACCACTTGCTCGGCTTTCATATCTTCTGTCAAGCTGGTATAGCTACGAATATCACTGAACAGAACAGAGACGTGCTGACGTTTACCTCCTAAACCAGTATCACCACTTGCCAACAATTGTTCTGCCACTTCAGGTGTCATGTAGCGATACATCAGATTTTTAACTTGTTTTTCACCAGTGATGTCTTCCATCACTACTAAAACACCGTTAACTTTACTAGGATTACACACATCAAGCATGGAGTTGATAGACAAATTAATACTTTGAGGTGGTAAATCACCCTTTGGTAATAAAGTTTGATCTGGATAATACTGCTGGCAATCTTTCAGTTCTCCTGGTGAAAGGGCCATATCAAACCATTTACCAAAATCACCTTCTTTAAAAGATACCAAATCTGTGACTGAACGACCTTCTAATAATTCTGTTTCCGAAAAACCTAGTAAATGTCTGGCACTTTCGTTAGTAGCTATCACATGGCCTACTTTATCAGTAGATATTACCCCGTTAGTGAGACTGCGTAGAATATCTTTTTGTCTTTGTTGTTCCTGTTTGACCGTATCAAATAATTTAGCATTTTGGAGGGCCACACCGGCTTGAATATTGAAAGCCTTCATAAACTCTAGATCATTGCGGTTGAAACTTGCTTTCCATCGTTCAGGAGGGTTGGGCCAATCTTCCGGATTATATGGTGGAAATTCTCCCTGTTTCTTTTTATTTATGAGCTGAGTCACACCAATTAATTGATCGTCAGCATTAAATACTGGCATACATAAAAGGCTACTGGTTCGATAACCTGTTTTCTTATCAACCTCTTGAGACTTGACTGAGCGGGGGTCTTTATATACATCAAAAGGAATTAGTAGTGGCTCCCCAGAAGTAGCAACTATACCAGCAAAGCCTTCATCTCTGGCAATTCTAATTTCTGTGAACTTACCATTTATCGGGATTTTTGTCCATAACTGATCTTTGTCATGGTCTATGAGCCATAAGGTACTGCGGTCTGCATTCATGAGTTCCTTGGCCTGATCCATGACTTTTTTCAGAGTATCCTCTAAGTCTAGGCTACTCTTACTCAGAGAATCTACCGCTTTCATTAGAGCTTCTGCAGCTCTTTGTCTTTGGGTTGCTGCGTAGAATGATTTGGAGGATTCTAGAATTAAACTTATAGAGGGAGCAAATTCTTTAAAGACTTTTTCATCTTCATCTGTGAATCCTTTTTGATCAATTTTTTCTGATAGTTCAGCGCTACATTTCTCATCATCTGGCTTTAACTTATTCAGCAGTTGTACTACTGCTATCAAGTCTCCTGTTTCCTCTTTAATTAGAGGCATTACTACCATGGTATAGGTTCTATATCCATACTGTTTATCTAATTTCTTGGCTGCTTCTGAACGGGGATCGTTGTAAAAATCAAAGGGAATATTAATTACTTTTTTGCCTTTAGCTGCTTCCCCTGCAATACCTTTATCTGCTGGTATTCTTAATTCTAAAGGTTTTTCATCTGCTCCTTGTGCTACTGTTGACCAGAGTTCATTTCTTTCTTCGTCTAATAACCATATTGTTGTGCGGTCGGCATTTAATAATTCCCCTGTTTTGAGGGTAATTGAACGCAACATTTCGTGTAAAATAGCATCAAATCCTTGGGCTTCTAATAAGTTATTTAGCATTCCCAAGGTTTGATTAACCGTCTTTAGTTTGTCTTCAACGTCCTTAACAACTCGTACAAAATTTTCTTTTTTTAGAGGTGCAAGAAATGCTGAAAAGTTTCCTTCGGAGCGAACTATGGCATTACTTTCGCTTCCTGTTGATTCAGGTTGATGTTCGTTATTATTTTTCACATCAACAACATTATTATTTTCATGGCAATTTGGGGGGTGATACACCTCGCGGGCATTACCATCTAGGACTTCCACATCCTGTTTTTGGATTGTGGTGTAGTCTGTAGAGATTTGATTAGGAGATGCAGATGTCATATACCTTAATAATTAAAAATTGGACGCACACTCTTGATCAAAAAGAGTTTTTCAGTAATTCAAGCTGAGTCTGCTAATTAATTTTAAGCAATGAATGATTTTTAATAACTATATTGTTTGTTGTTTAGTCTAACACATTAGACTTTGGCTGATACACAGATATTTACCCTAATATTTGGTTTTTTGGGTCTATTTTTGAATTCCCAATTATGGCCTCTAGCTTGCTCTTCTAATTGATTAAAGTCAATCTAGGTAATTTAGTATTCAAAATTTTTTTTTTATGATGAATTATTGTAGCACAAATTATATTTTTTTTGTTTTCAAGGGTGCTGAAAATTATTTGATTATTAATTCATTTTTTCAATTAAATATTTCGATGATTTCGATCACCGATGTTGTGGGGGAGCTAAATTATTTTTAATTTAATATTTTCACTAAATCAGCTACCTAGTTATTTGTTTATTTATTGTGTATATTTTTCAGATACATAACTTAATTAATTAATTAATCAATAACTATAAATTATATATAATGATATTCTAATATTATAGATTACTATTCACCTCCTGAACTAGAAACAGGAGTAGTAAAGTTTTTTTGACGTTTAGAAGCAGCTTGAGTTAAAAGAGATTCAGCAAAAGCAATAGCTTCTTGAACTGATCTACCACTAGCTAATTGTGCTAATTCTTCTCGACGTTCGTTGTTGTCTAGACCTATAACTCTAACTATAGTTCGTACCCCTTGAAGCTCACTATTCAAGGACACATCTTGGGTTTCTTCAATTACCTGCTTACTAACACGAAAGTGGTAGTCTGCCATTGCTGCGACTATAGGTTGATGAGTGACACAAAGAACTTGATGTTGCCGACTAAGTTGGTGTAGTTTTTCTGAAATTGCTCCTGCGACTCTTCCTGATACTCCTACATCTATCTCATCAAAAACCAGAGTTCCTGAGCCTTCTACTTGAGAAAAACAAGCTTTAAGCGCTAATAAAAATCTACTCATTTCTCCACCAGAAGCAATTGAGCTTAAAGGTTGTAAGGGTTCACCAGCATTGGGACTGAAACAGAATGTAATTTGGTCAACACCTGTTGCTGTAGGATTAGTAGGAGTAATTGGTACTTGAAATTGCACTTTTTCCATGGCAAGAGGTTTAAGTTCTCCTACCAAATTTGTTTCTAATTTAGCAGCAGCAGCACGACGCTGCAAGGTAAGTTCGCTACAATTTTTGACCAGTTGTTGTTGAGCTTTTTGATGAGCTTGTTGGAGAGCTTCTAAAGATTCTCCTCCATCTTTAAGTTCTTTAAGTTCAGTTTGAATATTGTGATAATAAGTAACTGCTTCTTCTAGACTAGGACCATACTTACGACAAATTTGTTTAAGTTCTTGAATTCTTTCTTCTACTTCTTGTAATCTATGAGGATCTGCTTCTAATTGTTCTCCATAACTACTAACTTGTCTACCTGCTTCTACAACCTGAGCCAGAGCATCATTAATCATTTCTAATACTGGCTGAAGTGTAGAGTCATAACTAACCATATCATTGAGCATATTTTCTGCTTCACCGAGTAGGTCTGCTGCTGCTGGAGCATCTGCTTCATTTTGATATAAAGCTTGATATAATTGATAGCTTTGATGTTGAAGTTCAACTACATGACTCAGACGTTGGCTTTCTTGTTTTAATTGTTCTAATTCTTGAGGATCATCAATATTGGCTGCATCTAATTCTTGAACTTGATATTCTAATAAATCTATTCTTTGTAAACGTTGCTGTTCTGACTTACGACGATTCTCCAGAGCAGCTGTAGCTTTCTGGGCTTTTTGATATGCAATAGTTACTGCTTCTCGGCGTTGGAGCAAAGGAAGGCCACCATATAAATCAAGCCACTCACGTTGGAGGTTAGAGTTTCCCATCTGCATAGTTTGGCCTTGAGCAGTAATTTCTACGAGGCGATCGCGTAGTTGGTCCATTATTTTGCGGTTAACCAGAATGCCATTAAGACGGGATCTGGTGCGCAGAGAATCTTGCGAGATAGTAATTTCCCGACTACAAACTACTAATGACCCATCTACTGGATCTATTTCTTGATTGGCCAACCATTCAGCTAGGATTTCGTTAAGTTCAAAGGTTGCTTCTAAGATGGCTCGTTTGCTTCCCGTTCGGATGACGCGACGGTCTATTTTACCACCTAATGCTGCATCTAGAGCATCTAGGATAATTGATTTGCCGGCACCTGTTTCACCTGTAAAGACATTTAGTCCGGGACTAAGTTCTAAGTCGAGATGGTCTATGAGAGCGAAGTTTTCAATACGGAGGGAGATAAGCATGATATTGGTGATTCGACATTTAGTATTATTATGTGCTTCAGTGAGTCCAATTGTTTTTATCTTACATATCTCTGAAATACCTAACCCATAAGGTAACTTTTGCTTTTTATCCCCTAGTGCAAGATTTAAAGGTAAAGGATGTCGCCGATCTTAGAGGGGTCTGATGGTAATGGCTAGTAAATATCAATTAGAACTTTAGTAGTGTTCCATATCTTATCTAAATTTTCAACAGTTATTCCACACCAACTAAAAATATAATAACTTTAGTATCTAAAGCAATTTTTTACTTAATAGACATCTCCGGAAAAGAGGGAGTAGGGAGTAGGGAGTAGGGGGAAATAATTGATTATTTCTGTACGATAGTTGATTTGATTTTTTATTACCGGAGATGTCTAATATACCTCTGGTGGAAAAGAGGGAGGAGGGAGCATAGAGGTGGTAGGAGGGAGAAATAATTGATGTTTTATTGACGATAACTGATTTTATTTTTTCTTATTAGAGATGTCTAATCAATAAAGTTTAAAGAAGAAAAAAGACTACTTGATCAAGCGATAGTGTTAGGTTCAGGTGCTTCACATATATAATTTAATTTAGATGAATAGGTAAACTTGAAAAGGAGACAATTGTATGACTCTAAATCCGGCAATAATGACAGCAGTGGAAAATTTGGACTACCGGGTTACTGTGGGAGATGTGGCAGCTCAAGCGGGATTAGATATTAAACTGGCAGAACAGGGACTTTTAGCTTTAGCTAGTGATGCTAAAGGTCATTTACAAGTATCAGAATCTGGAGAAATTGCTTATTTATTTCCTAAGAATTTTAGAGGTGTTTTACGCAATAAATTCTGGCGGTTAAGATTACGAGAATGGTGGGAGAAAGTTTGGCGGGTATTGTTTTATTTGATTCGGATTTCTTTTGGAATTGTACTCATACTTTCTCTGGTAATTATTCTAGTTGCTATTGCGATTATTGTGGTTTCTCTTAACTCTAGTAGTGAACGAAATGACTCAGGAAGTAGGGGAAATAGTTCTTTAGGTGGAATGGTATTTTTATCCCGGTTTAGATTTAGCCCTTATTGGTTTTGGTGGTTTGATTGGGGTTATTATGATGAACCTTATAGATATCAACGTCAAAAACAAAGACAAAGACAAAAACAAAAAAACCGTGGTTCTGGTAAAGAGAATGAGATGAATTTTTTGGAGGCTGTGTTTTCTTTTCTGTTTGGAGATGGCAATCCTAATTTCAATTTAGATGAACGACGTTGGCAGGCGATCGCTACTGTAATTAAAAATAATCAAGGGGCTGTAGCTGCAGAACAAATTGCTCCTTATTTAGATGATTTAGGAACAGGATATGCTCTGGAATATGAAGAGTATATGTTACCTGTATTAACTCGTTTTAATGGTCGCCCAGAAGTCAGTCCTGATGGTCAAATTGTGTATCATTTTCCGGAGCTACAAACAACAGCAAAAGAGTGGCATTCTCAACCTATTTCTGCTTATTTGAAGGAAAAACTTTGGCGATTTAGTGAGGCAAATTCTGGTCAAATAATGTTAGCAACTGGATTAGGTGCTGTGAATTTTGTTGGTGCTTTAGTATTGGGTTCTTTACTAGAAGATGGTACAGCAGCAGCTCAAATTGGGGGATTTATTGCTTTTGTTGAAGTTATTTATCCTCTGCTTCTGGTTTACGGAATAGGTTTTTTAGTATTACCACTAATTCGTTATTTCTGGGTACAATGGCGTAATGGTAAAGTTGAGGCGCGAAATCAAGAAAGGCAAACAAGGGCTATTGAATTAAACCAGGTTAATAATCAGTTAAAAGAAAAAATTGAATATGCTAGAAAATTTGCTATAGAAACAGTTATTAGTGGTGAATATTTAGCCTATACAACTGAAAAAAATATACTGGAACAGGAAGTTGAACAAGTAGATAAAATTGATGCTGAGTGGCAAAAACGACTAAATGAATCTGATAATTGAGAGATAAATTTAACAGATTTAAAAACAGATTTAAAATATCAACTATTTACCAAGAGTTTCTATGTTAATTTTCGGGCGTTTAAATATAAGATAATTATTGTCATATTTTGAGTCATGGCGAACTGCTACTAATTCCCATCCCTTATCACCTAAATAATTCACTAATTCGTGTAACGCTTTATCCTTCCATTCTCGCAATTCTTGACCGTTAATGTATAAACTATTTAACTTATCGCCAAAGGGATAAGGACTTGCTTCAACTAATACATATTCCCACTTTTGCATTTGTTATCTAAATACTATGGAACCATTTATTTATGGGGAAATTTTTCGCAATTTATATTGCCAACTAGAGACAGCAATTAATTACTATCTCTAGAAAGTTTTTTAGCGTAAATCAATTCTAGCTAAAGTTGCACCTTGGTAGTAGTACAACAAAATCTGTTGGTAATTATATCCATTACGAGCTAAATTATATGCTCCCCATTGACTCATACCCACGGCATGACCAAAACCTTTGCCGGTAATTTGAAAACTACTAGGAATTTGTTGGCCTTCACTTTTTTGAGGACTTACGGTAAACCTGGTACTTTTTAATCCTAGAGCTGCTGTAATATCTGTACCTTCAAGATTTTTAACCCCTGAGTCTCCCAAAACTTTAATAGTATTAACACTACCGTGGGGAGTTGTACTCTGGGGTGTCATGGAAATAATATTTCCCACTCCTGGTATTCGCTGTTTGAGTTCCTGTTGAGAAAATGATTCAGTCCATTCATAAACTGGGGCATCTTGATCAAAGTCTGGAACAGCTCGAAGGTAGGGTAGGGGGTTTGACCAAACATCTTCTACATTTTCTGTGTGGCCTCCAGAGGATGAATGAAATAGGGCTAAAATAATTTGACCATTGTAGGTGAGAACTTGACCTTGGGTAGCCTCAACTGCAGCATAAGTCCCTGGAGATTCTGTTTGAATTCCCTGGTAAACTTGCCATAGTTGATCGTTGCCTAAATCGTAGAAACTGCTAGTATTTTCTTGACGCTTGTGCAGGGCATAAGAACGGGCTGCAACTGCTTGGGCCTTAAGTGCTTCTTGGGGCCAGTTACCATTCATTTCTGCTCCAATAACACTGTAGAGGTACTCTTCTAGATTGACGTAATTGATAGCAGTTACACCTTCTTTATGAGGGATGAGGTGGGTGCGTCCACGATACCAGCGATCGCCTATCCATACATACCCATTTTCTTTAGGCTCGATCCACATTTGACCAGATATCAAATTTTCTAAAGCCACTTTTCCAGATTTTGGTGTGGCCGCAAAGCCTTTTGTGGGTGGCAGTTCTCCAATAGCCCTACCTGCTCCATCTCTAACTGTAGCGCTAGTGGAACTACCTACTTTAACTTCTTGTGCCCCTTCTTGAATAGCGATGCGTAAAACTAGGGAAGCTTGGGCCGGGGAAATTGTTAATATCCATAAAAAAATAGATATCCACCAATAGTGTTTTAATGGTTTGATGGAACGAGGTAGAAAAGAAATAAATAGTAATCCAGAATTCATGACTATTTTAGATTTTATATTTAAGGTTAACTAATGGAGGTAAAAGCTAGATTCAATTTAACAATGTAAAATTAAAGGAATAAAGAATGACTCTGTGGATATACTTATCATATTTTTTTAGTTTGATAGAGGAAGTTTTAAGTTTTGCAGGTAACTTTTCTAGGAACTAGTTCTGGTGTCCCGACGCGATCGCGCAATGTTTCGAGCGTTGCTTTACGTTTGCCTCAACGAGCTGAACTATGGTTGTTTGACTGTGGGGAAGGAACCCAGCATCAGTTTCTCCGTAGTCAACTTAAGGTTAGCCAATTAACTCGGATTTTTATTACCCATATGCACGGTGACCATATTTTTGGTTTGATGGGCTTGTTGGCTAGTTGTGGTTTGGGGGGAAATGTTAAAAGTATTGATTTATATGGTTTACCTGCCTTGGAGGATTATTTACAAAGTTGTATTCGATATTCTCAAACTCATTTAGCTTATCCTATTAAGGTTAATAAAATTAAGCCTGGTGTGATTTATGAGGATGATGAGTATATTGTTAGCTGTGGATATTTAAAACATCGGGTTCCGGCTTTTGGTTATCGGGTAAGAGAAAAAGATCGACCAGGACATTTTAATGTGGAAAAGGCTAAGGCTTTGGGTATTCCACCCGGTCCTATATATGCAAACCTGAAACGGGGTGAATGGATTACTTTGCCTGATGGACGGAGAATTAATGGGGCTGATTTGTGTGGAACACCCCAGGTGGGCCGAAAGTTTGTTTATTGTACTGATACTGTTTTTTGTGATGGGGCGGTAGAATTGGCCCAAGATGCAGATTTACTGATTCACGAGGCTACTTTTTCTCACCAAGATGCTGATATGGCTTTCCAAAGACTGCATTCGACTTCGACTATGGCGGCACAGGTGGCTTTGGCTGCTGGTGCAAAGCATTTGATGATGACTCATTTTAGTCCGAGGTATGCTCCTGGTAATCGAATTTTGTTGGATGATTTGTTGCAGGAGGCACGGGCTATTTTTCCTAATACTAATATGGCTTATGATTTTTTGAGTTATGAGATTCCCAGACGTGATGAAGTTCGAGGGTTAAAACTTAAAAGTGGTTCTTGATTTTTTGGCCTAGCTTGAATTTGATGTAGCTTGAATTTAGATGTTTTTTTTGGAGCTGAATATTACTGAATAAATTTGATTGATTCTATTCTAGAGAGTACACACCAAGGGTCGAAGATGCCCGCAAAATAAGACATTCAATTCAAGCCTTGTATATAAGGGGCCCCAAATATATATACTTTATAGTAAAATATGCGGTTAAATTAATTCCCAATTCTATCAAGGCCAAAATCACAAATGCAGTTAAAAAACTTTATGAAATTAGGCTGGCAGCATATCAGCCACGACATGACTGAGGAACTGTACTTAAAAACAGGTATAGATGTCACAAAACCACGTTCAATTAAAGGTAACGTTAATGAAAGATGTAATTATAAATGTCGCTATTGTGACTTCTGGCGATTGAAAGAATATCAAAACGAGATGACTATTTCCCAATGGCAGGCAGCACTTTTAAGTCTCAAGGAATTTCTGGGATGGTATAGTATTGAATTTGTAGGGGGCGAGCCATTCATAAAAAAAGGGTTTATAGACTTATTAGAATTTTGCTACTCTCAAGGAATAAGTTGGGGAGTCATCACAAATGGTTCTGGTTTTTTTAATCGCAAAAACGTTGAAAAAGTAGTAGCAGCACGACCGATAAAAATAGATATCTCAGTAGATAGCGCTAACTCTGAGATACATGATTTTGTCCGAGGTGTGCCTGGTTCCCTCAGTAAGATTACTCAAGGAATTGGTTTTTTACGGGAAGAGCAAAAACGACTTAAACAGAAATTCCCCATCCGAATTAAACCTACCGTTCACAAACACAACTTCCGTTATCTACCGGAATTAGTAGAGTGGACGAAATCTGTGGGTGCAACAACTATAGATTTTAACTTTGTCAAACCCTGGACTTCAGAAGTAACAACAGAGCTATGGATTCGCGATAAGTCTGACCAAAAAGCATTAGCAGAAGTCGTCGAGACTTTGATTTCAATGAAAAAGGATGGAGCACCTATTGAAAACAGCGAGTTGAAACTGCGCTCGTTTGTAGATCATTTTCAAGGAAAAACGGTCAACTACGGAATTTTACCCTGTCGCTTAAGTCTTCGTGATTATCACATTCAGCCTAATGGTGATGTACAAATGTGTTCGTTATACCCAGCTATGGGTAACGTCAAAAATTCCAGTGCAAGGGATATTTGGTACAACGAGGAAACTAAAAAAGTTCGCGCTCAGATGGTTGCTTGTCAACTGTTAGGAAAACCTGGTTGTGAGAATTTCTGTCTTACTTCTCAGACATCTTTCAAGCATCAACTTCAACGCGGTCTGGTAATGCTCCAACAAATGGCTCAGGTTTAAATAATATCAAAAAATTTGAGGTTGCACATTATGGAATGATACTGCAAAAAATTGGCTTGGACTTTGACTGAAAAAAAACCATTAACTAATCATTTTAGTAATTCCCCAATCTCAAATTCGACCATCCAAAATCCAGAATCATTCGTCACTGTGCAACGCCAAAAAATTTGGCGTTGCTGAACCTTGGTTAGATAAAAAGGTAAATCCCATCTTTTACTTGCTCTTTATCTAAAACTATAATTCATCCCACACTCTTGACACCCCCCACACTCTTGACACCCCCCACACTAATTCATCCAAATATGCAACGCCAAAAATTTCCATCCCTATCTCCCCTATTCCCTACTTCCAGACTCCCCGACTCCCCTCGCTTCTCCTTCTCCGCGCGGATCGGCAGCACCTTCCAATTTCCCATTCTCAGTTACCACAACTGCATTCGCATTTCCCCAACCATCCCACATTTCAATATTATGCCCCCGCTGTCGCAATTCATCCACTGTTGCTTCACTAAACCCACCTGTTTCCAAAATTAACCGATCTGGTAACCATTGATGATGAAAACGTGGTGCAGAAACAGCCTCAGCAACATTCATTTTATATTCCAACACATTTAATACTACCTGCAAAACTGTCGTAATAATTGTGCTTCCCCCCGGCGCACCTGCTGCCATCACTAACTTACCATCCCGCGTCACAATAACTGGAGTCATACTTGATAAAGGAGTTTTTTCAGGAGTGATCGCATTAGCCTCACCCCCCACTAAACCATACAAGTTTGGCACTCCTGGGGCGACAGCAAAATCATCCATCTCATTATTTAACAATATTCCTGTACCTGCAGCCACTACTCCCGCACCAAAACTACCATTTACTGTAAATGTCATGCTAATAACATTGCGCTCCTCATCTACTACTGTTAAATGAGTAGTGTCTGGAGACTCCCAAATATAACGCCCTAAAGTTTCTGGTGCTGCTGGCTGCACTTTCCTAGAAGGTTTAGCTTGTTTCTGGTTAATTTCCTGACGGCGCTTTCGAGCATAACCACGGCTAGTCAACTGTTTGACTGGCACGTTGACAAAATCTGGATCGCCTAAATATTTGGAGCGATCGGCATAAGCAATGCGCATTGCTTCGGCGAGTAAATGAATCGTATCGGGATTTTTTCTACCCCACTGTCTGAGGTTAGTATCTCCCACTATATTTAATATTTGTAGCAGATGAACGCCTCCTGATGATGGTGGGGGCATGGCACATATTTTGTTTTGTCTAAATTTCCCACAAACAGGGTTACGCCAAATAGGGGTATAATCTTTTAAATCTTCTAGGGTGATTAATCCTCCATTTGCTTTCATGTCAGTAGCGATCGCCTCAGCTATTTTTCCTGTGTAAAAGCTTTGGGGATTTTCAGCAATGGTTTTTAGGGTTTGGGCTTTGTCGTTTTGGATTAGCACATCTCCTGGTTGATATGCTTTTCCGTCTTTAGTAAATATTTCTCTGGCTTCAGGATTTTTGTTGATAATATCTAAGCGTCTTTCTAGTCTGTCTCGGAAGCGATCGCTCACCTCAAACCCATTACTAGCATAGTTAATGGCTGGTTGTAATAATTCTGACCAGGGCAATTTTCCATAATACTTATGAACAGTATACAACCCGGCAACAGTTCCAGGTACTCCCACTGCCAAGTGACCATCTAAACTTGCTCTTTTTTCTACTTCCCCTTGTTGGTTGAGGTACATATTTCTGGTTGCTGCTTTGGGCGCTCTTTCACGAAAATCTAGAGCTTGAATTTTATACTTTTGCTGATTTTCTAAATTTTCTGGGGGAGTTCCCAACAGCAAAAAACCCCCACCACCGATACCTGCAGAAAATGGCTCTACGACTGAAATGGCGAAGGCGGTAGCAACGGCTGCATCTACTGCATTTCCTCCTTTTTGGAGTATTAATTGCCCTGCTTCACTGGCCAAGGGATGAGCTGAGACAACCATACCTTGTTTGCTAGTTTCTAATTCTGCTAGGGATGTAGATTTTTGAGAGTTGGAAGTACAGCCAAATAGTGATATGCAAACACCCAGACAGGTAAATATGATGGTGAAGTTTTGGTTTTTGATTTTAGGGTATCGAATAGAGGGCATTTCGCAATCGTTGGAGTTAACTTTTTATTTTACCAATATTTATGTTATGGAGATTTGCTGATTTTCAACCAGTGAGTTTAGCTGGTTTTTAATTTTTTCAGTTTTTAATTTTCCTGAAAGTTGATTTTACTTAAATTTTCCTCAATTATTGTTACAATATAATTAAGAAATAATACATTTTAAAATTTTTGTGTTTAAGTTTTCGTCTCTTATATACAAAATTAATATAAAATTGTATCAAAGTTAACTTGCTTTTTTTAACAGCATTAAACTCTTTAATTGTCAATAAGAAACTTTTATAGTCTCACATTTATTGTTGTTTGTCGGTGGTATTTATGGAATGGCAAGAAAATTCCGGTAATTGGGTATTAATTCCTCCTCATCCCAAAGCAGTCATACATTTTTTGGGAGGGGCCTTTGTCGCGACTGCACCTCATGTGACTTATCGGTGGCTACTAGAGATGTTGGCAAATCAAGGATATGCAGTCATAGCAACTCCTTTTGTGAATACTTTGGATCATTTGGCGATCGCTAAAGATGTCTTCAGCAGTTTTAATAACTGTCTGAATAATTTATATGCTAGTAGGATATTGCGGAAAAAATACTTACCGATCTATGGTATAGGGCACAGTATGGGTTCCAAGTTACATTTGCTGATAGGTAGTTTTTTCCCCGTAGAAAGAGCTGGTAATATTCTCATCTCTTTTAATAACTTTGCGGCCAGAGATGCTATACCTCTAGTGGAGCAAATATCTTCTGTAATGAAAGTCGAATTTACCCCTTCGCCACAAATGACTAACCGCTTAATTCAAAAGCGTTATCAGGTTCGACGTAACTTATTAATAAAATTTAATGATGATAATATAGACCAAACCCTTCGTTTAAGCGATATATTGCGAATCCGGTTCCCTAGTATGGTAACAGTTCAGAGATTGAATGGAAATCATTTAACACCACTAGGTCAGGATTTTGTTTGGCCAACTGCGGGACAAGTATATACTCCTGTAGATGCGATCGGTCAATGGTTAAAACAAGAAGTTTATCGGGACTTAAATCAAGTTAAACGTGAAATACTTCGTTGGTTGAACCCTTTGGCCGCTGTATAATACCATTTCTTAAAAGTCTTGCTAAATTTTCTTGAAACCAGGGAGTAGGGAGTAGGGAATAGGGAGTAGGGTTAGACCAAATAAATAAGATATTTTTGTTTAATGCCTAGAATCGTTAAAAACATTCCTGAACCTTACTTAATTATTTAACAACTAAAGTCTTGAGCAAGTATAGCGCGATTTTTGGCAATTGATATAAAATCTCTCGATAGAGGTAATTTCAGACTGATTAAATCTCTTAATAGTTAATAGTTAGTATCAAAAATCCTCAATACTAACTATTAATATTGTTTTCTGGTTGAGCATGGGCCCAATAATCCTTAGATATGAACAGACAGTTACGGTTATCAGGTGTATGTGTATAACTAATCTGGTCTGCTATGGCATACATTAGTTTTATACCCCTACCACCAGGGTCAAATATCCCAGTTTCAGGGTGCTGTTGGAACCATTCTGCTATGTCAAATTCGGGACCATAATCCCATATTCTGATTTCTCCATGATCAGTATACATTGTCACTTCAATATCAATTGGTGTTTCCCTGGGCAAACATTTGTGGGCATAGCGAACAGCATTGGTAAAGCCTTCAGCCAAAGCTAGCTCGCATTGTAACCAAACTGTTTTGGGAATAGGTGTCTGGTGCAACTGCTCAAACCATGATAAAACTTTGTCGTTTTCTTCAAGGTCTGAAATAACTTGCAATTGGGCTTTACGAAAGGTTGGTAATTGATCGGAGCCTTTTAATTTAGTCACACTTCAGTAGTAATTTATTAAATAATATTTTGGATATATTTTAAGTTATATTGTAGAGTATATGTGTAAAAATTAATGTAAATAATTTAAAATACAAAATCCTGGTGGTTTACTCACTAACGGTGAGAACTGAGTTTCTATGTATAAAATTCTGGTTATTGATGATGACACTGCCATTCAGGAATTACTCAAAAGAGTTCTCCGGAAACAGGGTTATGAAGTTACAGTAGCGGGTAATGGTGAAGAAGGTTTTCAACAGGCGCAAAAGTTTCAGCCTGCTCTAATAATTTGTGATTGGATTATGCCACGACTTACTGGTATAGAAGTTTGCAGTAGAGTTAAAGCAAGTCCCGCCCTATCCACTACTTTTTTCATTTTATTAACTTCTCTAGGAACAGTTCAAGATAAAGTTAAAGGTCTTGATGCTGGTGCTGATGACTTTATTTCTAAACCGATAGAAATGAATGAGTTGAAGGCTAGAGTTAGATCTGGACTCAGACAACATCAACTATCTCAGGACTTACAAACTCAAAAGAAACTACTGGAGGCAGAGTTGGCTGAAGCTGCTGATTATGTACAGTCGCTTTTACCGGAGCCTTTAACTGAACCTGTTAAAATTGAATCAAAGTTTATTCCTTCCCGGCAGTTAGGAGGTGACTGCTTTGATTATTATTGGTTAGATGAAAATTACTTAGCAATATATTTATTGGATGTAGCTGGCCATGGTTTACGAGCTGCCCTTCCTTCAGTTTCTGTGTTAAATTTACTGAGGTCAAAAGCAATACCTAATATTGATTATCATCAGCCTAGTGATGTGTTTAGGGCCTTAAATCAGACTTACCAAATGACTAATCAAAATGACAAATACTTTACTATTTGGTATGGGGTTTACAATCGTGCCCAAAGTCAGTTAGTTTATGGTAGTGCTGGTCATCCACCGGCTGTTTTAATCTCAGGAAATGGTCAAGCAACTGAGGTTAATAAGCTCAAAACTCCGGGAATGCCGATAGGAATGTTTCCAGAAGCTACTTATATTGATGATTCTTGCGATATTGAGAAGTTAAGTGGCCTTTATATCTTTAGTGATGGTGTTTATGAAATTCATCTTCCTGATGGGCAAACCTGGAGCATAGATGATTTTATTAATCTGCTTTTGGAATACAACAAGACTGGATATTGTGATTTAGAAGAAGTATTAAAGTATGTCAGGAAGTTGAATTGTAGTCATATTCTTAATGATGATTTTTCTCTATTAAAAGTTATTTTTTAGTTAATGATACAGTGAATTTTTATCAAAAATATTAATTGACAACAAAATAAATCTATGATGATGATTTATGCAAGGAAATAAAAACAATTGAGTAAGTTTTAGAAGTTGGTTTTGAGACTATATTAATTTTATATCTTCGATTTTTAGAAGAGATTAGAAGAGAGTGGAGAATTATAAAATCTATAGATATCTAATAATTTAACTGCTAAATTTGGCGTTGCTGAATCAAGGTATGAAAATAAAAACTCAACAATCTAGAATACTTACTATTTAATAGTTTAGCGATCGCTAATAAATATAAATCATACCCAAGCATCAGCAACGCCCTAAGTTTAATTGCTAGTTTATCCTTAAATTTGTTATTTTCAAAATTAGCTTGATTTAGCAGATATCTATTAACTATAAATTACAGGGTTAAATTAAAAATCTAAATTTGTTCTAGTTCATAGAGTTTTAACACTAACAATTAATTAAAAACCCGTTTGATTTAGATGCACCCATGTATGATTTAAAATCTCCAGTAATATTTTTTTCAAATCAGTTCAGTCGTTAATTTATACTGAGACCAACACTAATCATCCTAATTATCTCCACTCATCTAAAAATCTCAAACTTTGCCTAGTAAGTAAAAAGTCAAGTTTTTGCCTTTGTAGATATTTGGCTTTTTAGACACCTGTATTAGATTCAGCTTGAAGATTAGTATTAGGTGATATATTTGCCTTTTCAAATTCTTCTCGATTCGGAAATATCTCAAAAACCCGATCCATACTAGTTAGCTCAAATAAAATCCTAATTTGCTCATTAATTGAACATACAACCAACTGACATCCTGCAGCCCTTACTGTTTTGAGAGCCAAAACTAAAGCACCCAAACCAGAGCTATCCATAAAAGTTGCATCTTGAAAATCTATTAATATAATATCTGCTCCTGCTTCAACTTGTTCGCTAATTTCTTGGCGAAATTGAGTTGCTTTAGTACCGTCTAAAATGCCAGAAGGTTGAATATATTTAACAACTGTACTCATATTTTCTAAAAGCTATAACTTTAACTATTAGGAAGCCATAATTAGTATATCCCATGACTAAGATTAAATCCAATCAGATTTTCAAGAATTCTCTATTTAAGCCAATAAACAGCAGAAACACAAGACCCATAGTAACTTGGTATGGGATAACTAAGGTGTTAAAAATTGTGAAACAGCTTACGGTTCAAGTTGCAGGACTAACTTTAGCACGATATAGCAGTTTATTTCTCTGACGATAACCTGTGTAACGAACTTTTACCAAGTCTCCCTTTTGGACAGACCCCTCCATAAGTTGATGTAATTGTGGGTCAAACGGAATTTCTGCCCCGACAGGAGCGATCGCCTCTATATTCCATTCTTGCATTAGTTGTTCAACTGGACGTAATAAGGGTAATATTTTGACTGCTGCTAGGCGGGGATTTTTCTTTGCTTTCTCTACAACTGTTGGCCATTGTAGTAACCAAGATTCTAAAATCTGTAGGCTAGAATGTTGAAACTCAAGCATTAAAGATTCTTTTTGTTGCTCTAATTCTGCTTGGAGGCGTTGATATTCTTGTTGTGCTGCTGATGTAGCAGTTGCCTCTGATTTTTGTACAGATTCTGGGGAAAAATTAGCTAATAATTCTGTTAAAGTTATTTCTAATGCGTGACTAATTTTGAGTAAAATTTCTACTCGCATTTGTAATGCTAACCCACGTCGCAACCTAATTAGCTGCAGTTCTGAAACACCCGATTTTTGACTTAATTCTTTATAGCTAAAAATACCTGATTTGTGCATCAAGTTTTGTAGCTGAGAGGTGTAGTTTGGTAGGGAGGAGTCATTAATCATTTCGCCAAATACTAACTAAAAGAGCAGACACTATTGTCTGCCCTAGAATATATCACAACTACTTCCTATTGTTGTGATATACTTAGCAGTTAGGGCAAATTGATAAATATTTGCTACAAATACTTGTTTTTTTTCTAGCATTCAATAGTAAGTAGGGGTGGTTCTCGTTTGCGGAGTATTCTGTAGAAAATTGTCTCTACAGTAGTCAATAGTAAATATAAATTGATATGACGCTCATTTTTTAGGCTGAAATAATTCCATTCCCTGAATTTTATAGATATAGATATCTGACTTAAATAATTTGTTATGCTAACTGCATTCTGAGAACAGAGTTAGAGGCTTTTCTTACTTTAAAATTAATAGTTTTTATCTCTAATTTTAGGCAGGCTTCATATCTGCGATAACCATAAAAACCATAAGATTTACCATCTACTTCTAATGCTTAGATTGGTTCCTGTAAATGTATTTTTTTGATAGACTCAAGATAGCAATCCTATTTTATTCCGGGCAAAAATCTTACTGCTTTTTAGGGAATAGGGAACAGCGGTAGCGGTGCGACCCCGCGTCGTCTTACGGCGAATCGCGAACCCGCAATCCTGTGAGGGAACAGGTAGGAGTTTCAACTTTTTTACTTACTTTTTAATTGGTCACAACCTATTTAGGATTCCATAGATATATCCCATAATAAAAAATCAAATCAAGTATCATATAAAAAACATCAATTATTTCTGCCTGCTTCCTACTCCCTACTCCCTCCTCCCTCTGTTCCGGAGATTTCTAGTTATACCATGCGTGAAAAAAGAATGTTATGCTTGAAAAAACTGCAACTATTAACTAATTAATAAAGTTTTTCCACTTTATCCCTTTTA
>JASJEE010000404.1 GCA_030064835.1 Microcoleaceae cyanobacterium MO_207.B10 | reverse complement strand
AACTTTAATTAATTATCTGATTCCAAACCCAATTACTTTTCCCCACCCCTACAGCTACTATCAAAAATCTACTTACTTCTCAACAGAGAAATATAGAGTTAATGTCCGATAATTTCAGGAGAATGCAAGTACGGCGATCGCTACTATTTTAGCAGGAGAATTAGATTGAATAAGGTGTTAGGTGTTAGGTTAATAAATTAGTTGGGGATAGGTGGCAAAAACTAAGTTTTAAAGAAAAAGTCAGAATACAGGAGTCTGGAAAGAAATTAGGTTGGGATTTGATTGATAAAAGTAGCAATTTTTGAGTATCCCCATCATATTTTCCATTTAGTTCTGAGGGATAAACTAAGTTATAAATTGACTTATTAAAACCTACCTTTTGGTCAATTCAACCAATCCAAAGATTGTATAATTTTTACTGCTTCTGCGGGAGTAATATCATTTTGACATTCAGAAACAGGATTAGATTTTCTCTCCCCATAATAAACAGAGCGAATAAAATCAGCTCCTATTAAACGATAGAAAGCTGCGTCTCCTCCCCAATTCATAAATAAATTATTTTGGGGAGAATTTAATTGCTGTTCTGAGGGACTTTTTACTTCCCCTAAAAATTCACCAAACTTAAGATAAACTTCTCCAAATAATACTGTTTCCACAAGAAAACTATATTCATAATCCACACCTCCAATACCTCCACCAACTGCTTCAATAGCAAAGCAAACATTATCATCATTTCGGTAAATAATTCCATATTTGGGGCCAAACCTACAAGTATTTTTAGCTGTTCTTTTTGTTTCTGGTCGGCAAGGTTCAACTTTCACATCAGTGACAACAAAACCAGAGGGTATATAACTGGGAATAACTATTTTAATTCCCAGTGACAACAAAGATGATTTTTGACTCGAAGTAAGGTCGGATTTTTGGGCATTGACAGGATGTAAAAATAATGTATAACTTACTGCGAAAACTGCCAAACTTACCATTAGATAAACTTGTTTCAGATAATTCATAAATTTTATTTTTAACTATCCCCTACTATTATAAAATATTGATAGTTAAGCTCATCGTCTTAATCAGGAAATTACTTACAGCAGATTCGGCATTTGTGAGGTACACCCATAGCGGGCAATATCCCCGCACTAGAGAGGTTTGAACATCAATATCTGTACTTCATATACTTGGAATTTGCTATATCTACATTCTCTATGATTTTGGATTCAAAATTTATGAGAAAGTCAGAAAAATTGTGGGTAGACAAACCTAATATTTTGACGAAAAATATATCTAAAAGGAGACAAAAAAATGACAGAAAAGACATCTCCCCAATGGACTCTATTTTATACTCCCGGTGCTTGTTCCCTAGCAGGTATTATTGCTCTAGAATGGTCTGGCAAACCCTATCATTTAGTTAGAATTACAAAAGAAGAACGAGCAAGCGAAGCATTTGCTAAAGTGAACCCACTAAAAAAGGTTCCTGCTTTGTCAATTAATGACCGTTTACTATCAGAATGTAGTGCAATTTTACAACATATTAGTAACCACAGTCCTCAACAAAAAATGTTGCCAGAAATAGGTACAGTTTTAGAAGATACTATGAATCAATGGTTTTCCTATTTAGGTAGTGGATTTCATGTGTCATTTTTTCCATTATTTGTACCATTTCGGTTTACTACTATTCCAGACCAACAAGAAGGAGTAAAACAAGCAGCTCTTCAACAAATTCGCCATCAATATGAATATTTAGATAGTCATTTATCTAATTCTAAATATATATTAGGCGAGACAAAATATGTCATCGACCCTTACTTATTAGCAATGGCACGTTGGGGTGAAAATTTCTTCGATATTCCCCAAGAATTTCCTCATGTTTTTCGTCATATCAGTGAAATGCGTGAAGACCCACGGGTAAAAATTTCTCTAGCTATTGAAAATGGAGAAATTGTTGATAATGGAGCTGCTCATGGTAGTTCTTTTCTGGGTCATGTTTCCCTATAAATTAAAGTAATTATTTGAGTTTGTTGGGAGATTGATTGATAATTCTCTCAATAAACTACTGAGCAAAATATATTGGATTAAAAATCAAAATGACAGATTTTTGGAATCAAGTTTTAAACTTCGCTGAAATAACTAATCTACGAGTTGGAAATCAACTTTTAAAAGACTTTGGTAACGTTCATGCAGATGAAAAAGCAGATGGCAGTTTAGTTACCAAATCTGATAAATGGGCAGATAGAGAAATTAGAGAAGCGATCGCCAATACTTTTCCTACTCACGGAGTTTTAACAGAAGAAACTCAACAAATATTTCCTAGTAACGAATGGTGTTGGATTATTGACCCCTTAGATGCGACAACAAACTTTGCTAAAGGTGTGCCAATTTGGGGTACTTCAATGGGATTATTTTATCGAGGAAATCCGGTATTTGGTTATGTACATTTACCTCCATTACGGCAATCTTATTATGGTTTTTATTACGATAAAAATAAATTTTTTTTTACCAAGCCACCCATTACCAGAGCATTTTTAAATCATAGCCCAATTGAGCCAATACAAGACACTATTACTAGCAATCATTTATTTAATCTTTGTTCTCGGAGTATAGAAATTTTACCTGAACTTCCGACAAAAATTAGAATGTTAGGAATGGCAAGTTATAATTTTTTACTTGTCGCCTGTGGAGCATCTATTGGGGGAGTAGAAGCTACACCTAAAATATGGGATATTGCTGCATCTTGGGTAATTGCAAAAGCTGCAGGTGCTGTTTGGATACCTTTAGTATCAGAAGATATTTTTCCCTTAAAAATAGGCAAAAATTATTTACAATATCCCTTTCCTACTTTAGTTGTTGGGAACCAAAAATTAGTATCAGATTTTTTGCCTTTAGTTGAACCTTTAAGAAGATAGAATCAGACTTAGGTGTTATATCACTTTGATAAATGTTTGCTAACTAGTCGATCAAAATAAATTTCTAGGTTTTAGGTGGTAGGTGGTAGGTATTAGGTATTAGGTGAATTATTAATTATTTGGTAAATATCCTAATACTTTTGCCGAATAATACTTGACTGTAAAAATAATTTTTAAATTTGATATATAGGAATTCTCGCTCTTGGCAAAATACACAAGTTGAGGATTTTCGGGAATATCTTAAAACTAGCAAAATTTTAACTGGGAATAGATAAGAGGAATGAGGGATAGGGAATATAAAACATACTGTATCTCATTAATCTGATAACCTTTATAGCGTTTCTCAGCCTAATGAGGTACACCTATTTTTATTTGTTCCTATTCCCTATTCCCTATTCCCTGTTCCCTGTTCCCTGTTCCCTAAAACCAAGGAATTTTGTACCTCACCAGCATGGGAATTGCTATATCAGACAATAAATAATATGTAAGTTCCCTTAATTAACTATCCTAAAAAAACCTTTTCCTATATTCTTTCCTAAATTATCCATTGTTCCTAGTTTCCTACTACCTATTGTTTGTAGCTATTCAACCAGATATGAATATTTTTTTAGAAACATCAAGATTAATTCTGCGTCAGTTTACCGAAGCTGATGCAGAATTATTATTTCAATTAGATAGTGACCTCGAAGTAATTAGATTTACAAAATTAGGCGATCGCCCGAATAAATCTACTCCATATAAGACAATTAAAAATGAATTTCTGCCAAAAATTATCAGATATTATCATACATATCAAAATTTTGGTTTTTGGGCAGTTATGGAAAAATATAGTGATAAATTTATTGGTTGGTTTCATTTTCGACCTGCTTTAGATAGTTATATGGGAGCTAGATTATATGCAGAAAATGACATTGAAATAGGTTATCGTTTGCAGAGAATTTTTTGGGGAAAAGGATATGCAACTGAGGGAGGAAAAGCATTAATTAAGAAAGGTTTTGTAGAGTTGGGAGTAGAGCGAGTAGTTGCCAGTGCATTGTTAGAAAATAAAGCTTCTATTAGAGTTATGGAAAAAATTGGATTAAAATTTGAGCATAAATTTATTTATATAGAGTCACAGCAAGAGGGAGTTAAATATGGTTTGAATAAAAATGAGTTTGAACAAAGTTTTATTCTCAGAAGCTTACCGAATAATTAATAATTAATAATTCATAGTTAATACTGGATAGTTAATAATTATTAATTCAACAATTCAGCTTGATTAGCCTCCCCTTTTAAGTGGATAAAATTCCAGATTTTCCTTGATTGGCTTTTTCCTTTTCCCCGTTCCCTGTTCTCTCAAAAAAACGAATGAACGTACCTCACTAATATGGGAATTGCTATAGCAAAGTTTTAGAGAATTGGTATTAATTGCTGAAATTACAGGAATTTTTAGCTCAGTAAACCACAGTTAAAAATTTAGGTGGTAGGTGTTAGGTGAAACGAGGGCTGAGAATCTCAATAGGGCTTAAATTGTGGTCTAACCTGGTGAAAAGCGCTGTAAATTTATCATCTAAGTAGGTAGGCTTTAAAATTTTTTATTATAAAAAGGCAGCTATACTGGAGGCAGAAGGAAAGAGGTTGTTCAATGATTTTACTTTTGATTACACACTTATGATTTTTTATACCTACTTACTTATGTCTCATACCAAATTGATCAATGTTTGCTACAAATATTATCAATCTTGGGTGTAGGGTGTGTTTAAATAATAGAAAAAATAAAGAAAAAGGCTGGTTATCAAAGGGATTAATTGGAAAAACTTTATTAATTAGTTAATAGTTGAAGTTTGCTCAAGCATCACATTCTTTTTTTTAATTGGTATAACTATTACTTGAGTAACACTCTTGCTGCTTCTAAATAAATACTAAAATACTAATATTGCTCAATGATATTATGAAAATTTTAGAACAGACTTCAACTCATCTAATTATCAAAGACTCAGTAAGAGCTGCTTGGCTACTGAGATTATTTTCTCTGCTATTTTTTCTTTTTGGTTGTATCGGAATTTTTTTGGTGATTAGTGAAAAAACTTTTCCTAGTTTATTTGTTATTTTTTGTATTTTTTTTGGTGTTCCAGGGGTTTTATTCACTGCTGTTAAAACAGTTGTGCTTGATAAAAATAAAAATCAACTAATTATCACAGTTCAAAGGTTATTAGTCGGGACAAAAAGGGAATATTCATTGAGCGGTCTTAACGTGAGTGTAAAGAAAACTCCTTTTACCGAATTATTAATTATTAATTATTAATAATTAAATAATTCTGGTTTAAAGTCTCCCCTTTTAAGGGGAAAAAGCGGTCGGAAAGCGGAGCAGTCCGTAGGATAGGATGGCGATGCTTCGGAGCCGCTCTGAAAGAGCGGGTTTCCTTTCCCTCCGGGACACTTCGTGTTAGCGGAGCTTTGCGGACCGCAAACGCCATATCCAATCGACCAAGAAAAGAAATAATATTTCCTGATATTCAATCTGATGGTTTTAACCAGAGGTAATTATCAATTAATGAAACCTTTTACAGTCAAAAGATATTCTTCAATACTAATAAAGAAAAAAGAACCTATCTGTATTGTGATTTTAGAATACCCCGCTGATGCTCGTAAAATCAAATTAAAATTGCATGGAAATTATAGTTTTACTAGAAATGAAGCTGTTGAAATTGCGAATTTAATTCGTACTTTTATGACTTAATCTCTTGAAATTTATAGAACTCATTTGGGGTCTATTGAAAAATAGATGATGTGATGGGAAGATGAGCTGTATGGGAATATTTTTCCATCTTTTCGTTGTATTTCCTATATCTAAAGACTACTCCGTGCATCAAAAATTTAGTCTCAGCCAAAGATACACTTAGAGGTTTTATAAATATTATTATTGAAAAGAATAGGAGGAGAGTAATTCCCAGTTTAATTAATCACAAAATTATTGAATTCTCCCCCTACTCTGGGAAAGAAAGCAGTTGTGCAGTTAGGTATTTCAACTAACCCTATTCAACCGCTTTTTTCTCTTCCTCATTCAAACTAATGCGGGTATCCTCATCAGACCTTTCCGAAGCTTTTGTCAATTCAAAAATTGGCGGTTCTAAATCTGGAATTGGCACTTCAAACCCAGGCGGTAAAGGTGGCAGTTGTGGCATACCAGAATCTAATTCTTTAGTCTGTTTCACCAACTCATTAATACTAATTTCTGGTACAGGTGGTATCTCTGTAATTTTCAACGCGCTCATTAAATTCGCCAATGCAAACTGAATATGACTATCGGGGTTTTTTGTCACCCATCCATCTTTAGTTAACTGTCGCATCTCAAAATGTAAGTGTGGACCTGTAGACATTCCCGTATTGCCAACCCGTCCAATAACCTCACCTTGTTGTACAAACTCTCCTGGTTTGACAAAAATTTCCGATAAGTGACCGTAGAGTGTTTCCAAAGATTTTTTCTGATGGTCTAATACTACAGTTACACCATAGCCACCCAACCAGTCAGCGATCGCTACTTGACCTGCATAAGTCGCAACTACGGGGGTTCCGGTTGGTGCGCCTAAATCTGTTCCTGTATGAAACTTCTGATAACCCAATACCGGATGTTGTCTCCAACCAAATAATGAGGTAATAGGTGCAGGAATAGATAGAGGAAATATTAATCTAGTGTTGCCATTTCCCGGTACTGCGGGGGGTCGCATGGTGCGGTTGTAATAAGCTAAACCTGACTGAGTAATAGGATTATCAAATAAACCTTGCACCTGGGCGGGCAAAACTGCGGCTACTTCTACTCCTTCGGAAGACCCTGAGTAATAACTGGGAGTGTAAGAAGTGCTAGCATAATAACCTCCTTGACTATAGGATGAGTTTGAGTAATAGCTGTCTTGAGTATAACTAGAAGAGTCTGAATAATAGCTGTTGTTAGAAGAGTAATAGCTATTATCATAGTAGGATGAATCTTGATAGCTATTTTGAGGATAGTAACTTTGCTGAGTTTCCCCATTCCATGAATTATTAGATGCAGTTTGAGTGGGGGCGCTCCAATTATTTGTTTCGGTCGGGGCGCTCCAGTTGTTGTTTTCGGTGACAGCACTCCAATTTTTGTTACTTGCTGTATCGGGATATTCAGCAACATAACCAGTGGAACGTTCGGAAAAAACTATTGTATCTGGTGCTTGATAACTCTCAGTTGCACCTACTTGGTAATCTGTATTATCTATATAAGCAGTGTTTGCTGAACCGTTGTAGTTATGTTTTTTTGGTTTAGGTAATGTCACCAGAGGTAAATTACCTTTTGGTTTTTTTGACAGGTTGAGTGCAGTATTAGTCGGAGGTGCTACATACAGGTTTTTGGGCAGATAAATACCATTGTCTGGTTCTGGTTCTGGTTCCGGTTCGTAATAACTTGGTGCCGGTTGGGAATAATATGGCTCTGGTTCATAATAACTTGGTGCCGGTTGGGAATAATAT
>JASJEE010000041.1 GCA_030064835.1 Microcoleaceae cyanobacterium MO_207.B10 | reverse complement strand
AGGGGTCATTTCAGTTATCAGTTATCAGTTATCAGTTATCAGTACCTCTGCAATCAGGAGGCTTGACATCAGGAATATTCTCTTTTTTTATTCCTTTTAAAAGGGAGGTTTTAGACCACAATTTTGCTGTAATAGATTTACCTCTTATGAATTGATAAAAAGTATTTGTCATCGTTACATAAAAATCTACTTGCTTTTAGCTAGCGGAAGATGTCATTTTAGTTATCAGTTAGCCTCCTTCGGAGGTGCTTCGCTAAGAGCTACCAGTTATTAGTTACCAGTTAACAGTATCTCCTAATGAAGTAGGAGGCTTGAAACACTGAATTTTCTTCTGTTCTCCCCTTTAAAGGGTGAGACCTGATTTTTTGGTCAAAAACATAAGAACTAAGTAGAGTTGGCATTAATTTGGTGGTAACCCTTTACCTTTAAGCACTATAGTGTTTATTAAAACCGGATTTCACTGTGAATCTTATAATCTAATTTTTTTGATAATGTAAATATTTGTTGGCCAATGATTTTTTGACTTTGTGGTAGAAATTAACATATTTCCTTTTAAAATTGCAACAAATATTATGGAATTATTCGCTATGAATATTTTTATAAAACTAAGCTAGGGATTCTGTAATTTAATAATTTGTAGCGCTAGATATTTGATTTATTAATGATGGCCTCTGATGTGGCGATCGCTATATTTTAAATTAAGCTGAGTATTTAGTGATTTTATCAGTCAAATGTTCAATTTATAGAGTCAAAAGTGTATAGACAATAGCCTGGGATTTTGATATTTATCCATGGCAATAATATCATCGATCAAATAATTGCTTATAGCAAAAAGCAAACCCCTAAACGCGGATTTCTCACAAATCATCTAGGATTGCTATGTATAATCGGATTTTATATCAAAGATTTACCAAAATCTGCCAAATATTATCGTTTGGTAAAAATCAGGTTAAAAAAACTTTAGGAGTAGTTAAAACGTATAGACATTTAACGAATTTACTAGATTCTCTGGATATTTCTTGAAAAAGCATCAAAAAACTGTATTAAAACTGACTTGAGAGCGAAATCAATATTTATCATTACCGACACAGATGATACTTCCCGACTTAATTGTGTAGTGGGTTTTGATTCAAAATTAATTTCTTCTGCAATTTTAAAATTGCAATCTCTCCCCATATGAGTTTATAATCGAGAGAGAAATTTTCACAGAATATCTATCTAAGTATTAATTCATAAATCAGTTTAGATAACAAGCAACAAAAAACCCGAAAAAAACTGTATATATATTGTGAATATAAAAACTACTATATACTCGACATTATTGTTTAAAGTGAATGGCTGACTACCATCAGGGGAAACATTAAAATTGCCATACTTGATGTTTTATGAATCAAAAAAAATGCCAGGACCTAACGACTAATAGCAGTCACTCAGCAACAACCCAAAATAATCCTGTGTCTTTGCCAATACAGATACAAATTGATCAATTATCTGAGACTAATCAACAAACTACTACGGTCGGGGATAATCACGATGCAGTATTTTTCCTAGATGCAAATGGACTTTATATAATAATTGCATCAACAAATCCTGCAAATTTATACAAACCCTCGGCAGAATTATTAGGCAAAAGTCTTCATCAGGTATTCGAGCAATCTATAGCTGATAGTTTCCTCAAGGTAATTCAAAATGTATTGGCAACTAGAAAAACAGTTAGGGTGAACTATTGCTTAACAATAGAAGAAAAACAAATTTGGTTTACTGGGAGTATTTCACCTATTTCTGATCGCCTCCTTGTATGGGTGGCCTACGACCTGACAGAACGTCAAGAAACACAAACCGCTCTGCAAGAAAGTCAAGAACGCTGGCAATTGGCCCTTCAAGGAGCGGGAGATGGCATATTTGATTGGAATCTTAAGACGGACGAAGTATTTTACTCCACAACTTGGAAGGCAATGTTGGGATATTCTGAGTCAGAAATTGCCCACACTGCTGAACAATGGCTAGAGTTAGTCCACCCGGACGATCTAGATCGAGTCATTGCCACCAACAGAGCCCACATTGAGCAAAAAACATCCCACTATTCCAGTGAATATCGGATGCAGTGCAAGGATGACAGTATTATTCATGGTAATGGCAGTATTCGTTGGGTTTATGAAAAAGGCCAAAGAGTAGATGACCAAGATGGAAAATTCCTCTACGTTGGTGGAATAATTTTAGATATTACAGAACACAAACAGTCAGAAATAGCTCTCAAAGATAGTGAACAACCTTGGCAACTGGCCCTAGAGGGGAGTAACGATTGTATATCGGATCACAATCTCCAGACTAATGAAAATGTTCTTTCCCCTAGATGTTTGGAAATGTTGGGCTATGACTATGCCGAAATTAATAACTTTGAGAAGTGGTCTTCCTTAGTACATCCAGATGATCTGGAGGTGCTTTTAGAAAAGTTTGAACCCCATCTAAAACAAGAAACCTCTCACTACTGTTGTGAGTATTGGATGCTAGCTAAAGTACGACAACTGACCTCTCCCGACTTGATTAAGCAACTAGAAGTAATATTAGAAAAAAATAATTTATCTGGAAATAATTTCAAGCTAGAAATTACAGAAAGCTGTCTTTTAGACAGTTTTGAACATCAAGACTTAATTTTACAGCAGATTAAAAATTTAGGAGTTAAATTATCTATTGATGATTTTGGTACAGGTTATTCTTCTGTTAGTCGTCTCCATGAATTGCCTATTGATACATTAAAAATTGAGCGAGCTTTTGTAAAGCGAATTGATGCTAATTCAGATAACACAATTATTTTGACTATAATTACATTAGCTAGAATTTTAAATATGGATTTGGTTGCAGAAGGAATAGAAACTACTTTACACCGGGATATACTCAGAGATTTGGGGTGTGAGTTTGGTCAGGGATTTCTGTTCCCTAAACCTCTAGAATTTCAGGCTGCTACCCTAATGATTCAAGACTTTTATGAACAGTTATATCTTAATATTTGTTAGAAAAATATAGATTTTTTACTTAACTTTTAATTTGCCATCGCAAATATTTAATCAATCTCAAAATTACTGACTTTTAATGATGCTAACTAACTACTCTTTACAACCTATGTCTTCTTACTTAAATAAGAAACTTGAGCTAGATTCTACTATAAAAGACTTACAACTTCATCATGTCACAATTGAAATAGATAAACCAGGATTTATACTGGCGCAAATTTTTGAAACAAATAACTTACTTCCCGGTGTCATATTGACAAAAATGGGAAAATTTTTTGGCATGATTTCCCAACAAGAATTTCTCAAACTTCTCAGCCGTAAATATGGAAGAGAACTTTTTTTAAATCGCTCCATTAGTATATTATATGACTTTATTAAGTATGAATTCTTAGTTTTGCCAGGAGATACACCCATTGTATATGCAGGCTACCAAGCAGTAAAAAGACCTCAAGAATTTATTTGTGAACCTGTAGTTGTTGAAATTTCTCCGGACAATTATCAAGTTTTAGAAACTCAAAATTTACTAATTGCTCAATCCTATATTCATCAACTAGCTAAAGAATTATTACAGCAACAAACTCAAGCTCAACTAATTCAAACGGAGAAACTTGTACTGCTAGGTCAAATGGTTGCAGGTTTAGCCCATGAAATCAGAAATCCGATTAACTGTGTAGCAGGTAATTCTAAGTTTATGTCTAGTTATTATCAAGATCTTATTGCATTGATTAATACTTACGAAAAAAATCTCGTTGCACCTGTACAAGAAATAGAAGATTTTAAAGAAGAGATTGATTTTGAGTTTGTGAAAAAGGATTATTTGGAGATGATGAAAAGTATACAAGTGTCGGCTGAACAGATGATGCAACTGGTTACTAGTCTCCGCAGTTTTTCTCACATGGAAGGTACAAAACGCAAGGCAACAAATATTAATGAGTGTCTAGATAGTACACTATTAATTTTAAAAAGTCGTTGGAAGTCTAGTGGAGTTGAAATTATTAAAAATTATGGTGATTTACCATTGATTTTGTGTAATGGTGGTCAAATTAGTCAAGTTTTTATGAACTTGATTACTAATGCTCTTGATGCTCTTGAAGAAAATCAAAAAAATGATAGTCAACCTGATAGTAAACCGGGTAAAATATGGATTTATACGGCTATAAAAAATTTATCTAGTTGCTCTGAAGATGAAGTTAATAATGTTGTTCAATCTTCTCAGGATATAGTAGAAGTAAATTCTAATTCTCAGACAAAATATGCTGTTGCTTCAGAACCGAATATTCCTGAACATCATCAGTGGTGTTCAATTCGGATTGTAGATAATGGTCCTGGTATTCCCTATGAAATTCAACAGCAAATCTTTGAGAGATTTTTTACTACAAAAGGAGTAGGAAAGGGCACGGGTTTAGGATTGGCAATTAGTCATCAAATTGTTGTAGAAAAGCATGGAGGAAAGTTAAATCTTAATTCTACTTCTGGAGTGGGAACTGAGTTTGAGATATTGTTACCGATGGAGTAATTACAAGATTAGTATTTTTTGTATTAATTATGATTTTCAGTAGTTCATTATATCTAACTTTACTATATAAAGTTTCAATTAATAAAGAAATGAGAAATAATGAAAATTCGGTTTATCTGCTAGGAAAAAGAGATATCAAATTATTTACTGATAATTGTTAACTGATAACTGAAATTACCTATACAGTAAACCAAATTTTTTTGTTGTTTTAAAAATGTTTCAGCTTTGAACAGTATTCAATCCAAAACGAATTTCAGTACCCGTATAGCGAGGCACCCAACCTTCAGTTGAAATAAAATAACGTACCGCTTTTACCCGCTTTTCAGATGTCAAATAAAACCAATGTTCTGTATTAGCTGGAACGTTAATATATTCCTCTGGCTGGACTTTTAATTCCACTTGACTACCATCAGAACGCACAAAACCAAAAATGCCTTCCCCTGCCACAATATAACGCACTTCATCATCTTCATGGATATGGCATTTATCAAACTTTGATAGCATCGCATCAAGATTAGGGATATCTGGATGTATCGCTACTAGGTCACGAGATTGATAACCAGCAGTTTGTTTTAGATCCTCAAAATAGTGATCTAAAGCTTGTAATAATTGCTCTTTTTCTTGATCATTTAATACCTCTTTTTTGAGTAATTTATTAACTTCTGGGTCTTCTCCCACAGGCCAATAATTAAGCTGGATATTCAAGGGTGCAAGTTCACGAGTAATATCACTAAGTTGAGTGTAAATTGTACCGTCTTCTAATTCTAATATTGCCATGTTTTACCTGTTACTTGGTTGGTTGAAATTGATTGACTTGATAAGACACATCTTATTTTATATATGCACTTTTAATTTTAACATGATTTTTTGATTTTATTGGTTATTTGAATTTGCATTTGTTTATACCAGCCGTGAAAAAATATTGCCCTCGTCTCCGCCTCCGCGAGGATAAATCTTGTGCCCGCTCAGGCGGGTATCCGACGGGTATCTGGCGACGGAATGTTACAAATAAATTGGATAGTTGCAAAACATAATTCAGCTATAAATATCTAATTAAGATTTATTCCCTACCCAAAAATTCTGGTCTAAAACTTTCCCCTTTTAAAGGGAAATAAGAAAAAATTTTCCTTTTAGTCAATCTTCTTCTTTTCAAAGAGAGGTAATTGTTAATAATTAACAATTAATAATTATTAATTATTAGAGGTACACCGACGCGGCCAGGATACCCGCACTGCGAACATTCAATTGTTAATATCTGTAGTTCATATATTTGAAATATTCTGTATGTATATCGGAAATAATACGGATTTTTATGAAGATAACATCAGACTAAAGTTAAATTTTGTTTTAAGTCTAGTTTTTGTGAGTAAATAATGCTATCTTGATAAAATATTTATATTTTACATTCATTGTTCAGCAGTGTATCAATGACTTATAGCCTAAGAATTGCCGATTTACCAAATAATGAACGACCGCGAGAAAGATTAATTGCCTACGGACCAAAAAGTTTAGCTACCGCCGAATTAATTGCTATTCTTTTGGGTACTGGTCAAGGTAAAGGAAAACTTTCTGCTGTCGGTCTCGGACAATATATCCTTAACCAATTAAGTAAACATCAACGAGACCCCCTCTCAATTCTCCGCAATATTACGGTTCAAGAATTAACTCAAATACATGGTATTGGTACAGCAAAAGCAACCACAATTCTTGCTGCTATAGAATTAGGAAAAAGAGTATTTCAATCTCGCCCTCCTGAACTCGCACTTGTTGATAGTCCCCAAGTTGCTGCTGATGCTCTTAGCCAAGAAATGATGTGGCAAACTCAAGAAAAATTTGCTGTTTTATTATTGGATGTAAATAACCGCTTGCTTGGTATTCAAGTTATTACTATCGGTACCGCTACAGAAACATTAGCTCATCCCAGGGAAATTTTTCGAGAAGTGATTCGTCAAGGAGCAACCAGAGTCATAGTTTCTCATAATCATCCTTCAGGAAATGTCGAACCAAGTTCAGAAGATATCAACCTCACCCGTCAACTTTTAGCAGGAGCGCAATTTTTAGCAATACCAATACTCGACCATATTATTATGGGTAATGGAGAACATTCTAGTCTGCGTCAGACAACTAATTTGTGGGATGAATATCCTCAAGTAGATTGAGATTAATTAGACATCTGGTGGAAATGAAAATTTAACAACTGTTTGACAAGAGTTTCAGGTTAGATATCTCCAATAATAAAAAATCAAATCAATGCTCGCCCTATATACATCAATTATTTCTCCCCTACTCTCTACTCCCTACTCCCTACTCCCTACTCCCTCTTTTCTAGAGATGTCTGTTAATTATCGCAGATGTCTATTAAACTAATATTGCCAATTTAGTTTGAACTAACAACCGGTTTTGTACTCTTTCTTTGTAGGTTTGGATTCATTGCTCCCTTCGGATAAGCAATACGTTTATGGTTGTACTGTTCCCA
The DNA here is from genome assembly GCA_030064835.1 of Microcoleaceae cyanobacterium MO_207.B10. GTDB lineage: Bacteria > Cyanobacteriota > Cyanobacteriia > Cyanobacteriales > Microcoleaceae > JASJEE01. Next base: position 14,644 of record JASJEE010000041.1, on the reverse strand, counting down.
AACTTGTACAAAAACTTCAGCAATAGTTGATATTTCTCCCCTCTTCAAACCAGAATCAACTAATTGATTATCTTGCCAACGAGCCCGTAGAATTTTTTTCACCATCTGAAGCGCATCTTTATGGGTGGCATCTTTGAGCGATCGCAACGCTGCCTCACAAGAATCTGCCAACATCACAATAGCTGTCTCTCGCGACTGCGGAGTCGGTCCTGCATAGCGGAAATAGTCTTCCTTAACTACCTTTGTTTGCTTTGCAGATCTTTGTTTTGCTTGATAATAAAAATAAGCAATTAACATTGTACCCTGATGTTCTGGAATAAATGCTCTAATTGCTTTTGGTAATCGATATTTACGAGCCATTACTAATCCTTCGGTAACGTGCTTTCTGATAATTTCTACACTCACCCATGGATCGTTAATTTCATCATGTTTATTCGGACCACCCATTTGATTTTCAATAAATCCTAACGGGTCGTGCATTTTACCAATATCGTGGTACAAAGTACCTGTTCTCACCAGTTCCACATTGCAACCAATTGCTCGTGCTGCTGCTTCTGCTAAACTTGCAACAAATAAAGTATGCTGAAAAGTACCGGGCGCTTCCGATGCTAAACGCTTCAACAGAGGTCTGTTAGGATTAGCCAACTCAGACAAACGGATCGGCGTGATCAAATCAAATAAATGCTCTAAATAAGGGCTCAAACCTAAAGCTACAATACTCCAAACTAAACCCGCTACTACCTGTAAACCAACCGGACCCATCATTGCATACCATAATAATCCTGGGGCAGCACGCACTATCAAAGTCATCAACAAATATACTGTACCTTGAGTTAATCCCACTCCTACACCTAAAAGTGCCTGTTCCTCACGCGATCGCATCTTTTCTGCTACCACGCTACCAACAATACTAGCAGCAGCACTTGCCACCCAGTCTATCTTGTCAACATCCATACCTATTGGCAGCACCACCGATATCAACCCTACCACTGTTACTCCCATAGCTCGACCATAGAAACTTCCCACCAACAACCCAATTGCTGGTAAACTTGTCCAGGGAACTCCCACAGTTATTAGCAATGGCGCACTTAAACTCAACAGTAACAACAATATATTATCCCTGGATCTCAAACCGGGTTTAAATTGTCTTTCGACTACAACTACTATCCCTACTGCTCCAGTAATAATACACACAAACACCACTAAACCATGCCAATTAACCCCACGACGACTCAAACCAAAATGGTCTAAGATCACAAATGCTTTGCGGTTAATTTTTTCTCCTGCTTTAACAATTACTTCATTCTTTCGTACTTTGTATTTTACTTCTTGAACCTTTTGTGCTGCCAGTTCTACTAATTGTTTGCTTCCTTCTGGATCTTTAACTAGGTTAGCTTCCAAAACATTCTTCAAAATATTAATTGCTAAATCCTCAGCTTCTAATGAAACTACACCCCTTATTTGAATTTGTAGCGACTTCACCCATTCTTGTTTGGGGAAGTTTGGTGATATTCCTTGAGCTAACATTCGGTTTTTTACCGTTTCGATAGCTATCTGAGTTTTTTCCCAAACACTATCAGACAAATCTAATAAAGCAGTATCGTATATCTCATTACCTTCATTTTTTGTATGTGCTGCCAAATTTTCTGTTGCTTCCTCATATATCTGGCGAGCGTCTGACACTGCATCTATAAGTCTCAGATAATTTTCTAGTAAATTCCGCTTCCGATAAGCAAATAATTCTGAAATCGCTCTTTGATCTTTACTGTTAATTAATATTCTGGTGTTTTGAGTATTTTCTTGATTATTTTTCGGTATAACCGTTGCAGGAGCAAACTTCTGGTCTTCTGAAGTTGGTCCTGGGATATTGGTGTTTTGATTTTTGATAACTTTCGGTAGTTCTTGATTTTGATTTGCTGGCGGTGAACTACTTGTTTGAGGTTGAGGTCCAGGAGGTTGTTCTTTTAGCTGTTCTTCTACTGTTTCCTGAATAACTTGCCACTTCTGCTCAGAAACTTGACGTAGATGACGTTGGGTAGCTGTTGATAATATTCCTGTATTTACAAAAGGAAAATCAGCAACTATTTCTCTAACTTGATTTGCTTGTGTCAGTAACTCTTCTAATTCTTGGTCTATTTTTTGATTCACTGATTCACTAATCATATACACACTGACATCACCAAGTCGAGCTGCTTTGCGCTTTTCTTCAGTAGTTCTAGTGTCGATCGCTATATCGTCTTGAGGAACCCGAATTGTTTGAGGTGAAACAGTTCCCTCATCTAGTTTTGGCTGACTATAATAGCGCTGACCCATAGTAGCTGTTAGGGATACTATGGCGAGTACCACCAACATTGGGGAAGTTGCCAATGTTGACCAACGATATTTTTCTTGTTTTTTAGTTTGGGATTTAACTACTGTCCCAAGTAAGCGTGTCAGATGCATATTTTCTGATGTTTAAACATCATTGAGTTTTCAATATCCACTAGTTTTGTGAGAGCGAGGGCGAATCACATTACTCGCAGCAACTGCTGGTAATGGGTCAATCATTTTTGCTGAATTATAAACCCCACACCAAACTGCCCACAAACTTTTTGCCAGGTTCATAATTTCGGTCTCGTTGGTTGTTCCAAATAACTCATCTCCCATTGTTTGTCGCCATTTCACAGGAATTCCTGCACTGCTATTATAAGCTCCTGATAAAGCTCCTACTATACTACAGGTTTCAGTAGCCCATTTAGTTCTGGCAGCTCTTAATACTGCTAAACCCAGGTTTTCTGGGGTACTCAGGAAGCAGTATAAGGCCAAAGCAACTGGAATTAATAAAGTTGAAGACTGAGGTATTGGTTTTTCCTCAGAACTTAGTTGCTGTTGTTCAAGAAATTTAGCATTTTTTGATAACTGAACTGTTGCTGTTTCTAAGTTTGCCCCCTGGTTGATTAATATGTTTACCTGTTTCAAATGGCCTACTAAAGGTTCCTGCTCACCAATATAGTCGATAGTTTTGGGTATGAGTGTCAGTGGCTCTAGTTTTTCTGTCAAAGCTTGGGCCATTACATATCCAATTGCTAGGTTGACTGGATTTATTTCTAAATGATTTCCCCAAACCTCTCCCCATTGCTGCAATTTTTGTTGCAGTTTAAATTCATCCTCATGGTACAGCAAGGCTATTGGCAAGCTAGCGATAACTGCATTATTTGGTTTTGGACTTAATAAATTAGATTTATTACTTATGTAAGTAAAATCAGAGGGTTTATTATTGACCATCTCCCCTAGTTTTGCCAATTCAGCTTTTGAATGTATAATTTTACTTGGTTCTAAACTGCTATTTTTGCTAATTTCTATACTGCTTTTCTGATTCCATTTTTCTTGCCATTGCTTGCAAGTTTCCTGCCAGTCTTTTTGATTTAAACCATTTTTTCTAATTAAGCTTTTTGCACAAATAATTGTAATCTCTTTCCATTTGTAGTGGTTTGGATTTGGCTCTGCTAGCTGCTTAAACTGAGAACCTACAATATCTCCGAAACTTGCTCCTAAAAAAGCCCCTTGAAATTTCCTTAAGAGAGAATACTGCATGATCTTGCCATTTATTTTATATTTTTAGTTTATTTAGTTTAGTTTGTCACTAATTTCTATAAGGTTGTAGGTTGAGAAGAAACTCGCTTTGGAATTTAGTTTTATACTTCAAAGTCTTTATTTGTAATTCTACCTACGGTGTCTGCAATTATTTAGGTTTCTAGATGCGGAGCTTTTTGGAGAAAGTATTCTCGATAATCTTGAAACGGTCAACTTAAAACCTACTACCTAACACCTTCTGAAACTAATCTTTAAATTTAAATCATGGCATTAATTTCTCTTTACAGATAACAATTTAAAAATTAAAATAAACAAACTATATTTTCAGTCTTGAATTAATAATTTTTACTGATATTGTAACTGTGTCTATAGTAGTTATAAAAGTATATAATAATTTTTCAATAATTGTTATATAAAATTATTGACGATGCAGATTCGTTATTTTATAATGTATCTAAACTTAATTATTTCTTGATAATTCTTTGATAATTGATCTAAAATTTTTGCCAGCTCAACCATTTTGATCAAAAATTTATGTGGTTTAACAATTATTTAATTGATTTAATTGCTACTTTTTTGAAGATAATTAACTATTGCTTTTAAGCCCAAAATATAACTTTGTGGGCCAAAACCACTTATTTGACCCACCGCAACTGGTGCAATAAAAGAATGATGTCTAAATTCTTCTCGACGATAAATGTTACTTAAATGAACTTCTACTGTTGGGATATTCACCCCAGCGATCGCATCCCTAATCGCAACACTTGTATGGGTATATGCTCCCGCATTAATAAGTATGCCTTGGTGTTGTCCACCCGCTAAGTGAATCGTATCCACCAAGACACCTTCATGGTTAGACTGTATTATGGAGACCTTAACTTTAAGAGCCTCCGCTTCTTGCTCTAACAGTCCATTTATATTATCTAAAGTTAATGAGCCGTATATTCCTGGTTCCCGCAGACCCAGGAGGTTTAAATTTGGCCCATGTAATACTAAGATGCTAAACAAATCTATAAATGTGGAATTGTAAAGTTACCGACGACGAGAACGGTCGTTTACTGGAATAGGAATTAGTTCCGGCTCCGGTTCCGGTTCTGGACCTAAAAGTGTCTCAACCAGCTTGCGAGTCCATTCTTTTAATTTTTCTAGTACCTTTTCAATGTAATCCATTTATACATAATTCCCGCTGAATACTCTCACCATAACTAATTTTTTGAGATAGTGAGGGGTAAGCGGGGCGGGGTCTGCCGCTTCCCTTTGCGTACACAGTTATTCAAAGATTTTAATCAGCTAGCCACAAGAATATTTAATTCTTTAGCTTTGGTTATTTATCTTTTAGTTTTATCTTAACACTATCCTAGCTGTGGGGCTATATGGCCATTCAGCCAAGACTAATGGTTTTTTATTGATCTGGACAGAAGTCCATGGTTTAATCAATATTATTGAGATTATTATAATCAACTATTTTAATGTTGTGGTCTTCTAGAAGACAAAGATAATTTTCTCCTCAACAAATCAAGACTTGTACAAGCACTTACTCTTCTAATCCAATCTCGGCTGCGTAGGGAACCGAAGCGATATTCAAAACTTTCTACTTCACCAGTTATTTTTCCGATCCCAATGTAAACTAAACCTACAGGTTTAGACTCATTTCCACCTCCAGGTCCAGCAATACCAGTAATGCTAATTCCCCAGTTAGTTCCTAACTTTTTGACTACTCCACTTGCCATTTGCTTTGCTACTGCATGACTCACAGCACCTTCAACAATTAAATCTTCCTGATTAACATCTAGCAAAGTAATTTTTACTTGATTTTCATAAGCTATAACTCCACCATGAAAATATTGTGAACTACCTGGAGTAGAAGTCAACATACTACCTAAGCTTCCACCCGTACAAGATTCTGCTACAGCTAAGGTTTCGCCTTTATCTAACAATAATTTTCCTACTACTGAAGCGAGAGACTCATCATTAATACCATAACAATCAATTCCAGCAATATCTCGTATTTGTTGTTCGACAGGAACAATTAATTTATCTGCTAATTCTTGGGACTCAGCACGGGCAGAAATTCTTAATTTTACTTCTCCAAAATTAGCATAGGGAGCAACTGTAGGATTTTTCATTTCTAGTAATGGAGCTACTTTTTCTGCCAAAGCTGACTCTGCAATACCCCAAAATTTTAAGGTGCGACTATAGATAGTTTCTCCACACCAACCCTGACTCTGGAAATAAGGTACAGCAGTTTCTTGCCACATCATTTTCATTTCAGTGGGAACTCCAGGAAAAGTCATTATTGTGACATCTGCTACTGGTTGCCAAATAATTCCAGGAGCGCTACCTATAGGATTAGCTAAAATACTTGCACCTTGAGGAATTAAGGCTTGTTTTCGGTTACTAGCAGTCATGGGACGACCCCGATGGGCAAATTTTTTAGTAATATCTTCTATTATTTCGGGTCTTTCTATAAGTGGGGTATTAAAAAAGTCGGCGATAGTGGCCACCGTCAAATCATCTGGGGTCGGGCCTAAGCCTCCTGTGAAAATTAATATTTGGGAGCGTTGGGAGGCGATCGCTAATACTTGTTTTATTCTTTCTGGATTATCCCCTACTACATTTTGATAGTAATGGGCTATTCCTAATCTTGCTAGTTCTTGGGCTAAAAATTGAGCATTACTATTTAGGATATCTCCTAATAATAGTTCTGTTCCAACACATATAATTTCTGCAATCATTTAAGTAGAGTGTCGTAAATTGTATACGTTAATATATCAAATTATTAGCTAAAAACTCAATTAGATCAATAATTTAAGGATTTTGGTGGCTAAATATGCAACGTCTTTGTTTTTAGCTTATTTTACTTAGTAATCCTGATTTCTTTTTTTCTACATTTTATATAATTATCTTTTTTGACATGATTAATAGCTGATAATTATCACAACATTTATAATTTTAGTTGTTAGTAGGAGACAGATTTTTGAATAAGGAAGTATTAATAGTTCATAAAAATATAGTCAAATATGACATATCCTCCTGCATTGCAGGTGTTACTCTTACTGGGTGTTAGCGCAGCTCCTCCGCAGGAGGCACTACAACACCACGCCAGTTGCTTCAAGTCGGGGGACCCTTTTTACGCACTGGCTCCTCTATCCCATGGTCAAAGACAAAAGGGAGCTGCTTTTTTCATGATGTTCAGGGAACCGTTCACGTAACTCATTGATTAATCCTTTGCTGGCACTGCGATACAAACCTCTTTTTATTCTTTTTCCTGAGAAAGTGACTTGATTTTTCTCACCTTTCTTGTAAACAGGAATCAAATCATTATCTATAAAACTTGATGCGGAGGTATAAGATTCTTCTGTAATAATTACATTTATGCCTACCATCTTAGCTTTATAAGATAACATTTCAATTAATTTATCATAGGGAACAGATACAAAATATGAAATGTTTCTTTTCCCTAAATTTATCTTCTGCTTCCACTCTTCATTGTGCCCTATTATCAGAGTTCCTCTGCATCTGATTAATTAAAGTATCAATAATCAAACGAGATGCAATACGCAAGGTAATCATTGATTTTAAATTCTCTTTTATTACAAAGCTTTTTTAGTAGCCTACTTGATTGATTTTCCCGGAGTTGAGATTGTAGGAATCTCTTGACTTTATTATAGTATTGATTGATAGATTTTAACGCTCTGCCATTGATCAAGAGCGGTTTAATTCCGGCGCCCTTAAAAGTTAATGTAGCTAAATTGTTTAACCCAATATCAACACTAGCGCAACGATTTTTCTCTAGCTCGCGCGTGTTTTTCGCATTGATCATAAACTACCTCAATTACATAATGGTTAAGTCTAGGGACGAGACTAACTTGTTGAATTTGTGAACTAGGCACTAATGTTTTGAGATAAATCCCAGTTTTACTTAGATTAATAATTCCTTGTTTTAATTGCCTTTTGCTGATGGCTTGTTTTGTATAAACTACAATATTTCTTCATCTTATTTTATTTTTATATCCCGGAATACGAGTCCGAGCATTAAACTTTGATGGGTTTTGTTTATAAGCTTCATTCGCTGCTAAAAAGCTTTTCCAGTTTCTATCTAAAATTATCAATATTTGTTGAGAGACTTTAGCTGGCATTGCTTGATAGTCTGATTGAGTAGAGAGTGTTTTTTGTAGTTGATAATAGTCATTCTGGAGTATTTTCAAAAATCACAGATTGACGAACTAAATAATTAGCATAGTTATAGAGATTTTTAGACAAGAAACATAGTCCGTCAATTTCAGGATAAAACCGATGTGTAGGTTGAATAATATGTCTCTCAACTAATCTCATAACTCAAGTGTTTAAAATTACTAAATGCTCTGATAATTTATGAGTTTTTATTTAATTTAAACCTTGCCCTTAAGGGCGAGGTCTTTATTTAGTCGGGAATTAAGCCCCAATTTCATTATACCATTAAACATCAAATCTAGAGTTATTAAATTTGGTCAAATACTTAGTAGCTCTTTTGTACAAATCAACGAAGATATTTGACTATATCTGACTATATTTATGTATAACGTTTATTATACTTTTTTTGACTGTTAACTAGCTATTAGCTTTTAGCATTTCCGTTCCGGAATGCAACCCATACAGCTATCAGCTTCTATAGCTTGGGTTTAAATGGCCGGTTTCTATAAAACTGGAAGGTTTAGAATGAATTGTCCGCAAATCACATAAGTTCTAATAGTGACAAATTAGAACTTAGGGATTAGACAATCTATATAGTGTTATAAACCAGAAATTTATAGTTTTTACACTCTATATATAGTACCTTTGCCTAATTCCTGACTATTTGACTGAAAATCTCACTTATTCCCCTAAATAGTGTATAATGTTAAAAGAATTTCTATTTTGGGATGCAAAGTATAACCGAAAAATTTGGGTCTCAAGCCTCCTCTTTTCAGGAGATAAAAAAAGAATATTCCGTATTTTAAGCCTCCCTATTACAGGAGGTACTGATAACTGATAACTGAAATGGCCTTGATTCCTCAAAATTTTCTTAAACAAGTTGCAAGTGGCTATGGTGTCTCAGATACAGAACTTGAAGTCTTATCTAAGGCTTTACTGGAAGGAGAGTCGATCGCTACAATTGCGACGCAACTAAAACTTAAGCCTGAAACGGTTCGTAAACGACTGGGTGAAACTTATCGTAAGTTTCAAATTTCAGGCAAAGGACCGGGAAAAATGGCTAAGTTACAGCAATTATTGGTGGCTTTGTATCAAGAGCAAAGTCAATCTGAAGAATTTTCATCTCAGACTGTCGAACCTAAAACTTCTAGCTTAATTTCTCGACAAGATTGGAATGCTGCACCAGATGTTGAAACATTCTATGGGCGGATTGAAGAATTGTCTAAGTTGAGTCAATGGATTTTAACTGATCGCTGTCGGTTAGTTGCTCTATTAGGGATGGGGGGGATGGGAAAAACTACCCTGGCGGTGAAATTTGCTAAACAAAATGCAGGTAAATTTGATTTTGTGATTTGGCGATCGCTACGTCAGGGGATGCCACTTGGTTCGATTTTGACTGATTTTATCGAATTTTTATCCCCTCAACACTTGAGAAATTTTGAGGATATTGAAACTGGAATTTCTCAACTGATGGAGATTTTACGCACCCATCGTTGTTTGTTAGTTATTGATGATGTGGAGATGATTTTAAGTTGTCAGAATTTAGCAGGTTACTATGGTGATGGTTTTGCAGAATACGGACAATTCATTAAACGAATTGCTGAAGAGCCGCATCAAAGTTGTTTGATTTTGGCAAGTTCTGAAAAGTTGAAAGATTTAGGTCAATTGGAAGGGCAAAAAGTTCGGTCATTACAAGTAGTTGGTTCTGAAGAAATTTCCCAAAAAATTTTGGCAGAACGTGGATTGGTTGTAAGTCAAAATTGGGTGAGTCTGATTGAAAGGTATGGTTGTAATCCTTTAGCTGTGAAAATTATCTCGGCAATGGTTCAAGAATTATATGGTGGTCAGGTTGGAGATTTTATTAAAAATACTCTGTTAATGGGGGATGTTCGCTCTTTATTGGATCAACCTTTTCAAAGATTATCTATGGCTGAAAAAGAGTTGATATATTGGTTAGCTATTGAACAACAACCTATAAATTTATCGCAGCTCCAAGAAAAAATTTTATTACCTCTGTCAATATCTGAATTGTTAGAAACGGTTGGTTCTCTTGGGCGACGTTCGTTGATAGAAAAAAGCCAGAAAAAGGGTGAAACTTATTTTAGTCTTCAACCTGTAGTGATGAAATATGCTATTGAACAATTTGTTCGTCAAGTGGATGAAGAGTTAGTGGGATTGATTAAAAATCAAGATTTGTCAGGAATTCGTTGGTTGAAACTTTATCCTCTGGAAAGTTCAGAGAATAGTAAAAAACATTATTCTATTCTGGATTTAGTTATGAATCGACTGCGGTCGAGATTATTTAGTAATACTAGAGGTTTAAATTTAGCAATTAAGCGTTTAGAAGAAAGTTTATCAAATTTACAAGAACAATTTTTTGAGGGAGAATATATTACCCAAAATCTGGAAAATGTTATTAATGAATTTCAATAAGGAAGAAGGAAGAAGGAAGAAGGAAGAAGGAGGAAGGAGGAAGGAGGAAAATTATATCCAGTTCTCTTATAACAGTTTCAAAAAATCCTGTAACTTTTTTCCTCTAAAAGAGACTAGATCGAGGCTGTAATGATTACGAAATAATTCCCAAAAATTCCTGTAGCCTGAAAGTTGTGAGTGGATAAAATCTGATGTTTGACTTTTAAGTTTTGATTTTTAACTGCCGTAGTTTATCAAATTCCCGATTCGACAACTTTGGCAAAACAATTTTACATGATTTGTAAAATTTGAGATGTGAAATAATTTCTGAGAATTTTTGTAAAATTTGAGATGTGAAATAATTTCTGAGAATTCTTGTAGCCTGAAAGTTTTGAGTGGATAAAATCTGAATGGGTGACTTTTAACTGCTGTAGTTTCTCCAATTTCCTATTCTACAAATTTGGCAAAACAATTTTACAAATGTAGTTTATCCAGTTCCCTATTTCTAATTCCTAATTCCCTACTCCCTACTCCCTATCTTATGAATTACTGTATAAATCCTCAATGTAATAATCGTCAAAATCCAGAAGAGCTTGATTTTTGTCAAGCTTGCGGTAATACATTGTTGATTGAAAATCGCTATAGGATTGTTCGACCTTTGCGACAACCACAACCTTCACATCCTACAGAAATTTTTGAAGTAGAAGATTGGGGAACTGGTTTAGAAGATTGGGGAAGTTTGAAAGTTTTAAAAGTTTTGAAATATGATAATAATCCTGATTTAGTTCGATTATTTAAACAAGAAGCAAGGGTATTGATGTGGTTGCGTCACCCTGGAATTCCTAGAGTTGAACCGGATGGTTATTTTACGGTTTCAGCTCATAAAAGTTCTAAACAACTCCATTGTTTAGTTATGGAAAAAATTGAAGGTAAAAATTTAGAGGAGTGGTTGGTTAATCATGGGAAAATTTATCAATATGAAGCTTTAGATTGGTTACAACAAATTACCGAAATTTTAGATATGCTTCACAGTCAAAACTTACTTCATCGAGATTTAAAACCTTCTAATTTAATTTTAAGACCGAATGGGCAATTAACAGTAATTGATTTTGGTACAATTGGAGTAGGAGATTGGGGTACAACAAAAATTGGTTCTTTAGGATATGCTGCACCAGAACAAATGACTGGAGAAGCTGTTTTACAATCTGATTTTTTTGCATTAGGTCGTACCTTTGTTCATCTACTTACAGGTCAGTCTCCAATGAATTTTCCAACTGAGAGAAAAACTGGCAAAATTCTTTGGAGAAATTATGCTCCTCAAATTTCACCTCTACTGGGTGATTTTATTGATGAGTTAATGAATCCTGTTCCACAACGGCGACCTAAACATACACGATTTATTCTGAAAAAATCCCAAGAATTATCACAAAAAATTGCCGAACAGACTAGAGCGCCAACACAAATTCAGGTTTATTTCCAGTTTTTCCTTCTCATGTTAATGGGATTTATGGGATTAGGTTTTATTTTGCCAAAAATTCCTCTTTTAATCCAAAACTATATTTTTCCAACCATTGATAAAAATCTGACAAATATTGGATTTGAACAGTATCAAAATAGTAATTTAGGGAGAGCCAAATTTTATTATCAATTTGCTCTAAAGTTTAACCATGAAAATGCAGCTTCTTACTTACAGTTAGGATTAATTTGTGAAAGTAGACAAGATTTTGGTTGTGCTAAAACCGAATATCAACAGGCAATAGATTCTGCTGTTTCCCGAAATAATCATTATGTAAAAGTTGCAGCAATTAATAATTTATCCCGTCTCCAAATTTGGTTAGATGGAAATAGTAAAATAGCAATTAAAAATCTGACTCTTGGTTTACAACTTATGTCTGAACTACAGCAAAAATATCCTGGTAATTTAACTCAAGGCATAGAATCAAATTTACATAAAAATCTAGGTTGGGCTTATTTTCAGAAATTAAATTACTCTCAAGCTCAATCTCATTTAAAAACAGCAATTCAACTAAATCCTGAAAATGCTCCAGCACAATGTTTATTAGCACAGGTATTTGAGGAAGTTCCCACAAATAGAGATAAGTTAAAAAAAGCTAGGCAAAATTGTATAGAGATTGAATCTACTCAAAATCCTGAAACTAATACATGGAAAAATTTAGTCCGCCAACGTTTACAAAGTAGGGAATAGGGAGTAGGGAGTAGGGAGTAGTTAAGAGTCAAGAGAAATGGTTAGCAATGAAAAAGTAGAATCTACCAAAGTTTACAAATACTAATAAATATAGACTATGAAAATCCAGCAATTTTTGCCTCTATTAGTTCTTTGAGTTTAGACTCTAGACAACGAGATAATTCAATGAAAAACTATATTAGATTAAACCAGCTAATACTACTACTAAAGTTAATGAATCTCCAATTGAGCAAATTATTGAAGAGAAATAAAGAAGAAGGAAAAAAGAAGAAGGCTTTAGTTATCTAGGAGAGAAGAGGTATATTAAAAAAAAGGTAAGTTGAAAAATATCAAGGAGATAGAGCTGAAAATCCAGAAACTTTTGCCTCTATTAGTTCTTTGAGTTTAGACTCCAGTCAAGCAGATAATTCAATGACAAAACCATATTAGATTAAAGCAGCTAATAGTACTACTCAAGTTAATGAATCTCCAATTGGCCGAGTTATTGAGTTAAAAAATATCAAGGAGATAGACTATGAAAATCCAGAAACTTTTGCCTCTATTAGTTCTTTGAGTTGAGACTCCAGTCAACCAGATAACTCAATGACAAAACCATATTAGATTACCAGCAGCTCATCCTATTACTCAAGTTAATAAATTTCTAATTGGTCGAGTTATTGAGTTAAAAAATATCAAGCAGATAGACTATGAAAATCCAGAATTTTTTGCCTCTATTAGTTCTTTGAGTTGAGACTCCAGTTAACCATATCACTCAATGACAAAACTATATTAGATTGCCAGCAGATAATCCTATTACTCAAGTTAATAAATTTCTAATTGGGCGAGTTATTGAATTAGTATAACGTAAGCATTCAGTCATCAGCTATCAGCTTCATTTATTAAAAAGCTGTTTACCCAGGATTCCGTTTGCGTAGGATTCCGCAGGAAAGGAAGAGCTGACCATTAATGGCTAAATGCTTACTGTATAAATCCTTAGCAATAGAAAAATTAAATCTACTATAATTTAAAAATATCAAGGTTATAGATATGAAAATTCATAAATTTTTTGCTCTATTAGTTCTTTTAGCTTTTGCTCCAGTAAAGCAGATAATTAACTTACAAAATCATCTTACACTTGCACCAGCTAATGCTACTACCCAAGTTAATGAATCTCCAGTTGGGCGAATTATTAAAGCAGATGGAAAAGTATTTTTAAAGCGTCAAAATTGGTCAGAATATTATCCAGCTTTTGTCGGAACAGAACTCTATACAACTGATAAAATAAAGCTCACATCAAAAGCAAATTTAATAGCAATTTGTTACGCAAACTGGAAAACTTGGAGTTTGCCAAAAAACAGTATATCTCAAATAATGGATGGCTGTTTAAAGGCTAAATCAAAATGCGTTGAAACTCCAGATGGATGTGTTTCTATTGATGCAACTCGTGGAATTAATCAAGTAGCAATTACTGATAATATTCCCTATCTAATTAGTCCGCGCCACACTTTATTATTGCCAGATAAACCATTGATTTTACGTTGGAATCCTGTGGCAGGTGCAACTCGTTATACTGTTAGGATTAAAAGTCCGTCAGAATATATTTGGGAAACGGAAGTTACTGAAAATCAAGCGCTTTATTCAGGGAATATTCCTTTAAAAACAGGTCTCCGATATAAAGTAATTGTTCATACTGATACGGAGGTTTCTTCTCTTGATGAGGAGTCGCCTTTTTCTAAACAAGATTATTTAGGAATAGGATTTGCTGTAATCTCAAAATCTAAACAGCAAGAAATTTTGGTAAAAAATGAGCAACTTACTCAAAAGTTAGATGGTGAAGCACAGGTATTAAGTATTGCTGAATTTTATCAACAACAGGGTTTGAATGCGGAGGCGATCGCTATTTTAGAATCTTTTATAAACTCAGGAAATTATACTTCTGCTGTTTATAGAATTTTGGGTGAAATATATCAGCAGATTCAATTACCTGAGTTAGCTAAAGATTACTTTTTCAAGTCAGCAAAATTGACTGAAGTTGATGATGTTGTTGGCAGTGCAAAAATTGAGGCTGCTTTAGGAGAAGTCTATGCAACTTTAGGTAGTAAGGAGGAAGCAATTCGTTGGTTAAAACTAGCTTTTAATAAGTATGAAAAGTTGGGAGAATTTCAACGGGGAGATGAGGTGAAATTATCACTAGAAAAATTACAGCAGCAGTTGGGAGAAGAATAGAATAATTGAGAATTTGCTGAAGCTGAACTTGATCAACAAAATGGTTTGAATGGGGAGGCGATCGCTATTTGAGAA
>JASJEE010000406.1 GCA_030064835.1 Microcoleaceae cyanobacterium MO_207.B10 | reverse complement strand
AGGGAATAGGGAATAGGTCCGAAGAAATACTCGAGAAATATTTGTCGCTATTAAATCTAGGAATATATGTACTGAATACTTCTCTATCTATCTGATTTCAATCCCTTTGAAGTCTTGCCGCTTTTAGATTTTAGTCACTTCTTTACTCTCTTAATACTTATTTTACTCTCCAGTCTCTAAGAGTCAATGATCAAAGTTGAAAGAAGTCATAAATGAAGGAGAAAAAAAGGAAAAATTATTGGGATATAGCATTTCTCAAGCTCAGGAGGTACAGTTATCTTTTTGTCTTTAGATATATATAAAGAAGACGGAAAAAGGTTGAAAAATATTCTTCATTTCCTGGTTTTCCCACACTTCCCACTCTCTTTTTATCGCTGAAGTTAAAAGTCATAAATTAAATTCTTGCTGTAACTATATTTGAGAAGCGAGAGAATCTCCACGCCAGTAATAACGACGGCTGTCATTTCAGTTAACTGTTAACTGTTAACAGTAACCAGTAAATAGATATCAAATTGTTTCTATAGGATTTATAGGATTGGAGGACTGACTTTTAGGCATAATGTTCCAGCCTCCTTTTTTGTAGCATTATTTTTTCAAATTGGTATTAAGTAGGGTGTGCTGAAAAAGTATTTTGGTAAGGGTAGGAGTCAGGAAAAATGGGAGTTATAGAACCAATTTGAGATCTTTTCTTGAAATACAAAGCCTTCAGGAAAGCCGTTTTCAAGAGCCTAACAACTATAAGGGTTCAGGAGACCGAAAAATTCTGAAAAATGACTGCCCGAATCATAAAACCCATGATGGGTATTCGACTTGTAACTTGTTAAATAGATAACAAATGGCTTCTATAGAACCTATTTGAGATATCTTTAAAAAGAGAGAGGGGAGTGTGGGAAGTGTGGGATAGACATTTTGTCTTGATTTTTCAAACCTTTTACCATATTATTTTTCTCCACCTTTCGAGTTTTGTAAAAAAAACGGACATTGTGGAACAAGATACCAAATGCTTTCTATAGAGGAGGTAGTAGGAAGAATAGTGCCTTAATTTTGCTGCCATAGTAAGCCTTGAATCATAACTTTTTGAAACTTTTGGAGTTAAAATATGGCTCTTTTTAAATACCTAAAAAGGTTGAAAGCTTTACTTGTAAATGCTTTTATATTTAATCAGCAAGCCCTAAGTAAAAAGATATAAAAAAAACTATTTAACAAAAAATAAAGTTTCTCAAAAACTTCTTACCTTCTGCCTTGTCATAACGATAATTTTTAATGCCAACTAACCTACTTACTTTTGAATATTCATTTACTTTATCCTCAACATGATACCAAATTGATAAATGTTGGCTACAAATATTATCAATCTTAGGTGTATGCTCTGGGGTTTAGGGTGTGGTGAAATAATAGGAAAAACAAAGAAAAAGTCTGGTTATAAAAGGGATAAAGTAGAAAAAATTTATTAATTAGTTAATAGTTGAAGTTTTCTCAAGCATAAAATTACCCCGCCTTCGCGAGGGCCATATTTTTGAAAATTGGTATAAGGGTTGGGCGGAGTTCCTGATCAGGGATAGCTTTTCCAGAGAGGTCTAACCATTTCCTTGCTAACCCAAACCTAACTCTCTTTTTAATAAATTAATAGATTCTGCACCAATATAATTTTCACAACATACAATTTGTGGTGGACGGATAATATCTTCTCTAGCGATTTGTAAAGCAGCCTTAACAGCACCAAAACTAGCCTGGTCACAAACAATAGTCCTAGCCGTGCGTACCATCGCATTAATTTTATAAGTTTCCACCAGTTGGGCAGTCATAACTATTACTTCATCTCCCCGCAAGCTATGAATAATAACTTCTGTAGCTCGCAATAAACCAGAACTTAGACTCACAAGGCCAAAGTAACTTCCCTTGGGTAAATTATTTACCAATTGGATTTCTTGAGCA
This sequence comes from Microcoleaceae cyanobacterium MO_207.B10, assembly GCA_030064835.1. Lineage (GTDB taxonomy): Bacteria > Cyanobacteriota > Cyanobacteriia > Cyanobacteriales > Microcoleaceae > JASJEE01. The sequence goes on along the minus strand of JASJEE010000406.1, from coordinate 5,551 downwards.
TAATCATATATATCAACTGGTATAACTCGGACAGATTTAGGAGCAGCTATTTCCTCAGCTTGCCCAATAAAATAGCGACTTGTTACCACCGTTCCCAGAGTCACTTGGTCTATGACTTGATTTAATTCTTCTAAAGGCACTAATTGGACATTTAATGGCTTCAGAGCCGGTTCCAACTCTTGAGCCATCAACTCCCCAATGCCAATATCGTGAGATGGTGCTGTTACCAATACCCTAGCGCTAGAACGTAGTCGCCAGTCAATCTCACTCAAGAACATTTCCCTCGCTTCCTTGAGGTTACAACCCTCAGACAGTAATTCATCCAAACTACGCTTGACAATATTACTTGCTCCTGGATACTTATCATAAGTGGGAGATGTTAACTTTGACCCTCCCTCATGGCCTTGAGCTTTGACATAAATGCCTGAACCTGCCAAAGCTTCGACAAGACCAGTATCTTCTAGTTGACGATATACCTTACTTATGGTATTACGATGTAAACCAGTTTGCATTGCAAGCTGTCTGGTACTGGGTAATCTATGGCCAGGCGGAAACTGACGGGAGGCGATCGCAAATCGAATTTGATTAAATAATTGGTTTGATGCGGGAATATCATTATCTACTTTAATCTGAAACTGAACCATATACTAGACCTCCAATATTTATCTCAACACTAGTAAAACAACTGTTGTTAAGGCAGATATTTTTATATTAATTATTTCCGTTATTTGCATCCTGATGAATACTGGACTAAATCTTAATATATCACTCATAAATTATTCACACTTTGTAATCTTTAAACAGTCTATTTGATCTTTATCAGTTATAGCTAACACTTTTATAGCAATTCTGATAATAGAGTTCTCCGGAAAAGAGGGACTAGGTTTGATTTTTTATTATTGGAGATACCTAATGGTAAGGTGACAAAATTCTAGCTTTGAGGGAACAGGGAACAGAGAATAGGGAATAGGAAGTAATGAAAATATCATAAAATAACTTGACTTCACGGGCGTTGCTGAAATGTAATGGTAAGTAGCTGAAGGTAAAATTGAAAAACTTATGTTTGACGTTGATACTTAATCTAAAAATCATTACCATTCAGCAATGCCACTTCACGAGCTTGGGAAAGTCTATACTAACCAAAAGAATTGCAAATCCAAGATAATTGTGAGGAAAAATTTAGCGATTTATCTGTAATTATTGCTTTTGGGTTTTGGGTTTTGGGTTTTGGGTTTTGACTTTTGACTTCCACAAAGAACTTAAGTTTTGACTCAATACTCAAGAGATTCAACACCTGTGGACAAGAAGAAGCCGTCTCCCTTGGATGAAGCAGGAATTGAACAGCAAACCTGTCTAGATTTGTATAGGTTTCCTGAAGCACTAATCAAGTGATAAACTAAGCCCAACATTAAGTCACTGGTTTGCTGAATTTAATAATGAATCATTATGGCAGATTTAGAAATCCGTACAGCCCATATTAAAGTCCCCAACGGAGACCTAGAAATAGCATCCTATCTAGCACAACCAGTAGGAGAAGGTCCATTTCCAGCAATAATAGTTATTCAAGAAATATTTGGGGTAAATACTCATATCCGAGAAGTAACCGAAAAAATTGCCAAAGAAGGTTATGTAGCGATCGCCCCCGCCATCTATCAACGTCTAGCCCCTGGTTTTGAAGTGGGCTACACCGAAGAAGACTTAAAACTAGGGCGAAAATACAAAGAACAAACCAAAGCCTCCGAACTACTTAGCGATATTCAAGCCACCATCAACTATCTCAAAACCTTACCCAATATCAAAACAGAAAAATTTGGTTGCACAGGTTTCTGCTTTGGAGGTCACGTTAGTTATTTAGCCGCTACTTTACCAGAAATTCAGGCCGTGGCCTCTTTTTATGGAGCAGGCATTGCCAATAGCACCCCTGGCGGTGGTTCCCCTACTATTACTCTCACACCTCAAATTAGTGGGACTATATATTGTTTCTTTGGCACAGAAGATTCTCTGATTCCCATAGAACAAGTAGACCAAATAGAAGGAGAATTAAAGAAACATCAAATTAAGCATCAGGTATTTCGTTACAAAGCTGACCACGGTTTCTTATGTGACCACCGTAGCAGTTACAACCCAGAAGCAGCAACAGATGCTTGGGTTCATACGAAGCAACTATTTGATCAAGAATTAAAGTAGGTAATTAGATCAAGGTTTGATATTTTCTACCCTGAATACCTCCCAGATTAGCTATATTTAAGTAGCCTAGTGTTTTTTTTAACTGTATATGAATCCCGAATCAAGCAGCTCTCCAGGAAGCAAAGCATCCTTTACAATGGATGACTTTGCCAAAGCCCTCGAACAACCCCAGTATGATTATGAATTTCAAAAAGGACAAATAGTCACTGGAAAAGTCTACAGCCACGAACCCGAAGGTGTCTACATTGATATTGGGGGTAAATCTTTGGCCCTTGTACCGATGCAAGAGGTTTTCTTGGGAGTGACACAAGATTTATCGGAAGCGCTGCCTTTGCAGCAAGAACGGGACTTCCTGATTATCCGCGAGCAAAATGCAGAAGGAGAAGTGCTTCTTTCTATCAAGCAACTAGAAATTAAGCAAATTTGGGAGAATTTGGCAGAGTTAGAAAGTGGCGGTCAGTCTTTCCCAGTGCGAGTTATTGGTACAAATAAAGGTGGCGTGACTGTAGATATACAATCTTTAAGGGGTTTTATTCCGCGATCGCATCTCTTGTCACGGGAAAATTTGGAGTCATTGATAGACCAACTATTGACAGTCAATTTTTTGGAGTTAAACCAAGAGAAAAAGAAAATTGTTTTGTCTCAACGTTTAGCGGCTCAGTCTGCTGGTTTTAGTCAGTTAACAGTTGGTCAGTTAGTTGAAGGAAAAGTTGTGGGTGTTAAACCTTTTGGCGTATTTGTAGACTTGGATGGTGTAACTGGTTTACTCCACATTACCCAGATTAGTCAAAAACGGATTGAGTCTTTATCAACTGTTTTTTCAGTGGGTGGTTTTATTCAAGCAATTATTGTTGATTTGGATGAGGGTCGCAAGCGCATTTCTCTTTCGACTAAGGTTTTGGAAAATTACCCAGGCGAAATGCTGGAAAATATGGAGGAAGTGATGCAGTCTGCAGATGCTCGTGCAGAAAGGGCGAGAAAAGCTTTGCCACAGTTACAGTAAGTTTTTGCTGTTTTGGCTATGTTGATTATTTTTTTTGTGCTGAATAAGTTTTCTACTTATTCAGTTATTTTTTTGTAGGACTACGCATTTAATTTAGGACAGTTTAATTAGGGCTGGCTGATTAAATATAAAAGCATTGACAGATAAAGGTTTTAGCGATTTTTGGTGGTTAAAAGGTATCAGCTTTGCGGTTGAAATTGCTCAAAAACTGAGCCTGAAGGGGGTAACGCGAGACAGAAAAATCTCCGAACAATTATTCCTCTAATTTTCTCTGTCTTCCCAATCTCCCGACACTCCCCACACTCCCCACACTTTGCTTTTTTTCAGTAAACCCTAATTGGGTTTAAAGCCAGAGTGAAGATAGTAAAGTAGACAAGATTTCCTAATCTATTCGCCTAGCGCTATAAATTTGATTTTTATCAATTCAGTATATTTTATTAAAATTATCGGAACTTACGCTACAAAACTTCAGTAAATAGACTATTGTGAAAAAGCAAATTTGCATTTTATTCTGAATAGGTTCATAAAAAGCAAGTTAAAAGATGACTATAACTTATACCAAATTGATAAATTTTTGCTACAAATATTATCAATCTTGGGTGTAGGGTTTGGGGTGTAGGGTGTGGTTAAATTATATAAAAGAAAGAAAAAAGCTGGTTAGAAAAGGGATAAAGTGGAAAAACTTGATTAATTAGTTAATAGTTGAAGTTTGCTCAAGCATTACATTCTTTTTTTAAGTTGGTATTACTTGTTCAAGTGAATGATGAGTTGGCGATTTCAGTTGTCGCTCAGTGTCAAAAAATTGCTGAATTGGATGAGGTTATTACCCCACAATAAAAGAAATTCCTCGAACTAATTTAATAAGTTGAAGGTTGACCTAGCTGCTGTTGAAATGCAATTCCTTCAAAATGAATTAGATGCTTTGTTAGATATGTTATTGGAATAGCGATAAATCTTGGAAAATTAAAATGAAACTGCATATCAGAATCCTGAATAGGCTTGATGACTTATTCAGCTATTTTTGTAGTCAAAATTTTTATAATGGCTGGGAAAATAGAGAAAAAATATCAATCTTGCCAATAGTCTTTTGCGATCGAACACCCTTCCGCTTCGCGATCGCACTTTCTATGAATAATCCCGCTTTTCATTTTAATAAGCACCTACGCAGAGCGAATAACTTACTATCAATATACATCAAAATTGGCTGGCAAGCAAAAACCCTGTATTTATTGTGTATCAATACTTGTAGCGTTTAGGAATCTTTTCCTAACACAGACGCAAAATCGCGATTTTCCCCTAAAATTTGGCCCTAAATAACTCATTTCAACTTTTTTTGTCAAAATCGGTTTAAATTATAAATGCTTTAAGTAATTAATCATAATTTAAATTAATACCATATAATTTCATAGTCTTATAACAAAGAGGAAAGAGTCATTTCAGTTATCATTTAAGTAGTCCTGCAAAATAAATTTCCTACTTAATAGAGAGAATAGGGAATAGGGAAAAATAATTGATAATTCACGGACAAGATTGGAGATATATCATAAAATTTGTAATTGATTATATATAAGTATTAATGTGTAATTTATTTTGCATAAATACTTATCATAAGATTAATATTTTTCTGTTAAAATATATAATTTATTATTTTCAGATTCAGCATTTTTCCTGCATCCCAGTTAGATAGTAATTATTATCTATAGCATTCCTAAATTAGGTGACAATATTTTATCGTAGGGGTTTAGTCTCCAAATCCCATTTTTACTTAGGGTTTGCTGAAAAAGTATTTTTGCTGTTTCTAGTAGTCAGTAGTCAGTAGGGGTGGTTTCCTACGGAATGCTCCTAATTACGCGTTTGCGAAGCATTCCGGAACGGAAACCACCCGTACAGTAGTCAGGATAAATGCTAGATTGAGGGAATATTATCGGAATAATTCTCCCTCAAATTTTCCCCTTTTGTCTACTAAAAATTATGATTTGTTGAGCTACTAGTAGCAAAAAACTGACAGTTTTTTCGCAGAAATAATGCCTCAAATCTTTACTCTATAAACTTTTGATATTTATTCAGCAAGCCCTACTTAGGTTTGGAGACTAAACCAATACAGTTTTTGCTCAAATCATTTCATCTTGCTGTATTAATATAGCAATTATCATACTGATTAAGTACAAAATGTGTAGGTTTTAGGTGGTAGGTATTAGGTAAAAATTATTTGTTTATATAGCAATTCCTATACTCGGTTTGGTACACTCATTCGTTGGTTTTAGGGAATATTTTACATATAAAAGAATAGAAATGAAAGATAGGTGTATAGCAGTTTCTAACGGGCGTGAGGTACACCAATGATCCCCCGCGCATCCCCCT
>JASJEE010000040.1 GCA_030064835.1 Microcoleaceae cyanobacterium MO_207.B10 | reverse complement strand
ATATTCCTCTAAATATGGTTCAATTTCCATTTGCCAAATATCTTGTATTTCTTCATCAATATTTTCTCGGAGAAAGAAGGAAACGCCGACTTGATAGTGGGGGTCATTTATTTCTTGGTTGACTGCTTCTAAAATTTCAATTAACCCCTCCACTGAAAAATCTGTTTCTGTTTCGTTATGGTATTGACGCAATATTTCGTAGTTAGGAGAGAGAGTTATAAAAGGAAAACGACGACGAAGTGCATGATCTACTAAAGCGATAGAGCGATCGGCAGTATTCATGGTGCCAATAATGCGGACATTTTCCGGAATGCTGAATAATTCTCCACTACCAGCAAGGGGAATTTTTGCGTCACGGTATTCCAGGAGATACATAAGTTCGCCGAAAACTTGAGAAAGGTTAGCGCGGTTAATTTCATCAATGATGAGTACGCAAGTATCTTGACAAAGTGCTGCTTTTTGACAAAATTTCAGGAAGCGACCCGGAACAACAGGGTAGGTGAGTTTACCATCTTCGCTTTGCGGTCGAATACCCTGAATAAAGTCTTCGTAGGTGTAAGCAGGATGAAATTGAATGAGTTCCCAGAAACCTTCACCTCCAGCAATTAAATGTTGAGCGAGTTTTTGAGCGAGAAAAGTTTTACCTGTACCGGGTGGACCTTGGAAAATAGCTTGTTTTTTGCGGTCGATCGCGCGTATCCATTGAGTGAGTTGTGCTTCGGTGATGTTGGTTTCATCCGCTAGTTGGCCGAATAATTCATCTTCATAGTCATCGTATCTTTCTGTTTTTTCTGATTGTTCTAGAAGTTGATTTTGAATGAATTTATTTATCTGTAAATGTACATCATCAGATGTTATTAACTTAATCAAATCTAACTTATCTTCTAACTTAGCAACTATCAGATTTATGAGATGATTAACAGACATTTGAATTAAGTTATCTTTAGGAATAATAAAATCTTGCTTATTTAATTCAAAAAAATCTGGTAATTTAGCTATTGATTCTAACGTTATTGGGTCAGACTCACGCAATATTTTTATCATTAGAGGTTGATATCTGTTGATGTTATAACCAAATGAAATACAGTTTTTATTGAGACTGACATATAAAATTTTAAACTGACCAAATTGCTGTTCTAGTTCTAGGCCATTCCATTTAGCATATCCTGGCAAAGCTTCTAGTTGGGTTGGTAAGTTTAACTTAGTTGATAGTAAACGGCAAAGTTGATTAAATGGCTCCTCCACATATTCCATTATTTCGTAATTATGTATGATCGGTGAATCAATTATTGTAATTCCTAGATTAAGTTTTTTATTTCTGCTATATATTTGTTCTAAATCTAAGAATATTTCAAATGTTTTTTCTGAAAATAGATATTTAGGCAATACAGAATCATCTTTAACCTGTCTCATATTTCTAATTGTTTTCAAATTTATCTTGGTATTTTTAGTAAAATCAATTTTAACAACTTCGCCATTAAAGTAATTAGCTAATCTTTTAGCTGTACGAGTTAACTGATCTAACTCTACCTCTTCCGAATTTTGGGTTAAATATTCCCATGACTTTTCCAAAATAGCTGTTTCAGTTTCATTTCTTTGAAATTCATCATTTTCATCATTTTCATCAGAAAAATAAGTTTCTAGGATATTTAGTTGAAGGGTATTTTCAATTGAATTATCAAGTTGAAGTTTACTGCCAAAGTTTTGTATAAGAATTTGTACTACTTTCAACTTAGCATTTTGAACTGCACAATCAAGCAGATGATTTTCTACTTGTATTTCTTCTATTCCTAAGTATTCTAATAAATAATTAATCAATTCAAAACAAAAGTTTTCTCGCTCTAAGTATGAGCATGAAACTAAACCAGCACGCTCACAATAAAAATACATCAGTGCAAGAAAATTAATTATAACTTCATATAGTTCTTCAGAATCAGTATAACTAGCAAATTTTGATTCAATCAAAAACGACCATGCTCTTTTTATCCATTTTAATCCTCTTAATATTAATCTTTCAAGATATTCTTGATTTTTGATAGTCTCTAATTCATATTTATCTAGACTACTAAGAAAATCATAATAGTCAATCAATTCAACAAACCCATACCCAGCAGCATCTTGAATATCATTCCAGGTTAATAGATTCATAATTACAGCTAAACTTAAAGTAGTGATAATTATTTAAGTATACTAATTAATTTTTAATTAGTAATAGCGATCGCCTACCATGTAATTAAGCAATATCGCCTCATAAAACCCAATATTTTCTATTACTTGAATAACCAACTTAAACCCCAACCCTAGAAACTCCCCAAAATCAAACACCAGAATTATCCCACTCGCCGATATTCACAAAACAGCCATACTTGAACTGTTCATACCACCCAAAAGGCCCAAACCATCGCGACAATATTTACTTTTGACCCAGGGATACCTTCTCCTCCTACTGGCCATTTTTGACGGAGGAGTTTTTTTGAGAAGCACCCCACCATAGCTTTTGCCAACTTTCAACTTCATCCTACTAGCTATCAAAACCTTGACCAAACTTCCCTTTTCTTTTGATGCAATATCATGTTTAATTAGTGTATGGCAGCCAGCTAATCTACTACAGGTGAATCTTAATCTCCCAGTTAAGCAGTTCGCTGAAAACCAAATAAATCTGTACTAAATCAATTAGCAAAGTGCCATAATTTTTAAATATCTCTCATCTCAAAAAGGAATTGTCAAAGATGCTCATTTTCAATCAAACTTTTCAATTTATTTCCCATCAAAAAAGTATTTATAACTTTGCCAAAAATTTTCTATTATTATCTTTAATTTAAAGAATTAAACCAAAATTTTAAAATCATGCTAATGTAATACAGACGTTCAATTATTAACTATCAATTACTGAATTTTATGCTAGAAGCTTGTGTATTTGCCACTATATTATGTGGTTTTTTGGGCATTATATTTAAGAAAAATCTAGTGATGAAAATTATCTCAATGGATATTATGAGTACGGGAGTTGTTGCCTATTATGTACTCGTAGCATCGCGGGATGGTTTATTTACACCTATTGTAGACAAAGCCGAAAATGTAGTAGCTTACTCCGACCCCGTACCCCAGGCGGTAATCTTAACGGCAATTGTAATTGGCTTTTCCATTCAAGCTCTAATGCTGGTGGGTGTAATGAAGTTGGCAAAAGATAATCCTACATTAGAAACTAGCGTCATAGAAAAGAATAATACACCATGAATAAGATAACGATAGCCTGGATGGCACTACCATTTTTTATTGGGTTTGTAATTTACTTATTACCCAAATTTAGTCGTTTTTTAGCATTAACAATAGCAATAATTTCTAATATTTTTGCTTGGGAAGTATTTATTCTTTTGCCATCCGGTTTAAATATTCAATTATTAGACAACTTCGGCGTAACTTTACTCGTCGATCAATTAAGTGGATTTTTTATCCTCACCAATGCTTTAATTACAACCGTAATAATTGTTTACTGTTGGGAGAGTAATAAAACAGCTTTTTTCTATATGCAATTAGTGATTTTGCACGGAAGCGTAAATGCAAGTTTTATCTGTGAAGATTTTATTAGTTTGTATGTAGCATTAGAAGTAATTAGTATTGCTGCGTTTACGTTAATTTCCTATCCTCGAACGGACAGATCTATTTGGGTAGGTTTGCGCTATTTATTTATCAGCAATACAGCAATGCTCTTATATTTAGTGGGGGCGGTATTAGTATACAAAGCAAATTATTCTTTTCGTTTTGATGGTTTAACCGCTGCTCCTCCAGAAGGAATCGCTCTGATTTTTCTGGGATTATTAGTAAAAGGGGGAATATTTGTGTCCGGTTTGTGGTTGCCCCTAACTCACTCAGAGTCACAAAGCTTTGTGTCGGGAATGCTCTCAGGAGTTGTAGTCAAGGCGGGAGTATTTCCCCTAGTCCGTTGTGCGCTGTTGTTAGAACAAATCGATCCGATAGTAAGAATATTCGGTGTCTGCACCGCATTATTAGGAGTGGGCTATGCTATTGTACAACAAGACACAAAGCGTACCCTCGCATTTAGTACCATTTCCCAATTGGGTTTTATCATGGCAGCACCACAAGTAGGGGGTTTTTACGCTTTGACTCACGGATTAGTTAAATCGGCACTTTTTCTCATTGCCGGTATTTTACCTAGTCGTGACTTTCAGGAATTACATAAAAAGCCGATAAATACTTCAGTTTGGGTTGCTTTAGCGATCGCTAGTTTTTCCATCTCTGGTTTTCCCCTACTTTCTGGTTTCGGGGCGAAAATATTAACCTCAAAAAATTTATTACCTTGGCAAGTTATTGCTATGAATATTGCCACAGTAGGAACAACAATAGTATTTGCCAAATTTATCTTTTTACCCCACACAAAGAATCAAGAAATAGAGAAAGCAAACTGGGGATTCTGGTCGGCAATGGCAATTTTGCTCGGCGGATTAATTACAGCAAACGTTGTCTATTACCAAGCTTATACCCTGGAGAATATAGTCAAACCTTTAGTAACTATTGGTATTGGTTGGTTGGCATATTTTTTGCTGTTTAAAAAGTTAGTAATTAACTTGCCAAGAGCTATTGAAGAATTCGAGCATTTGATAGGAGTGATGAGCTTGATGTTAATTATAATTTTTTGGATGGTGCAAATATGATAGAATATTTTGACTAATTAAATATATCCAGAAAAAAACTTTTATCAATCATGTTTTTTGTCAACCAGTCTCAAGATAAACTCATTAATTGCTTTGAGTATTTTATCTAAATTTATCAGAGAAATTATGTATAAATTAATCATACTGATGAATGATATAAACTTAGCATGGGCAAGAGATAATCCAACTATAAAAAAGAGGAGGAGCGTGCAAGCATAATATACCATGACTAATATAACAATCGCCTGGATGGCGTTGCCATTTTTTATTGGGTTTGTGATTTATCTATTACCCAAATCTTCTCGCTGTCTCTCAATGGGAATAGCGTTAATTTCTCATGTTTATGCTTGGGAGCTATTTGTCCAGCCATCACCTTTAAAGATCGAACTGCTAGATAATTTTGGCGTTACTTTAATGCTTGATCGCCTCAGTGGCTTTTTTATTATAACTAATGCTTTAGTCACTGCTGCAGTTATTCTCTATTGTTGGGGAAGCAATAAAACAGCTTTTTTCTATATGCAAATAGTGATTCTACACGGAAGCGTTAACGCAACTTTTATCTGTGCAGATTTTGTTAGTTTGTATGTAGCATTAGAAGTAATTAGCATCGGTACATTTCTGTTGATTGCTTATCCTCGAACAGACAGATCGATTTGGGTGGGATTGCGCTATTTATTTGTCAGCAATATAGCAATGCTGTTCTATTTGGTAGGAGCGGTGCTGGTATATCAAGCAAATTATTCCTTTAACTTTGCAGGTTTACAAAATTCGCCTCCAGAAGCGATCGCCCTAATTTTTTTAGGGTTATTAGCAAAGGGTGGTATCTTTGTATCAGGTTTGTGGTTGCCCCTAACCCACTCGGAATCACAAAGTCCTGTATCGGCGTTGATGTCAGGAGTCATAGTCAAAGCAGGCGTATTTCCCCTAGTACGTTGTGCCCTAATGTTAGAGGGAATTAACCCCGTAGTCAGATTTTTTGGTGTTTGTACGGCAGTATTAGGAGTAGGCTATGCTGTATTTGAAAAAGACACCAAGCGGATGCTGGCGTTTCATACCATTTCCCAGTTAGGTTTTGTCCTCGCGGCACCAGTGGTAGGAGGTTTTTATGCTTTAACACATGGTTTGGTAAAATCTGCCCTGTTTTTGATTGCGGGTATTTTACCCAGCCGTAATTTTAAAGAATTACAGCATCATCCTATTGATAACCGAATTTGGATTGCTGTAGTGATTGCTAGTTTTTCCATATCTGGCTTTCCCCTACTCTCTGGTTTTGGGGCAAAAGTATTAACCACAAAAAATCTATTACCCTGGCAAGTTATTGCGATGAACGTTGCTGCATTGGGAACCTCAATTTCTTTTGCTAAATTCATTTTTCTGCCCCACCAAAATAACCAGGAAAAAGCCCAAAAATTAGAACCTGGTTTTTGGGCCGCAATGGTGATATTGCTCGGTGGATTAATTGCAGCAAATGTTGTTTATTATGAAGCTTATAGTATCAAGAATATAATCAAACCACTGATAACTATCGGTATCGGTTGGTTGTTATATCTTTTCATTTTTAAGAAGTTGGCAATAAAATTACCACGGGCGATCGAAGAATTCGATCATCTGTTTGGTGTAATGAGCTTAATGTTAATCTTACTATTCTGGATAGCATGGACTCGAACGTATTCTTTAATATAAGACTACGACTAGCGATTTGGTTTTTACCTATTATCAACTTCACTCTCACAAATATGATGAGTTGAACCAATTTTTTTAACACTCAACATTTACTATACGTTGAGGGTATGCTCAAAAACCATAAATTGGTGCTATAGAAGATTGTGGCTTTTATGAGTTCAAACGTCAGCTTATATACAAGTGTGAGTGGTATGGCAGTCGATTAATGCTCGCGGATAGATTTTTCCCAAGTTCTCAAATATGCTCTCACTGTGGCAACAGAAAATGCCATTGAGTGTGAGACGATACGAATGTAGGAACTGTGGTTTTGAGACAGACAGAGACTTTAATGCTGCGGTCAACCTTGAAAACTATGTGAAGAAGTAGCTTGAGTTCCAAGCGATTTCAAGCCTGTGGAGAGAATAAGTTACAGACTGCGGTCAGTGGTTCTCAATGTTTGCGCAGCATTGCGTCAGCAAAACAGGAAGCTAGCTCCAAAGCTCATGCAATTCCCACATGGGTAAGTTTGGGTAAGTTTAGTTGAATGGCTATCATATCATAACTAAGGTAAGTATGAGTAACAAAATCAATAAAATATTATCCCATATAAGTCCAGGTGATGTCATTGCTTTCTCCGGTAATGGACTAGATGCCAAAATTATTCAATGGTTTACCAGGAGTCCCTATAGTCATGTTGCTATTGTATTAGACACGGAATGTCTAAACAAACAGGGTGAGGACATACTCATTGCAGAATCAACAACTTATACGGGATTACTAGATTTCAAAGGACAGAAGCGCCTAAAGGGAGTTCAAGTTCATTGCTTAAGTCAATGGCTTAATGCTTATAAAGCTTGTGGACGAGTATGGTGGTTTCCTCTAAAACAAAAGTTGTCCTCTGATAAAATTGCTCAAATGCAATCATGGTTGTGGCATCTTTATGATAGTTATACTCCTTTTGCTGTTGGTAAGAGTATAGGTTCTTGGTTAGCACAGAATAAATATTTTGATGCAGAAACCAATATCAAATCATCTAAAACTTCGGCAGGTTTTTTTTGTTCTGAACTTGTTGCCGCAGCTTTACAAATAGCTGGAATGATTGACCCTAGACTTAATCCTGCCGCGCACACACCCAAAGATTTAATGAATATTGAATGTTTTCAAGAACCAACATTAATTTTGCCATAAGTAAATTTAATGTTGGCGATCGAGTGAGAAAAAAAAATGAAATCGATGCCAAAAATTGACAATTGGTTAGATATAGGCTTTCATTCTGTACATCGAAATAATCTAGTTTATGTCACTTGTTGGGAAGATCCACGACTAGACAGAGTAGCTATGAATTTGACCAAATATGATACAGTTTTAGTCTTGACTTCAGGAGGATGTAATGCTCTTGAATATGCACTTGATGAACCAGAGCATATTTATGCAGTTGATGTTAACCCTCGACAAAATGCTCTACTTGAATTGAAAATAGCTGGCATTCGAGAACTTGATTATTCTAGCTTTTTTAAACTTTTTGGAGAGGGTCATTTAGCTAACTTTAATGAGGTTTATCCGCAACAACTTCGTGGATATTTATCTTCTTTTGCTCAACAATACTGGGATAATCATGGATCGAGATTGTTTGCAGGTAAACGTTCTTTTTTCTTTCACGGTACAACAGGTATCTTTGCTCAATTGATTAATTTCTACATCGATCATGTTGTGCAACTTCGAGATGAAATCAATGCACTGCTCAAAGCTAAAACTATTGAGGAGCAAAGTCAGATATATTATGATGAACAGCTTAACGATAGGTTTTGGAAAAAATTTATCCGTCAGATGATGAATAGTAACTTGACCTTGTGGATGCTAGGTGTTCCTCCTCAACAACGAGAACAAATGGAACGCTACCTAAAAAATGGAGTGGCAGACTTTGTAGAAGATTGTTGTCAGCAAGTTTTTAGCGAAATTCCTATTTGGGATAATTACTTCTGGCGAGTTTTTCTCGAAGGCAAATATACGCCAAATTGTTGCCCAGAATATTTGAAACCGGAAAATTTTCAATTGCTCAAAGCGGGATTAGTCGATCGCATCTCAATTCATACAGATACAGTAGCTCAATTTTTAGAGCGTAATAATGATATTCGTATTTCTCATTTTGTCTTACTAGATCACATGGACTGGCTGAGTAATTACAAATATACAGAACTACAACGAGAATGGCAAGCTATTGTCGATCGCTCTGAGAAAAAGTCACGGATTCTATTTCGGAGTGGTGGTTTTCAAGTAGAATATGTAGATCCGATTTGTGTCTCTATCCAAGGTCAAGAACATAATTTAGGTGAACTGCTGCAATACCACAAGGATTTAGCAAAGCAACTCCATCAAAAAGACCGCGTTCATACTTATGGCAGTTTTTATATTGCTGATCTAGTTAAAGCTTAAGGAGGTAATAGTGTCATTTTTTAGTAATTTTGCTCAAGACTTGAATGTATTATACCATTTAGTTAAACCTATTCAAGGTAGTAATCATCAGGAAAGACTAGAAAGTTTTTATCATGGTCAAGCTCACGGTTATGACAAATTTCGCAAACGTCTGCTCCAAGGGAGAGAAGAACTGTATCAATCCTTGATTCAATATCCGGGAGATATTTGGCTCGATCTAGGAGGTGGTACGGGTGCGAATCTTGAGTCAATAAATGATAAACTAGACAAATTTCAGAAATTCTACATTGTCGATCTATGTCCTTCTTTATTGGAAATAGCAAAGGAGCGAATTATTACGAATAAATGGTCTAATGTTGAGACTGTTGAAACTGATGTTACCCAATTTACCCCACCAGAACAAACTGTTGACATTGTAACATTTTCCTACTCTTTAACCATGATTCCAGATTGGTTTGCAGCTATAGATCGAGCCTACAGTTTACTAAAATCTGGTGGAATTATTGGAGTTGTTGACTTTTATATTTCTCGTAAATATCCTATCAAAAATTGGTCTTCTCACTCCTGGTTATCTCGTCATTTTTGGCCTGCTTGGTTTGGCAGTGATAATGTTTTTTTATCTACGGAACACGCTCCTTATCTTCATTACCGTTTTGAAAGTATTCAATTTATGGAAAGGATGTCAACGATTCCTTTTTTACCAGGGGTAAAAGTACCTTATTATCTGTTTATTGGGCGAAAAAAATGACAAGAAGAATTCAGATTTTAAAATTATGGGATTTATTCAAGAATTAATAATTAATAATTAGACATCTCCGGAAAATAAATAAACCTTTTAGTTATATTAGCTAAAGAAAGAAAAACTCACCATAAAAAATCCTTTTTCCTGCCTTTTTCGGAAAAATATCTTACCTGTTACCTTTTCCCAGTTAAGTGTTTCCTGCTCCTCCAAAAAATCTATATCTTTTTCGGAGAAGTCTATTAATAATTAATAATTACCTCTTCTTAAAACGGATAGGATTGGTGAAAAGGAATTTTTTTCTTTTTTTCTCCTTGAAACGAGAGGCTTTAAAGCTTATTTTTTCGGTAAATTACAATGTTGCTTTACAGGGATTTTCATTTTGGTAGACCCCAGTAGGGACGTTGCATGCAACGTCCCTACTGGGTTATCATTTTTAATGCTGTTAATTCCTATCTTATAAATAATAAGGACTATAATTAATGAAAATAAATCTAGGTAGTAATTCAACTAAAAGTGAAGGCTGGCTTAATTTCGATCTAACTCCAGGTAAAGGTGTCGATTTAGTTGGTGATAGTCGTTATCTTTGGTTCGTTGGTGAAGATATACCAGAAGCTATTCGTGCTTCACATTTATTAGAGCATTTCCCTCCATGCGAAATTTTATCAATACTGAGAACTTGGCACGTTGCCTTAAAACCAGGAGGAAGTCTTATAATTGGTGTTCCTGATTTTGATTATGCGCTGAGTGAATTAAAAAAAGAACCGATGAAATATCTGAGCTTTTGGAAAGACCATGAACGGTTATTATTTGTTACTCTTTACGGTTCATATTATCCATTTAGAGACGATCCAAATAATATTCCCTTCAGACATCAAGCTGTATTTACCGAAGAATCTCTAAGAGAAATATTAACTGATGCTGGATTCATTAATATCCAACGTTTCTATCCCAAATCAGTGGCAGAAAATCATGGGTTTAATGATGTAATGATGCTTCCTTTATCATTAAATGTGGAGTGTAAAAAACCTTTATAGAACAATACAGTTCAATAAGGAAAAAGGAAGAGAGAAAAAGTCAGAAATAAATCTGAACCGTATTGGTCTATAATCTAGTATTATCTATAATATCTATAATAATCGTAATATAACAATCCTAAATAGATTGTAATATTTTATGGTAGGGGTTTGGTCTCCAAACCCTAGCTAAGAGGTTTAAAGTCTCTCCTTTTAAATGGATAATTGAGAATTAGAGATAGTTTTTATTATCCATTATATCATGTCCGTTAAAATCGTTTGTGTAAAGCCAATGGTAGATATTTACAGGAAATTTCAGTTTTTTTCTTGCTCTTAAGCCTCCCTCTCTGTTCCCTGTTCCCTAGCTTTGCTATACAATACCGATGCTACCGGACATGATATTATTAATTATCCATTATTAATTATCCATTATAGTATGGACCCAAATGCATTTTTCAATATAGTATTACGACTAGCAATTTGGTTTTTACTCACTGCTGATTTGAGTTGGCCAAACATTATTATCGGTGTGAGTATTGCTTTGTTATTGCCCCGCCATCATACCACCCTGGGAGCTTTAAAAGATTGGCTCCAGGTGTTTTGGGAAATAATTGTCGCCATTCCCCAAGCATACATAGAAGCCATCGAAATTATGCTTCGTCCCCATAATGATGAAGTATTGGTTTGTGAAAGAGTAAAACCTCGACGAACACCAGGATTAATATTTCTGGATATATTTTTAATTACCTTTACCCCAAAAACCATTGTTTTGAAATATCATCAACAGGGTTGGTATGAAGTACATTTAGTGCGACGCAGGAGAAAAAAATGAACTCTATTTTAATAGCGATGATTTTGGCTTTGCTGATACCAATTTATGAAGCTTGGCAAGATGATGATATTTGGCAAAAAATGCTCGCCTTTGCCAGTATTGCTACCAAAACTTCGATTATGATGCTGGTTATCTCTGTTTTGCGGGGAGATTGGTCAATTGGGGTTGTGGCAGTGATCATTCTGAGTGTAGGTAATGCGGGATTAATGTTACTAGCACATTTAATTAAAAGGTTGAACGAAATATGATTTCTACTTTGATTGACATTTTAAGTTATTTCTTGATGGTGGTTGGGATTATTTTTTGGTTTTGGGGAACATTACCCCTTGTCGGAAATAGATCGGTATTATTTAAACTTCATAGTCTTTCAGTTGCTGATACTCTTGGTTCTATGAGTATTGTTATCGGTTTACTTTTAAGGATACCCAGTGAATGGTCGCTGTTGCTCCTGGCAATTATTACTTTGGCTATTTGGAATACTGTGCTGGGGTATGTTTTGGCATATTGTTCTAGTAGTAAGGAGGAACAATGATAGATATTTATGCTTATGTTATTATCGCCCTGTTACCGTTGGCAGCTTTGATGCTGGTTTTTCAAGTTAATCCCTATCATGCTTTAGTTATTAGAGCTATTTTGGGAGCTGTAGCAGCATTGGTATATGCGCTTTTAGGGGCAGCAGATGTTGCCTTGACGGAAGCGTTAGTTGGTACGATGCTGGCAATTACTTTGTATGTGGTTGCAGTTCGTTCCTCTTTGGTAATGCGTCTGGGAATACTTAAAGAAGAAGAGGCGAAAGCAGAGGTTTATTTTGCCGAGCTAATAGCGAGTATGAGAAAAGTTATTAATAAACATTTTATGCGTCTTGAGTTGGTAGAATATCCAAATTTACAAGCTTTAGAGCTAGCGTTGTTGACAAAAGAAGTTCACGCTATCTGTAGCAAACCAGAAAAATTAGAATCCGATAGTAAATGCACTTATCAAACTGCTATTCGCGTGCATCGTCTATTTGAAATTATGGAAACTGAACTAACATCACCAGAAACAACTCTGAGTTATGTAACTATACCAAATATGGAGGATAAGCATTAATGAAGTTGGTTTATCTAATTGCCGGGATAGCATTATTTGTGAAAGTATTGATCATGCCAAATCCAGAAGCAGAATGGGATCAAGTGTCTATTATTAAATCTATAGTAGATGATACTGGTGTAGCTAATCTGGTTTCTGGCATCATTTTCAGAAATCGCCTCTATGATACCATTTTTGAAGTAGTGGTATTTACGATCGCTATTTTAGGAGTGCGTTTTTTGCTAGCGAATGAAAAACCCACTGAAAAAGTTCATCAATTTAGCGATCGCCCCTCCAGAGTTTTGGCACGTTTGGGAGCAACTATTTCAGCATTGGTGAGTATTGAGTTAGCAATTAGAGGACACTTGAGCCCAGGGGGTGGGTTTGCAGCAGGAGTTGCGGGGGGAACTGCTATTGGTTTGATTGCGATTACTTCATCTGCAGAATTGATGGAAAAAATATATAAAAAATGGAATGCTGCCACCTGGGAAAAGGTGTCAGTTTTAGTATTTATTGTCTTAGCAGCTATCACTCTCATGGGAGTAGAATTTCCCCAAGGAGAATTAGGAGGGTTAGTCAGTGGGGGAATTATTCCGGTATTGAATATTTTAGTAGCAATAAAAGTAGCATTGGGTTCGTGGGCAGTTATTTTATTATTTATTCGTTATCGGGGGTTGTTGTAGTGGACTGACACAGCTAAAATGGTGCATTAGAATAGCCAGCTAAAAGTTACTATTCCCAAGACAAGCGATATAGCTGCCGCTAGGCTCCGCATTTTAGCTGTGTCAGTCCAGTAGGTTTTAGGGAACACCGGAACTGGGAACAGGGTAGGTCAGGCCAGTATTTATCCAAATGGGTTCTATACATCGAGGCTCGTTGTTGGACTTTAGCGGTGCTAAACTTATGTGGGTCCCGGGAGCTTTGACTCAAGTTAGTAACCCTCAGGCTCACAATACCATGGTTGGCAAATCTTAAACAATCCCTTTGAGGACCACAAAGATTTCCAACACAGACGATCCCATAGGAATTGAAGTTGTACCAATTACCAAAAATAATCCTGTCATTATGGTGTGGCAGTACGCAAATAGGGCGGGGACATTAATAAAATTGAAATTCTTTACAACTAATAGTTTTGAATTTAGCTGATAGCTGATAGCTTAAAGCTATAATTGCACATCAACGAATTTAAAAGGAACTTTGACTACTGACTCAGGTGTCAAGATGTACAAATTTAGTTGGGCGTTGGGAGGTAGTTTTTCCAGAAAACTAAAACCCCGAATATCTTTATCACCAGTGGTAGACCAGGACTGGCCATAAGGGGAAATAACCTCACCGTTTTCTTCTTTAAACTCAATTCCTACCAGCTTTGAGTCTGGATCTTTAATTTCAAGAGCAACTCCATTACGAAGACTAAACCCAGTCACCTCTGGGTTTTTGATTACAATCTCAATACCTGAAAATTTGAGAATTGAATCATGAATTGGCACATCTATCTTTTGTAGCAAATTTTTCACTGTTAGTTTTGATTTTGTCTCTTGATTAGGAACAAAGATTTCCACAGTACCTGAAATTTCCTGAATTTTTCTAGCTCGTTTAGTAGGGTTTTTCAACCATAGTTTTATTTCAGTAGTATTTTTCCCTGGTGAGCTAATTTCTTCAAACTGATTTTCAAACACCTGATTTGCAGAAAAACTTTCTAATTGACTCTTAATCAGACTTCTCCCAGTGTCATCTACAGCTCGATCGACAGTTGCACGCATTGCCTTGGCATCTACTAGAATATCTCCTATAAGTTTTAGTTCAACTTTTAAACTATCGCTATAGTCTATAAGATCTCCCACCGTTGCTTCAACTTGAGCAAAAACAGTGGGGGAAAATATTGAAAATATTAATGTGGTAACAGCAATAGACATACAAGCAAGCTTGACTTTGACAGCAACTTTAGTGGTTATTTCAATTGCACTTTTCATCACGACTATCTCTCCAAAAAAAAAGCTATGTTAATTAATCAGCCATAAACACAAAGTTTATGAAACAGAGAAAGAAAATTGCTGATAGAGCCAAACACCTTCAGGTATTATCGTATTTGCCTCAACTACTATATAACTGGATTTGGTATAAGGTGCGTTGCAACGCACTCTACTGGAGTTGTTTTATTAGCGAGAGATTTCTATCCCTGGCGGTATTCCAGCTTTAATGTTTAGTTTATAAACAGTCTCTAAATTTAGAGTAGCATTGCG
Source organism: Microcoleaceae cyanobacterium MO_207.B10 (assembly GCA_030064835.1). Classification (GTDB taxonomy): domain Bacteria; phylum Cyanobacteriota; class Cyanobacteriia; order Cyanobacteriales; family Microcoleaceae; genus JASJEE01. Next base: position 7,098 of record JASJEE010000040.1, on the reverse strand, counting down.
GAGCAATATATCCCCCATTTTTCTACAGCAAAAACCCTAGAAAAAAGCGAGCAATTGCCTCCACAAATCCTAACTTAATTAATGCTCAAAAACATCTTTATATTGCAATAAATCTAATCCTACAAACACGGGTAAACATTCAAAACATTGCTCTGCTAACTCCCATCTTTCTTCACGTTTTAACATCCCAATTAACTTCTCCCTCACACTCAATAAATACCGCACATCATTAGCAGCATAACTCAATTGTTCCTCAGTTAAATTAACTGCATTTCCCCAGTCAGAACTTTGAGCAGATTTATCTAACTCTACTTTTTCTAACTCCATTACTAAGTCTTTTAAACCATGTTTTCCTGTGTAAGTTCTTGCTAATTTACTAGCAATTTTTGTACAGAAAATAGGGGAAACTTTAATGTCTAAATGATGCTGCAACATTGCCACATCAAACCTGGCAAAATGAAATACTTTAACTATTCCGGTTGCCTCCATTAACTGTTTTAAATTCGGTGCTGCTTGTTGCCCTTTTTCAATACGAATAGCTGTAACTTTACCTTGAGGCTCGCATAACTGGACTAAACATAAGCGATCGCGCGATGGTAATAACCCCATTGTCTCCGTATCCACAGCAATACTATCTGCTTGCAAATAATCAGATAACATACTTTCAGTTAAATCGCGATCGCACACTTGAAAATCACTCATTACTCACCTAATAATTACTAATATTTTTCATGGTTAACAATTATACCTGATTCTAATCAAGGAGTGCGAAGTCTCAGGATAATTTTTTAGTAAGTATCATCAATCATTTCCTAGCTCAAATTATTTATAATACTTAGACCATCATAAATTCAGTTTTGCCAAATATGTAATTAATTTTTTCTACCAACTTAGAAACTTTATAAACCGAATACTTATAATTAATTTTTCTGTTTTTCATACTCCTACTAGAGAGATTTTGGATTCAGGATTAACAATTTAAACATAGTTTTCAAACCCTCCCAAATCCAAAATAAAAATTACTAAAAAAAGAGGGTACGTTTAACGTACCCTAATTAACTTTCAATGTGATGACCGTAACTTCTGGTGGGCAAAATAACCTCCCTGGAAAATAAGTTCCTAAACCACGATTTACATATAAATAGTTATTGGCAATTTGGTGCAACCCCTGGGCCCATTCCCAATGCTCAACTATTTTATGAGATTTCTCCATAAACGGTACAAAAGGTCGTAAAGACCAGGGAATAAGGCTGCGAATTGGTTCGCGAAACTGAGACAGTGGTCCGACAAATGGTAACCTAACCTGACCACCGTGGGTATGACCTGAGAGCTGTAGGTCAACGCGCCATTTTTTTAAGACATTGGCGGTATCGGGATTGTGGGATAAGACGATCCGGGGTATGTTATCATCAATAGATTCCATTACTCCACTTGGTTTAAAGTTGCCAGACCAATAGTCCTCTAGTCCTACAAGGGCTAAATCTGAACCTAGAGGATAGACGACTTGGTTAAGCAGAATTGGAATGTCAATACGAGCAAAAGCGTCGATGACTTTATCCCTAGCTCCCGGAATTTGTTCGTCGTGGTTGCCGAGTACAGCATATACTCCAGCACGACTTTCAAGATATTTTAACCACAATACCAGATCATAGATAGGATCTGGTTCATCTGTAATAAAGTCACCTGTGAGTAAAATTAAATCGGGTTCGACTTCGTTAGTTATAGCGATCGCCTCAGACAGCAACCACTCAGATAGTCGTTTTCGGTCATAGTGGAAGTCGGTCAAATGTACGATTTTTGTGCCTTGTAAATAGGTAGGCAACCCAGAAATTTTTAAGGTTAAGTAATCTACCTGCAATGGGCCCGTTAATATCCTGTGCATGGTATTTAGACTGTTACTACACCGGGGCGTTTATAGCATAGCAAAGGAGGGTAAGTTTTTAAGATTTGATAGGGTAAGGCGGGTTCTTGAGGACACGGAGAGGGGGAGACACGGAGACACGGTGACGCGGAGATGGGGTTTCACTTTGTGTCCGCGTCCTCATAGGGACATGGGTATTTCTCACAAGGGTATGTTTTTCAGAATACATAATAAAGGGATAACATAGCTCAAAGAAAGTAGACTCAGGGAAAAAGTGGACAAGGAAGCAGAAAAAAGGAACATTCAAACTGATGGTTTTGATTCTATTTTCTATTACGAATAACTTGATCGATGGAAAGAGTATTTAGACTACAACCTGCTAAAAGAATGAAGAAAACTAAACAATAAATTAATTGAGAGGAAGCTGTATCCCACTGTTGAAGTAGACAGACTCCAAACATTAATGGCATCATTAGGAGAAAACCCGCAATAATTGCATTGCGCGTTTGGAGTCCAATTATGATTAGAAACCCAGAAATTAATTCTACTGGAGTTATTAAAGCTGCAAATACTAAAATTACAAAACTTGGCACTGCTATATCTTGAAATCTTTCTACCATTGATTGGATAAATCCTCCCATATTGTTTACCCTAACTAATCCATGTACAAAGAAGTTAATTCCAAATACTATTCGCAGTAATGTGTAGGCTAAGGTGAGGTCTTTGCGCTTCAGAAATATTGGGGTTTCAATATTATTCATTTTTCACTCTTGTAGGATTTGTCTATACCAATTTTGGATTAACATCGGAAATTAATATATTATATTACATGATCATAGTACAGCGGTTTTAAAATTGATGAACTACATCGCCATAACCAAAACCTTTTAGGGACGTTGGATGCAACGTCCCTACTGTGGTCTACTGAAATGAAAACCGCTGTAGTAATTAGATTCTGCTAATTTATAAAACATATTGAGAAAGTATGTAAAGCATTTAACTTGAGAAATGAATTTCCAGATGAACGTACTCCACATCCTATGGATTTAATTGCTTTATTTGGTAAGTATAAGCCTGAGTTATTAGCAGAAAATTCTAGAGAATTTGAACGGCGATCGCTTTCTTTAAACAACCATATCTCCCAAGATTTAACTACAGAAATAACTATTCCTAAAAAATCTGATTTTGTTAGGTGAGCAGCAGCGATCGCTCACCTTAATACTTTAATTATGAATCGAGGTGCAAAAGTTATTGGTATTTATTGCAAGGGAGGTATTAGCAAAACAACTCTTGCTCGTCAATATTTACAAATTCAAAAAATTCAGGTTCTAGAATTAAATTTTGGGATGGATACTCAATATATTACTTCTCAGGGCTATTTCATTCTAGAATCAAGTGAGAATTTTACTAGCTTTTAGAGATTGGTGGATAGAACCTTTAATCCTTGAAAAGGCAGATTTTCGTGGTTTGCACAAAAAGTCATAAATTAGAACGAAATAGCCCTGATTACTTCTGTAAAAAGTTGGGTAAAACGTCAGATAAATCAACAGTTTAAAAAGCAGCATGAAACAACTGTTATTGATATGCTGGAGCAACTAAAAGATTTACTTCTGAATCAAAAATACACAGTAGGAATATTAATTGATAACCTAGAAACTGTTCTTGATAAAAATGGAAAATTTCAACAGGAACATCGTGACTATATCGAATTACTAACTAGAGTTATTAATCATCCTACTATTAACGCCATAACATTAATTACTTGTCGCGAACAAATTAATGAAGCAAAACTAAGTTTTATCGAATTCTACCCACTTTCAGAATTAAGTGAGTTAGCATGGCAATAATTTTGCAGCCGATTTGAAATTAATATCAATAATTTTACTTTGGCTGAAATTCATAAAGCTTATGGTCGAAATGCTCTAGCAATGAAAGTTCTTACCCATCCAATAGAAACATATTATCATGGCAATCTAGAGACTTATTGGTTGGAGAATAAACAATTTTTATTAAAGGCGGAAATTAAAGATTTAATTGCTAGTCAGTTTGACCGTTTATTTGAACATGACCGCAATGCTTATAATCTTCTTTGTCGTTTAGGAATTTATCCTGTTCAAGAAATTCCCATAGTAGGAATAATTGGGCTTCATTGTTTACTTTGGGATGTCAAAAAAAAATCAGAAATTATGCAAGTAATTGAATCTTGACAAAGACGATATTTGATATAAGTTGAAGCCGGAGAATATTGGTTACATCCAGTTATTAGAGCAGAATCTTTGATAAGATTAGATTCTCTAGATAATACTCTTTTGTCGATGAAACAAGAAATTGATAATTTATTATCTCTTGCTAATAAATATCAGGAGTTTCTAGAATGGCTAAAAGAAATTACTCTTATATAGATTATACGCCAGTTGATTTTAGAGCTTTTTATCTTTGCCTTGAATATGTGTACAATTTTAGAATCTTTGATCAAGATGAATTTCTAGAACTAGCTATTTTTTTTGGTATTCCTTCTAGAAAAGACATTCAAGAAGTTTTTTTTGACTTTATTACTACCACTGATGTTAGTAATATTGACGAAACTCAAAAAGTAGCTTATGAAATACATGAATATCTACTATACGACCTTTTAATTGATAATAGATTATATGAACTACTTGAATATGGTCAGTATTCACTCTTTGACCCTAAAAATGCTTTAGCTGATGAAATTGATTATTTTACTGGAGAGTATATTGATTTAGATTTACAACTAGAATTACAGAAATTAAAACACGCATTTCCAGACCCAAATCAAAAAGAAGAAGACTTTGATGCTTGCTGGGAAATTAATAGTAAAAATTGGGGTTAAAAGCTAAGAGACGTTATCATAGAACATCGTGAAATAGCTTACCATTGGGAATTTAATTGTCACGATCGCTCCCTACTTAAAAAATATTATCGTGCCAATGTTTTACTTTTATATTGTCTATATTATTGCGATGATGGTTTAACTAATTCTGTCCGAAATCAAATTAAAGAGGAATTACTTTTACCCATAGCTGAAATCGAAAAAAGGAAACTCAACTAAAAACACAGACTATGATTTGAAAAACTCTAATTGGAAGGTGCATTGCAACCCACCCTACACCAATAAATTCTGATAACTTACAGTCGCTCAACTAGAGAATAATCAGCAATATTTTTTAATCCTACCTGCTCTAATAACTCTCTCCATTCTCTCGCTAATATTGTATTATTCGGTTGATCCTGTTTAGCAGATATCAGAATCTCCAAAGTATCATACCAAATTCCATATCTAGCATAGAGACTAGCTTGTTCAATTGGAGCTGAGTTTGTCTCAGCATCAATAGCATCAGTAGGAGTTTCCACACGCTTGATCCAACCATCAACATGGTAGTTATCGGGTCGCAGTACACCATTGGGTTCAATGGGAGCAAAAAACCAAACGTAATTTTTACCCATCTCTAATTCCGGTGCTTCCGGTGGGAGAGTGAAAGAGACAATACCTTCGTCACCAGAAACTTTTAATTTAGTTTGGTAAATGGTGTTACGCTGCTCATCTTGCAAGCTAAAAAATATTTCCCTTGCAGACATCTTCGGTACATAGACAAATATTGTTGGGCGTTCAGATACAGTTCTTCCGTAATTAGTTTCTGGTAATAAAGGTACAAGGAATTGATTATTAAAAACAGGGTTTTGTAGAATATTAGAATTACCACTTCCTGCATCACTAGAGTCACCTGGAGGCAAAACATTTGAGCCTCCACGGGTACCACCACCCATTGAACTTCTAGGGGCCCCTGCACCAGGAGGTGTAAAAGTGGTACCACCGCGAGTACCTCCTCCAGCTGTTGAACTTTTAGGTTTTCCATCTCCAGTTGTATTGAATCTGACTCTGCCACGAGTACCCCCATCCGATCCGTTTCTAGGTGCACCCTCTTTCGGAGGCTCAAATTTTATTCCCAGGAGCAAAGAAGGGTATTGCTGATCATTTCTGAGTGGTAATTCGCCGAGAACTGGATAAATTACTGCGAACCCCAGGACAGTTGCAGTAATTGTGGTTTGTAATGTTATTTTGCTAACAAGTTTGTATAATGTTTTCATAAAAATTCAATTTGAGAGTAGATTTCCACTGAATTCCTAATGTCTAAAATTAGATTACCGAATTATTAATTATTAATAATTAAATAATTCTGGTTGAAAGCCGACCCTTTTCAGGGGAAAAAAAGAAATAATATTTCGGGATATTCAATTCCGTAACGGTTTTAACCAGAGGTAATTATCAATTATCCCTAATCAATTATCAATTAATGAACTAGATATCTAGATATGTATACTATTATATCTTAAAAAATACTAGGTATACAATTAATTTTATTGTTGATTAACGAATCTTTTTTTGACAAAGTAATGTTATGTTGTCACTTGTAACTGATGACTTAAATCACTAATTTTTTTTCAAAAGATGTTAATCACCCGTAAAAACTCTGAAGATTTTTGATGATTTCACGAAAATAAATGAAGCTGAGTCGGATATTTCAGTATATTTATGCAGCAAATTTGTTTTTATGTTACCTTCATAAATGATCGCGTTAAATAAATTATACTACTTGGATAGTCAAAAAACATTGGTTATACCAAATTCAATCAGGGAGACGGGGGATTGTTACAGTAGAATCCGGACACCAAAGGATAGGAATATTTAGGGTTTGCTGAAAAAATGAAGCGGTGACGCGGCGTGTCAGTGATACCCTATCTCCCTGTATCTCCCTGTCCTCGTGTGGAAAGTGTGGGAAGTGTGGGAAGTGTCGGGAGAGTGGGAAGAAAGAGAAAATTGGAGGAATAATTGTTCGGAGATTTTTCTGCCTCGCGTTACCCCCTTCAGGCTGACTTTTTGAGCAATTTCAACCGAAAAGCTGGTACTTTTTCACGATCTAAAATAGCTAAAACCTTTATCTGTAAATGCTTTGAGATTTAATCAGTAACCCCTATTTATGCTTGTGCTGTTTCATTCCTAACACCTAACACCTAACACCGAAAACCTAGAAACCAAGCAAAGAACCTATAACCTAATCTCAAATAGGTTTTCACTATTTTGAAATAGAATTGTTTGACTCTCAGAAAAAAGGGCGTTGGTAAATTAAGAGATGAAACTTTAAGAGTCATCTGTTTCTGATACCTCTAAATATCTTACTAGAGTAAGTGATTGGTATCACCCCTAGTAGAAAATC
>JASJEE010000284.1 GCA_030064835.1 Microcoleaceae cyanobacterium MO_207.B10 | reverse complement strand
CTTCATTTTGTCTAAGAAATTTATCGGTTTAAATAAAGGAGCTTTTTCCAGGGAAGACTCCTGATTTTTCCGACTCGAACTATCTGTCTGAGCAATGGAATCTTCTGAAGCAGTTGCCCTAATCAAAGGGAAAATATGTAGATGGTTGTCTCTGATTTTTTCCCAATTTTCCTTCTTTGTTTTCTCTGAGAAATTTGTCGGTCTAAATAAAGGAGCTTTTTCTAGGAAAGACTCCTGATTTTTCCGACTCGAAATATCTGTCTGAGGAATAGAATTTTCTGAAGGAGTTGTCAAAGTGAAAGGGAAAATCTGTAGATGGTTTTCTCTGATGTTTTCCCAATTTTCCTTCTTCTTTTTCTCTGAGAAATTTGTCGGTCTAAATAAAGGAGCTTTTTCTAGGAAAGACTCCTGATTTTTCCGACTCGAAGTATCTGTCTGAGAAATAGAATCTTCTGAAGGAGTTGCCAAAGTGAAAGGGAAAATCTGTAGATGGTTTTCTCTGATTTTTTCCCAATTTTCCTTCTTTGTTTTGTCGGAGAAATTTGTCGGTCTAAATAAAGGAGCTTTTTCTAGGAAAGACTCCTGATTTTTCTGACTTGAACTATCTGTCTGAGAAATAGAATCTTCTGAAGGAGTTGCCAAAGTGAAAGGGAAAATCTGTAGATGGGTTTCTCTGATTTTTTCCCAATTTTCCTTCTTTGTTTTCTCTGAGAAATTTGTCGGTTTAAATAAAGTAGATTTTTCCAGGGAAGACTCTAGATTTTTCCTACTTGAACTATCCGTTTTTTTCTTATTACTAGAAACTTGCCATTTTTCATAAACCGCAGAACCATAAATATTACCTTTCTTCACTCCCGGTACTAACTCCCAGGCAAACTTATCTCCTTCCGGCGTTAAAAAGCGATGATTTTTTCCCGAATAAATTACCGTACCACTAGACAAAGTAATCTTTAATATTTCCCTCACACCACTCCGCCACTGTTTAGCAACTTTTGCCTCCCAAACTTTCCTACCATCCGAAGTTAAAATTACCTCTCCACTTTTAATATTTTCAATCGCCTTCCTCGAACCATCTGGTTTATTAATTAAAGTTCCTTTAGGCAAACAAAGAACTCCATAAGTTTCTTGCAAAATCGGCTCTAACTTTGGATCTTGATATTCAATTTTCTCCCGCCCATGTTTTCGGTCAATAAACTTAGGAATTAAACCAGCATCCAAAGGTCCGGGGCGATACAAAGCTAAGATAGAAGAAATATCTTCAATAGAAGTAGGCTTCAATTTTTTCACCACATCTACCATCCCAGAAGATTCCAACTGAAATACTCCTTCCAAATCTCCAGATTTAATCAGTTTGTAGGTCTCCTCAACTTCCTTTTGTGTTTTCTTAACTTCACCTTTTGCCGAAATTTTCATCATCTTTCTTTCCTCGGCAGGTAAGTCATCTGGTATTAAGTTAATTTGACGATTTTTCTTAATTAAGTTGGCAGTATTCTGGATAATAGTTAAATTTTTCAATCCCAAAAAATCCATCTTCAACAAACCAAGGGATTCTATATCTTCCATGTGATACTGAGTAATAACCGAGCCATCATTATTCCTTTGCAAAGGCACAATTTCATCCAGAGGTTCTTTAGAAATTACTACTCCTGCTGCGTGTACCCCAAAAGTTTTATTCGTTCCCTCAATTCTGATTGCCATATCTATCCATTGTCGGACAGAAATTGCATTAACTTTCCCCCCTTCATTCTCTTCAGTTTTTGCTTCTAAATTATCATAAGCTTCCTTAAATTCCGGGGAAGGAGTTTCATCAGAAATCATAACTTTTAACTTTGCAGGTTTACCCCTTGCTACAGGAATTAACTTTGCCATTTTATTTGCTTCCCCAAACGAAACACCCAACACTCTCCCCACATCTTTTAATACTGCCTTAGAAGTCATCCGGTTAAAAGTAATAATTTGAGCAACTCTCTCTTCTCCATACCTTTCAGTTACATAATCAATCATTTCATCTCGCTTTTCAATACAGAAGTCTGTATCAATATCTGGCATTGACTTCCGTTCTGGATTTAAAAATCTTTCAAATAACAAGCCATGATGTACCGGATCGATATTAGTAATTCGCAAAGAATAAGCAACTAATGAACCAGCAGCACTTCCTCTACCAGGTCCGACAGGAATATTATTATCTCTGGCATGTTTTATATAATCCCAAACCACCAAAAAATATGTAGAAAAACCTTTATCCTGAAGAACTTTCAATTCAGTCTCCATCCGCTCTTTATAAATAGGGGGGATTTCGTTTTTCTGTTTAAATCCTTTTAGCCTCTCCAATAATCCTTCCCAAGCAAGTTCTTCTAGATAAGTATCGGCATTATGATCTGGCGGAATAGGATAATCAGGAATTCTTGGCTCTCCTAAAATTCCTTCATATTTTTCAACTTTCTTTTCTACTTCTAATGTATTTGCAATTGCCTCTTCTATCACTCCATTTTCCAAGTGGTCTCTAAATAGTTGCTTCATCTCTTCAGCAGACTTTAAATATTCGGTACCGCTATACCGCATCCGCTTTTCTTCCAATATTAATTTTTGGGTGTTAATACACAACAAAGCGTCATGTGCTTCTACATCTCTACAAGAAATAAAATGAGAGTCATTTGTCGCTACTATTTTTATCTTTAATTTGTCGGCAATTTTGACAATTCCAGTATTTACTACCCTATCTTCTTGGAAACCGTGGTCTTGTATTTCTAAATAGTAATCTTCTCCAAATAAATCTTTGTACCACTTAGCTACTTTCTTAGCTTCATCTAATTTTCCCTGCATAATATTTTGCGGTACTTCTCCTGCCAAACACCCGCTAGTTACTATCAAGCCTTCGTGATATTTTTCTAACAATTCTTTATTAATACAAGGTCGAGCAAATATGCCTTTTCCTTGAAAACCATGCAGGTGAGAAAGGGTTGTTAATTTGACTAAATTTTTATAGCCTTGAGTATTTTTTGCTAATACGACTTGGTGAAACTTTTTGCCTCTTTGTTGTTTCTCAATATCTCCATTTATCACATACATTTCATTCCCAATTATGGGTTTAATTCCTTTATTTCTACACAGTTTAATTAATTGAATCGCCCCATACATTACCCCGTGGTCTGTCAGAGCAATAGCTGGCATTCCTAGTTCCACCGCCCTATCTATTAATTGTGGTAATTGGGATGCTCCATCTAATAGGCTATAGTCGCTATGAATATGTAGGCCAACAAATGACATTTTTTCTTAGATTTTAGAATAAATATTTTAGATAGCACTATTTTATAAGGAAGAAGCAAGAAGGAAAAAAGAAGAAGGTTTAGATTTAATTTTTGCTGCTATTAGTTTGAGTCAAAGTCTTGACCTGTAAGGTTTTTAGGGTTGAATTAATCGCTTTATAACTTAATATTATATTTTTTGCTAAAAATATTAGAAATTTAAACTTAATTTTGCAAAAAAAGTTGAAATGAGCTATTGAGGGCCAAAAGTGGGGGAATTTAGGTGCGATCGTGCTTTAGTTGGCCATTTGCTATAAGTATTGATATGTAAGAAATACAGGCTGGTTGCAATCAGAGAAATTTTCGTGTATTTTTGAAGTAATAGGCTAGCTCTGCGCAGGTGCTTATTAAAATGAAAAAGGGAATTAGTGAGTGGGAGTGCGATCGCGTTTGCGTAGCATTCCGTAGGAAAGCGGAATGGAATTCTATCCCATAGCGGAAGGTAGTTTTATTGCACTACCACTCATATTTTATATATTAGTATAAGGCAAAAATATTTAATCAGATATTAAGTCTAAAATGCGATCGCTACCTAATAGTATGAGGTAAGAATAGTGTTTATTATATAAATATTCCAAATTTTCATCTATTAGGGTTAATAAATTAGATATGAATGACAAATATCTCTATAATAGACTAGAAGATAAGAAAGTATTTGACAGAGCATTTGTATATGCAGTTGATGACAGAATCAATAACAAAAAGTTCTGTAATTTTTTTGAAATAAATTTTTACCGTGACCGCAAACCAGACTTACATAAAGAAATTTCTGAAATAGTTAAGGAACCAGACAAATTCCAACATTCTGTTTGTTTCTCGTATTATTTGCCTAAAGAAAATCTTTGTTTTAGGAGATGTATATATACTCCATTTAAAGAATTAGTATTGAGATATATGCTAATTATTGTAATAGTTGAGAGAACCGAATATGGTTTATCACAAAGGTGCTTTTCTGCTAGAGTTGCATCACCAGATAATCGTGATCAGTGTTTATTAGAGCCCTATACTAATTTATGGAATAATTTTGTTGACTGGCAAGAAAAAATTGTAGCTTCTCAAGAAAAAGTAGACGATTTAGAACCTTCGCAAACAGAAAATCTTATCAAACAGAAAGATTATCAAATTTTAGTTAAAACTGATATTTCATCATTTTATGATACGGTTTCACATGACTATTTAATACAAATAATTATCAATGAACTTGACATAACAGAAGATTGTAATTTTATAAAGTTGCTCAAAAAAATTCTTCAATTTAGAGTTATAGGATATTCTTTTATAGACGGAAAACATTTTATTAGTAATTTTTTACAAGGACTAATTATTGGTAATAGTATTGAAGCATATCTGGCAAATTTATATCTAAAAGATTTAGATGAAGCTTTAGAAAATAGTGGTGCTGAATTTGGTAGGTATGTAGATGATATCAAAGTATTTGTCAGAGATATCAATGATGCAATCCATTATATACAAATAATACAAGAGTTTCTTTTCAAAAAAGGTTTAAATATTAATACCGCTAAGACAAAAATTATCTATAAAAAAGAGGAAATAATAAAATATATTCAAAAATCAAAAATATGTGAGTCTTATGATGAGGACATAGAAGAGGAGAAAAAGGTTCAAATAAAAACAAAGGTAAAATTTCCTATAGACAAAAAGATAGATGAATCTGGTAAATACTTCGGAAATGACTATGATATAGATGCTGAGATTGATAATGAAGAAGATGCTGTTATCTGGGCAAAATATCTAAATGAAAAACTTTCACCTCCAAAAAGTTACTCTTCTACTAAAGAATTGGAATTGATTATTAAACAGATTGAAAAATTAAGAGATGTAATGAAAAAGTTCGGCAAGCCATGTAAAATATGTGCTTGGTTGACTGTCAAATTTTGCTTTCTTGAGTATGATAATTCTATCAAAAAGTCAGCTTATAAGGAAATGATTGGGATACTAGAAGATAATGAAATCAATTCTTGGGTTAAGGCGAGAATTTTACATCATCTAATTTCGCCTAAAAGGGGAAGTATTAGTTATATTAAACGACTTAAAACTAGCAATAATAGAATGAAAAAAATGAAACTTGTACTGGAAAAATTAGCTTCCTATCCAGCTATAGAACTACAGATAAATTCTCTATACGCTATTTATGAGACCTTAGAATCAAAAAGTGAAATTACTGATGTAGTCAAGCGTCTAATACCAAAACCTATTCCTCTACCAATAAATGATATTATATCTCAGCTAAGAGAAACAGACTTTTCAGATCATAAATTACCTACATTTGATGAATTAATACCTGAACTTATAGAGGAACCCGAGCTTTTAGAAGAAGATTATGATTAGATAGATTAATCTGTAATCTCGAAAATTACCAAATATCCTCTTCCTCTTCCTCTTCCTTAAAATCAACTAACATCCACTTTGCTCTTGAATATCCTATATATCTATCATTTATATCTTCAGTATTAGCAACAATATATATAGCTTTCTCTTGTATATAGAAAACTATATCACTTTCTAATCCCTTGAATTCTTTTACAGTTGACCATTTAACTACATTTTTATTTATGTTTTTTCTACTTTGTTTTGTAGTTCTGTAATCATCTATTATGGAAAAATATCTAATTTTATGTTCTCCTATCTGAGAGTTTTCAGAGAGAAAACTAGAATTTTTATCTTCGTTAGTAATAATGACAATTGAATTATGAGTAATTTGGCTTTTTATAAATAAATTATCTAATTCCTGTATGAGCAAATTTATCAATTGATTCATGCTATCAAATTCTATAATCTTGACAATAGGACCTTCATTTCCAAAAGGCTTAGTTAAATTACTACCATCTACATAAGGTCGGAAATATTCAAATATTTGTTTTGTATTCCTCAAATTTTTCACTAACTTTCTTGGATGAATATTAAGTTTAAGTTTTCTCCCCAAAATATTCTTATGTATATTTTGGTTATCATCTTGAAATACATAAAATATAGATTCATTTGCATCTTTAAGCAATGACTTTAAATCTTGAATATCTTCATTAGTAAAATCCTGACCTTCATCAACTATAATTGCATCAAACTTAAGTTCATTATATTGACCTAAAGTTTTAAGGTATTTGATTTCAAGATTATTATTATCCCTAAGTATTCGAGCTAAATTTAGAGCTAAACGTCCAAAACTTATAACTGATAAGTCAGAGTTTTCATCTTCAATTATTTCTTGGAGAGAAAGATAAATAACACCAGCTAAGTTCAATGACTTGCAGGTAAATAGAACTCTATTTTTTTGACGAATTAATTGTCGGACTTTAGCAATAGCAAGCTGTGTTTTACCTGAACCAGCACAACCTAAAACTATAACTTGAGAAAAATCTGCTAACTCATCTAAAACTATTTTTTGGTCTTCTGTAAATTCTTTGATTAATTGGTTGTTTCTCTTAATTTCATTAATGTCATAAGATATAAAATAAGTTTCGGGAGCAATGATTCTATATAGCTCTGCTAAACAATCTTTTCCCAAAGCATCTTTGCCTTGAGGATAGGAGCCTAAAATAGACTCAATTTTTTCTTGGAAATTTTCTCCTAAATCATTTCCTGTAATAGTTCTGCCTTCACCATGACTATGAATATCTTTAACAAAATCAATATCAGGAAATAAAACACAAAACTTATATGTAAAGTTTCTATTTTTGAATAAATTATATTTTTTCTTCCAACATATTACTAATTCCTTACAGGTATCTTCAGCCTGTAAATAAGGACTTTTTGTTAACTTATTACTTCCTGAATACCAAATATCACAAATATTGTCATAATGAATTTTCCCACCTTTAACTTCTACAACTAAAATTCCTTTTTCCGGATGAACAACTAGAAAATCAGTCTCACCAGTCCTATATTTGAATCTCCACCAGCGACTATGATAAACCTGATATGTGTTATCTCAATGTGTCTTAAAAATTGGATATAATAGTTTTTCTGCATTACTTTTAGTATATGCAGGTCGATATTTCGGGTACATGGTTGCCATTGTTTCTGTAGAATATTAATTTAAGTGATTTATTTATATTAAAATAAGACTATTTAGGTTAAAGCCAGGAAAAAAATAAATAGACTATAGATTCTAGCTCCTGGCAATAGCTATATTTTTGAGTTTAAAGTCTAGAAGGTATGTAAAAATAACCAGAACAGTTTTTTTATGGCAGCTAGATTTGACACTCTATTTCAGATAAAATTTGTACAACTTATTTTTACAT
>JASJEE010000283.1 GCA_030064835.1 Microcoleaceae cyanobacterium MO_207.B10 | reverse complement strand
CCATTTTATATATTTACGAGAATACCTTATTGCCTGCTTTAGACAACGCATCTTTAGCTATCTGTAAAGCCAGTAAATTCATTGCCAAAATATAGAATGAAATGACCCTGCCACCTAACCCCTAACACCTCCATATCAACCAATGTAGCAATAAATATTTTATAAAAATGGTATTACCCCTGTTCCCTATTCCTTTTTTCTAGGATATTTTTTCACAACTAAAATAGGAATGCTATAGCTTTTGTTTGGCGGATATAAATATGGAATCTCAAAAACCCACTCAAGCAGAATACGATAAAAAATCGGTTCTCAAACTCCAGTAAATGTTAAATTAATTTTATATAGATACTTCTGACTAGATACTTATGACTCTGACTAATTTAGAAATTTTTGAACGATTAGATAAAGCAACAAAGGGTTTGCTATGGATGAGTGAATCTGATTATCCTTTTGAAGCTTTTATCTGGGAGTTTGGGGAGAATATTTCACTCAATAATGAAATTGTTTTGAAAATTACTAAACATCCTCTTGATATGCCAGTTAAAATAATAGAATTTGATAGTTTTTTCCAAAGTTCAGTTACTTCTGAAGATTGGCATGATTCAGAAGAGGCTGAAACTGTGAAAAAATATCAAGAACTTGTGAGGATAATGAAGCAATATTTAAGTGATTTAAAAGTCTATAAAGTGGGTGAAATTGAAATTGATGTTTATATAGTTGGCAAGACTGATGTTGGAGATTATGCTGGTTTAGCTACAGTTGCTATTGAGACTTAAATTTCAGGAATTATACAAATTTATAACTTACTAAGAGGTACAAAATTTTGGGTAAGTAGGTCATTTCAGTTATTAAGTTATCAGCACTTCAGTTAGCCTCCTATCAGAGGAGCTTTCCTGCGGAATCCTACGCAAAAGCTTTTCATGTCGCTCCGCGAAACAGTTCTCAGTTCTCCAGTTTCCTACCTGTCGCTGCAATAAGGAGGCTTGACCTTGGCGAATATTCTCTTTTTTTTATCCCCTTAAAAGTGGAGGCTTTAGACCATAATTTTTCAGTAATACCATGGGTGAAAAAAGAATGTTATGCTTGAAAAAACTTCAACTATTAACTAATCAATAAAGTCTTTCCACTTTATCCCTTTTATAACCAGCCTTATTCTTTGTTTTTACTCTGATTTCACCACACCAAAAACCCCACACCCAAGATTGATAATATTTTTAGCAAACATTTATCAATTTGGTATAACGTAAAATGCTAAAACTTTGTACTTAATCAACTCCGAAAATGCTGTAATATTTGCTGTTTAAATCCTGTATTTTATTACATCATCATCATCCTGATTTACTGATTATCAACTCGACTTTCAATAACATCTTGAATTTCTTTTGAAACTTTTGCAAGAAAATCATAACCAGTAGCACGTTCAATTTTATCTACTGAAACTCGGTAAGCTTTCCAGTCACTTCTAATCCGATTTGAATTAGGCATATCAACTGCAATAACTCTCGTATTTTTATTAACTCCTCTAACACCAGAACCCTGTTTTAAGACTACGACTATTTTCCATGTACGACTAGGAATATTTATTTTCCCATCAGCTAAAGTTGCTTTTTTTCCATAGCCTCCAGCAATAATATAAAGTTCATTTCCTTCCTCTACAAGTTCGCGAGAATATTGTTCTAATTCCCGCCAAGTTTCCCGATTATTATCTGGAGCTTGAGGAATTATATTTGTCATTAAAAATGTGGCTGAATTATCTTTTTGATTAGCAGTTCGATCTGCTGAAGGAATTAAATGTCCTCGGTCATAACCACTACCTCGATAATCATTTGCTCTGACATGATACCAGTCTTCAGGTAAATTATTATCTGGGCGAAAATCATCCTGTCTTTCTACATTTCCTAACCAAGATTTATTCAGTTGCCAACTCACCCAGTTTGCTGTTCCTTTATCTCGGTTATATGACAATACATATTGAGGTTTTTCTATTAAATAGTTATCGGGATTCTCGATAGAAACTGTGGCATTACTGGGATTTCCTAGAGTTATATGAACTTTGGGAGATGGCTGGAAAAGTAAAGAACATCCACTGATGAAAGTAAGTAAAAGTATTGTGATTACGGTAGTAAATTTTTTTGGTAAAATCAACATTGTTTTAGTTCCTGAATAAAAAGTGTTTTCCTTTGAAAGGGAAGTATAGTTCTAAGCATTCAGCAGTCAGCTATTGCTTTTAGTAAGTGATAATTACCTCTTCTTATAAAAAAGAGGATTGGGTAAAATGATTTTTTCTTTCTTGTCTATCAATGGAAAGGATTGATACCTTAATTGTTCGCTAAAACCAAAAAAGCATGAGCTAACTTTAACTAATGAAGTTTCTTTTTATTGTTGTTAGCATTTGCGTAGCATTCCGGAGGAAAGCTCCTCTCTTTGCGCAGCATTCCGAAGGAGATGCTTACGGATTTATTAATTAAGTCAAAATCAAAGTCAAAATTAAATATTACTACAAAATCAGACTTTAAATCCTATATTAATTTAGAGCAAGTCCTTCAGGTTGGTACATAGCAATCTTATTTTATTTGTTTGTAAAATATTACTGCAAACAAATTGCTAATGCTCTTGTACGATATATCTTAAATAGCAAAATTTAACTGGGAATAAATAGAAATATAAAAGCATAATAGGGTATGAATATAATCACCACTATATAGCAATCCTATTTCATTCGTGAAAAGCCAGAAATGGTATACTCTAATCAAATATTTGTTTGAGCTGTTTACACACCGTCAAACCTGTGATTTTCCAAAAATTTTCATGTATGGGTACTTTTCATAAATCATTTAGGATTGCTATATTCCTAAAATATTAATCGTAGATGACAGCGAGGAAAATCGCTCATTAATCGTAAATTTCCTCCAACCAATAGCTTTTGAACTGATAGAAGCTGATAATGGTCAAGAGGGTATAGAAAAGAGTCTAAACTTTCAGGTAGACCTGATTATTACAGATATATTAATGCCAGTATTAAATGGATTGGAAATGATTAAACAAATTCGAGCATTAGACAAGATAAAAACCATTCCAATTATTGCTTCATCTGCTAGTGTATTTGAAACTGACAAACATCAGAGTCTAGAAACAGGAGCTGATGACTTTCTCCCCAAACCGGTACAAATTTATGAGCTATTAAAAAAAGTGCAACAGCAATTACAAATAGAATGGATTTATCAGTTAGAGACAAAATCTCAATCAGTAGCCAAAACTACAGATAAAGAATTAGTTTTTCCCCCAGAACAAGAATTATAAATTTTATTTTACTTGGCATCAAAAGGTAATATAAAAGGTATTATTAAACACGCTAAATATTTAGATAAATTAAATTATAATTATCTCCCATTTGCTCAAGAAGTATCTGAGTTAGCCATAGAATTTCAAGACCATAAAATTCTGCAATTGATTCAGGAATGTCAGCGAAATAGTTTATATAGGCATCCTATTTAAGTTGTAATATTTTCGTGGAAGTTATACCAAGCTTGGTAAATGTTGGCTACAAATAAATTTCTAGGTTTTAGGTGGTAGTTCAACAATTAAGAATTAATAATTAATAATTAATAATTAATTATTACCTCTATTGGAAAAGAAGAATATTGACCAAAAGGAAAATATTTTCTGATTTTCCCTTAAAAGAGGCAGGCTTTAGACCAGATTTTTTGGGTAGGGAATCGATCTTACAGCAGTTTTTATATGAGTAAACCACAGTAGTTTTCAGTTAATATTAACTGTTATCAAAATTTTCATAACTCAGGATTTCTATATATCTCTACAAATCAAGGTTAAGACATTTTTCTTTTTTTCTTTTTCCTATTTCTTTCTCCTTTCTTCCCACATTTCCATTTCTCCTCAGTATGATGGCAATTAATTTTACCCTTGAGCAAATGAAAAATCACTTGGCCTGCTAAATATACTACAGCCAAATTCCTGTGTCCCGATGAGCTTAAAATTCAGTCAAAAAGTAACTTTACTCAATAGAAATTAATAATTTCAAACACTTGGATTGAACAATGAGAGAAATTTACTAATCTTCAACAAGATTTTTTAACCAAGGTTGAAGTTTTCTGACAAATTTACCAATTTTAAGCGATCGCTCTCTATCTTAGAAATAAGTAAGCCAATTATGGTTGACCTGCTACTGAAGTAGCATTCTTGCTGAACTTATGGTTACATATATGAATATCTTGCCTAATTTTCTACGTTCTTTATTACTGACAAGTATCTTTAGCTTTGTCACTCCGATTCTGTTAATTGGAGTTAGCTGGACAAGCTTTGCCTTAATTAGTCATCTTCCTACTTTACAGACTATTGGTCAATCTGGTCTTACCCAAATTTGGTACTTCTTAGGGACTTTCGGTAGTGGCCATCCTTGGCAAGGATGTTTAGTTATTGCTGTTACTTGTAGTTTGGTGGGAGCTATGTTTGATGGTTATGTGTTATCTCAAAATCCAAGAGGACATTAATTCTAGCAGACCATGACTAATGGACTGGTACACCTAAAAGTGTGCAATATAATTTTTGTTTATCCTCTCCCCACATTTCCCACAGTCCTCCCACTACTACAACTAAGCTCCCAAATCTTTATTTGACCTTCCTTCTTCCTTTTGCCATTTTTAATGCTGTATTATAAATTATTTCATTCTCCTTAACCGATTGCCATAAATCAACAATTGGTTGTGGATAATCTACCCCTATTTTCACACCAAATCTATCTTGTTCAACAGGTAATAATTTCCAAGGTTCATGTACTTTAGTAGCAGAAACCTTTCCTAATTCTGGCAACCAATGTTTAACATATTTACCTTCTGGGTCGTAATCTTTTGCCTGTTTAGGAATATTAAAATAGCGAAAACCTCGCGCATCATTTCCGACTCCTGCCGTGTAATTCCAATTTCCCCAATTACTACAAACATCATAATCTATAAGTAAAGACTCAAACCATTCAGCACCCATTTGCCAATTAATTCCTAAATTTTTAGTCAGAAAACTAGCAACATTTTGTCTACCACGATTTGACATAAAACCTGTAGCAGAAAGTTCACGCATATTAGCATCGACCAGGGGAAATCCTGTTTTTCCTACTTGCCACTTTTGAAATTTTTCCCAATCTTCTTGCCAAGGAATAGCTACTCCTTGTAAACCAGATTTATGAAATACTTTATTGCCATGTTTTTGACAAATAAATCGGAAGTAATCTCGCCAGAGTAACTCAAATACTAACCAATAAGTTGATTGATTTTTAACTCTTTGATATTCATATTCTTTAACTTGTTCATAAATATAACGAGGCGACAAACATCCTAATGCTAACCAAGGGGAAAATTTAGAAGAATAATTTGCCCCTAGCATTCCATTTCTGGTTTCCTTATAAACTTTTAAACAGTCTTGCTGCCAAAAGTAATTTTTTACTCTTTCCTTTCCAGCAGTTTCTCCGCCTTTAAATTCTAAAACTCCCCGTAAATCTGGTGTTAAGATTTCTAGGTTTAAATCAGATAATGTTGGTAATTTTCCCAAATCAATTTCTGGTAAAGATGGTAATTTATCAGGAATTGAGAATGTAGGATTTACAGTAGAATTTTTCTCTACATCTTTGCGGAAATTGGTAAATAATTCTGGTAATTGTTTAATCTCAAAAGGTAAATCCTCTGGATGGTAAAGTGTATGACCCCAAAATGATTTTAACTTAACTCCAATTTGTTTTAGCGCTTGATAAACGAGTCTTTCTACTTTAATTTCTTCGGCAGTAACTTCTTGATGAAAAAATACTGATTTAACAGATAATTGTTGAGCTATTTGGGGCAGTACAATTTCTGGTTTTTGTTGAAAAATTACTAGATTACTACCTAATTTTTGCAGAGATTGACGTAAGTCAGCAACACTTTCTAACAAAAATTTTGCTCTAAATACACCTGTTTTAGGAAAGCCAAAATTTGTTTTACCAAATTGCCTTGGATCAAAACAATAAATAGGAATAATTTCAGCTTTAGCTTTTAATGCTTTATACAGTGGTTCATGGTCATGGATACGTAGATCGTTACGATACCAGATAATAATTTTCTCTTGACTCATATCACTGTTCTAATTTTATGTTTAGCAGAATAAGTACAATAAAATATTATTATCAGATTTCAGATATATTTTCAACTATTTTGCCTACTCTGAATCTTGCTGAATCTAATATAATTACCGAATAATTAATAATTAAGAGTTGATAGTTAATAATTATTAATTCAACAATTAAGCTTGATTAGCCTCCTCTTTTAAGGGGATAAAATTCCAAATTTTCCTTATTAGTCAATCCCCTTATTTTAGAGATTGTTTGTCAAGGAAATATAAAAATCAGATAAGGAACAGGGAACAGGGAATAGGAAGGTAAGAAATCAAGACAACTATTTCTCACTTAAAAATCTAGGAATATATTTACCTCAAATCTATCTATCAACCGGATTTTAATCCTTTAAAGTATGACCACTTTGGGATTTTAGTAACTATTTAGTTCTCTTAATCAGGGGTAATTATTAATTGTTAATTGTTAATTGCTGAAAGTAAAGTAATAACCAAACTGTTAGTAAATGTGGTGTTGGTGTGGGCAGTAAAAATTACATTAATCCTGAATCAAAAATAATTTATTGTAGTTATCAGAATATTTTTAGTCAGAAATAGAACAGTTTTACTTTCAGAAAAAATAAACATTATAAATTCTTACCACCTAATACTATTTTGAAAAAATAATGTTATGCTTAAGAACACTTCAACGATTCACTAATCAATAAAGTTTTTCCACTTTATATCTTTTATAATCAGCCTTTTTATTTGTTTTTCCGATGGTTTAACCACACCCAACACCCCACACCCAACACCCAAGAGTGATAATATTTGTAGCAAACATTTATTAATTTGGTATAACCCCTAACACCTAACACCTCTACATCAACTACTGTAGCAATATTTTATGAAAATGGTATTAAAAGTCAGTAGGAGTGATTTCCTACAGAATGCTTCGGAAACCCTAATCACCCCTACAGAATAAATGAGAATTACAGACAATGCAGAAGAAAGAATGGTCACTCAATTTTTCTGCCCTTGTTTGTTTAAAATCTAATTATTTATTTTTGGCTTAAAGGAGCTAAAACCTTGCACTTTGTTTCGTACCCAAAAGGCTAAAACTTTTATCTGTAAATGCTTTTAGCGTCAATCATAAATCCCTATTTATTCAGCAATTCAGCAATTCAGCAATTCAGCAATTAACAATTAACAATTAACAATTAACAATTAACAATTAACTCTTCTTAAAACAAGAGGATTGACTAAAAGTATTTTTTTATTTTATCCCCTTAAAAGGGGAGGCTTTAAACCTGAATTGTTGAATTAATAATTATTAACTATCCCCTCTTAATTATTAATTATCAGGGTCATTTCATTCTAGATTTTGGCAATGAATTTACTGGCTTTACAGATAGCTAAAGATGCGTTGTCTAAAGCTGGCAATAAGGTATTCTCGTAAATATATAAAATGGAAAAGTT
>JASJEE010000039.1 GCA_030064835.1 Microcoleaceae cyanobacterium MO_207.B10 | reverse complement strand
CAGGGTCATTTCATTCTATATTTTGGCAATGAATTTACTGGCTTTACGGATAGCTAAAGATGCGTTGTCTAAAGCTGGCAATAAGGTATTCTCGTAAATATATAAAATGGCAAAGTTGAGAATGAAATAGCCCTGCTATTAGGTAGCTCAAATACTTCTGTTGAAAATCAGTAGTCTTGCAAAATAAATTTCCTAGTTGATAGAGGGAATAGGGAACATATAACAGGAAATAGGGATAAATAATTGATGATTTATGGATAAGATTGGAGATTTATCATAAAATGTGTAATTAATTTACATAAGCACTTAAATGAAACGAATAAATTAATAAATTTTGTTAGTGATAAACCAGATTTGTATGAAAAGTATAAAGGCTAAAAAAGGTGATAGCTAATATCTGATAGCTTACTGCTGTTTGCGCAGTATTCCGAAGGAAATACTTACTTTTTAATCAATGAAAAAATTGAGAAGGGATTGGATAAGAAAAAAAATTATCCAATCCTCATATTGAAACTGGCATTGCTGAAATGGGCTATGAATCTGATAAATTAAAAACGGAAAACCTTCACATTATCAAGTCTCTAATTAGTCAAAAATTAAATATTCATATCTTCATTTAGGAACGCCTCGAAACGTAAATTCAGAAAATTACTATTGATAATTATCTAAATTTCAGGTGAAAATTTTGACAAAATCAAACCAAACTTTTGTTCTGAGTCTGTCCAAGTTTTCATAGTGATTAAACTTTGTTTTTTCAGATATTGCTGCATAGTTTCAATTTCAAATTTTCGGGAAATTTCTGTGAGAATAGTTTCTCCTGCTTCTAGGGTAACAGTTAAGTCTAAACCACGAAGATTAACTGTTTGCTGTTCCTGACTTTTTAAGTGCATTTCTATTTGATGCAACTTTTCGTTGTAAAAAGCCAAATGTTCAAATTTTCTAAGATTGAAATTTCCCTCAAATTTCCGATTCAAATGTTGCAGCATATTCAAATTAAATGCTGCTGTTACTCCTTGAGAATCATTATAAGCTGGTTCTAGAATCTGCTTAGATTTATGCAAATCAATACCTAAAATAAAATATTCTCCTGGTTGTAAAGCACCCCTAATTTGAGAGAAGAAAATATCGCATTCTTGAGGAGAAAGATTACCTAAACTACTGCCAAGAAAAGAAATCATTCTTGTTGGTAAAGCTGCTGGTTTTAAAGCTGAAAGTGCTAATTCATAGGTGCTAACTAAACCATGAATATAGAGATTTGGATAATCTACTAATAAATCTTTAGCACTACTTTCGAGAATACCACCGCTAATATCTATTGGTAAATAACGTAGGGGAAGACCTAATGTATCATAAGCATCGAGTAAAATACGAGTTTTTGTAGAGCTACCACTACCTAATTCTACAATTTCACAGGGACCCGTTAAACGAGCTATTTCTTCAGAACATTCTTGTAAAATACTGGCTTCTGTGCGAGTCGGATAATATTCAGGTAGTTGACAAATTTGCTCAAATAGTTGTGAACCACGGTCATCGTAAAAATATCTTGGTGGAAGTGACTTAGGAGTTTGAATTAGCCCATTAATTATATCTTGACTCAGGACTTTTTCTGTTTCTGCCAGAATATTAGCATTGACAAGATATTCAATCTGCAATCTATCTTTTAGGGACAGGCGATCGCTTGTGGAAAAGGCTGTTAAAGGTTTTGAGAATTGCATGGCTTTGTTGTAAATTATTGACACAAATGGGGTAAAATATAAGGTCTTAACTTTTATTTTTTAACTATTGTCCAAGTTATAGACTTAGTTCCCCTTGAATATTTTCCCACTTTTGTGAGTCTCATATCTAACTATTTGTAGAAATACTTTTATTTTTTCTTATATAGCATTCCTCGGCGTGGTTCTGAAAAAAATATCCTAGAAAAAGGAATAGGAAATAGAGAAGAGAACAGGGGTAAGAGTTTCAGGATTTTTATCTATTTTTTGATTTGTTACAAATAATTTAGGATTGCTATAGTTGTATAATATAATTTTAATTTTCTTAATCTGGGTTTTCTGTTTTATATTTATTGATCATTTATTTATCATTTTGGATATATTTATGAATAATTTTCCTGTCTTGAGTGATTAAATCATTTATCCTATATCTGAGTATTTTTCCTCAAAAAATCAAACCGATATTTTTGGTTGCTTACCTCTACATTTGTCTTGCTTGATTTTGGCACTTGACAGTAATTAAGTAATTTTTTTTCTTAACTGAATCCCCAAGAAATGCCACAGGAATATTTTGACCAAAATAAGTCCGGATATCATACCCTCAACCACAGAAAGATCAAGTTGAAATAACAGCTTTATTTTTAGAGGTATCAAAAAGTGAAACTTCTTGATCAAACAATGGCAGTAGTAGTTGCTGGTTTCACGGCAATGACTATTCCTACTACGACATTAGCCACAACTCTTAACTTTAACTTAGACTTTACCACATCAAATCAGAATATCTGGGGTCAGGAAAACACAAATTTTACCTGGGGTGGAAACGATGGTTTATTTGTCGTTGAGTGGGATGAGTCAGTGGGATAAAATTATTCTCTACTTCAAACTACGGGTTGTCTTCAAAAATTCTGGGGGGTTTGTATTTTGCCCAAAATTGAAGAATTAGATGTTGGTTTTAATGCTTTCATAAAAGGCAAAGTAGGTCTACAAAATACCTTCAATTTAAACGGAGGTATTGTTGATGCTTCAATACCAGTTGACTTATTTTTTGAAATACCAGATGCACCTGTAAAAGCTGGAGAAATATTTACCATATAATCTGGTTTTAACTTTGCTGAAAATGCTAATTTTTCTACAAAAGGTATTGATACATCCTACGCACTAGACTTAATATTTGATGTAGCTACAGGAGTAGATATTTCTCCAGTAAATGAACTTGACTTGGGATTTTATGTCAATCAAAAATTCAACTTGTTAAATATTAATGGCAGTGATTTTAATTTATAAATAGATGAAAATTTGGGAGGTATTGATGTTAGTTTTCCAGAAGTAAATACTACGAGCGAAAAATCTCTTAACTCTCCGAAAAATCAACTTTTGGGTTCAGGAAAAGATGAATTTATGAAAGCTGCTTTAGATTTAGATGGTTTAGCTAGTGTCTTATTTGGATTACCGCCACTAGAACAAAATCAAGAATTAAATTTAGGTTTATTTGGTAATCTTGGCTTCTATTACAATCTTTTAGATGTGGAAGCGACAACGACTTTATCAATGCTACAAAATTTTTCATTAACAGGTACATTCCCAGCAATATTAAGGTTAGAAGATAACACAATAATTAACTTTAATATTGGAGATGACATTTCTCTGATTATGCCCGAAAATATGGGATAATTTTTATAAATAGAAGCATTTATTGATTTTCATGCTTTGTTTAACAATAATACAAAACTAGGAATTGATTTTAGTCTGGATGTAATGGCTGGTGAATTTGGTTGAGAATTTCCACTTATCGGAAATCAAAAATTGGGGCCGTTATTTGAGGAAAGCCTGGGGATTTATAATACTGCTTTTGAGTTGTTTGATAATACATTTAAACTGGGTAGTTTTATATCATGTCCGGTTGAATACTTATGATTAAGATAGTAAGGGAGCGGGGGAGTAGGGGAGTAGGGGAGTAGGGGAGTAGGGAAAATAGAAAGATTTACTCGCCGAAGCAAGAGGATAAGTTTTTTCATCACTAATTATCCGGACATGATATTAATCAGGAGAAGGTGGCTTTTCAGGTGGGAAGTATAGCGCCATCTTTGAATGCTAATTCCAGATTTAGTTTGTTATCAACAGCATCAGCTCAACCATTACAGACTAATTTTCTGAGTAATAATTTTGTGGCTAAAAATGCTGATGTGCGTCAGGAGGTGCGAGTACCAGAACCTGGTGTAACAGTAGGTTTGTTTGTGTTGGGTGTTTTCGGTGCGGGTTTAACGTTGAAGCGGAGGGTGAGGTAGGGGGAAGAGAGGAATGGGAGTATTTTTATATTTTTTTCCGGATTTGTTGCTTATATCTTCTGACTCACTAATACCAAATTGAAAAAAGCCATGCTCTTGCGTATCCGGGGGAATATTACAAATAAACTGGTAGGGACGTTGCATGGAACCTCCCTACCACCTACCACCTACCACCTACCACCTAATATTTTATGAAAATGGTATTACTTCTTCAATAATGCCTTCTGAGCAAATAGTTGTACCTGCTCATCTGAGTCATTTTCTGCTCTTTCAGTCAATATTTGGAAAATTTGAGGATTTTCTGGATATTGTTCGAGTATAGCTTCTAGAGCAGTTTTCCGGGGGTTATCTTCCCAGTCTTCCTGCCGTACAAAAGGATCGTCACAGGCTCGACCGCACAAAAACTCAAACATTCCGGGTTCATCTTGCCAACCTAGAGCTAACTGTTGCATTGCCGAACTTCGCACATAAGCATTTTCATCAAACTGAGCTAATTCTTTGAGCAGAATAACAGTGGTGGAGTCCTCTTTTCCTCTCAGCGCTAATAACTCCAAAGCAGTTTGTCGTACATAAAAATTATCATCCCTGACTGCAAGTTGTTTGAGAATTTCTATAGTTTCAGGGTCATACTGCCAACAAATAGCCAATTCTACTACTGCGGTTTGTCGGACGCAGATATCTTCATCAGAAATAGCCAAATGTTTAAACAGGTTTAATGTATTAGGATCATCCTTCCAACCGATCGCTAATTGCTGCATTGCTGCTTGTCGTATTACTGGATCGTCAACAGACTCTATTTTTTGTTTGAGAATATTTAAAGTATCAGGGTCATGTTTCCAGGCGATCGCTAGTTGTTGCATTGCTAACTGTTGTAAATCTGGACAATGAGCCGAAACTGCTAGTTGTTTGAGAGTTGATACAGTATCGGGGTCATGTTTCCAGGCTGTAGCTAATTGTAACACTGCTGACTGTTGTAGTTGGGAACACTTATCAGATACTACCAGTTGTTTAATAATTGCCAGAGTATCAGGGTCATCTTTCCACTCTGTAGCTAACTGTTCCATAGTAGCTCGTTGTACATAAGAACATGGGTCGGAGACAGCTTCTTGTTTAAGCCAAGCTAATATATTAGGGTCATCTTTCCATTCATTAGCTAATTTCTCAATTACTCCTACTCGCACATCTGAACATTGGTCAGACACAGCAATTTCTTGCAATTTTTTCACAGTATTAGGGTCATCTTTCCAACCAGCAATTAACAGTTCCACTGCTGCCATTCTGACATCAGAAAATTTGTCAGACATAGCCACTTTGGTGATAGTAGCCACAGTATCAGAATGATTTTTCCAACCTGTAGCTAATTGTTGCATTGCTGCTATTTTTACATCGTGTCGATCGTCTGACACAGCAGCTTGTTTCAGAATTTTTATGGTCTCAGGATCATCATGCCAACCTGTGGCTAGTTTTTCAACTGCTAACTTTCTCATGTGCCAACATTCATCAGTCACCACAACTTGTTTGAGAATTTTTATGGTTTCAGGATCATCATGCCAACCTATAGCTAATTCTCGCATTGCTGCTACTCGCACACCAGAGTTAGAAACAGCCAATTTTTTCAACAGCGCTAAAACAGTCTGGTCATCTTTCCATCTAGCAGCTAGTTGTTTTACAGCCACTTCTGCCACTACCCAACATTCCTCAGAGACAGCCTGTTGTTTCAGAAAGCTGAATACATCGAGGTCGTTTTGCCAAAATGCACCCAAATGTTCTAATGCTAACTCTCGCATCTGCCAAGATTCATCGAACTGAACAACTTGTTTGAGAATAGCAATAATATCGGAGCCATTTTGACAATTTTTGCTGAGGTAACTTAATGCTGCTCTTCGCACTTCTGAAACCTTATCGGAGACAACTAACTGTTTGATAATAGTCAGGGTATCAGGATGTTTTTCCCAATGTTGTTTCAAATACTCTACTACAGCTAGTCGCACTTGAGAAAAATCATCAAATAATGCTAGTTGTTTAAGACTAGAGAAGGTATCCGGGTCATCTTGCCAATTTTCCGCTAGTTGGCTCATGGCAGCTATTCGTACTTCCGAAGCTTGAGCAGACACAGCTAACTGTTTGAGAATAATTACTGTATCCGGGTCATCTTTCCCTAGTTGGGCTAACTTAGATACTGCCTCTGAAGCCACATAGGGGCTTTGGTCAGACATCGCTATTTGTTTGAGCCAGGGGAGAGTAGTAGGGTCATAGTTTCCATCTTGGTTTAATTTTTCTAATATTGCCAAGCGCACTCCCCAATGTCTATCTGACTCAGCTCTTTGTCTCAGCCAGGCGCTGATTTGAGGGTCTTGTTGCCAACCTTCGACTAACATTTCTACTGCAGTTTCTCGTAAAGCTTCATCTATATCAGATACAGCTCGTTGTTTGAGGAAGGCTAAGGTTTCAGATTCATGTTGCCAATTTCGGGCTAATTGTTTTAGGGCTGCGTAGCGCACATTTGAGGAGCGATATTGGTCAGCCAAAATCAGTTGTTTGAGGAAGGCGATGGTGTTGGGGTCATCATGCCAAGCTGTGGTTAATTGATCTAATATTGCTTCTTGAACCCACCAATAATCATTGTTAGATACTACCACTTGCTTAAGAAATGGTAAAATATCGGGGTGATGTTGCCAACTTTGGGCAAGATGTTCTGTTGCTGCTCTCCGCACATCTGGATATTGGTCAGATATTGCTAGTTGCTTGAGAATGGCTGCTGTATCTTGATGGTTTTTCCATTCTGTGGCTAGCTTTTCTACTGCTGCTAGTCGTACATCTGAGTCTTCATCAAATACTGCTTGATGTCTGAGTGAGGATAAAGTTTGAGGGTCGTTTTTGAGCATTACCATAGTAGTCTCTTTTGTGGTTAAAAGTTTTTTTAGTTTTTATTATTAATTTAGATAGAAATATTCTAGAAATATTCCAGGCTTTAGTTATATATGTGACAGAATTTATCTAGTAAGTGTGTTTTTTTTAGTGACACACCTTACAGCAAAGTATAGTGTAAAATTAAAGATTTTGCATAAGTCCTGATGTCAGGTACTCATAAGTTAAATTACCTATAGCTTTAGTTATTTTCTGATTAAATTTTTCAAAATGTTTATTACATCAAAAGTCTTTCAATTAATTATAAATGTATGGGGGAATTTATGGAAATTTGTCAGCCATGAAGTTATGGCCATAAAGTGTATGATACCTAATTTTGGTTATCTTGAGGTACTTATCTTAACAGAATTAGAATGACACAAACAGGTAAATCAGCAAGTGACAGCCATCACTGTCTTGAAATTCATCAGAAAATTAGTTATAAAAGTAGTTTGACAACAGCATTAATTTATACCAATTCACTTTTAAAGATGTCATAAATAATTCATATTTGTAATTATATTAAGTTTTTCTATACCAATGTTTACATACTTTAAAGGCTACACTCAATAATTATAATAAAGCTGAAAATTAAAAACTGACAGCTAGAAGCTTAAATTAAATTTAATCATGCGAGAACTTTACCCACCTATTGAACCTTACCACAGAAGTCAATTAAAAGTTTCCGACATTCACACTCTTTATTTAGATGAATCTATAGTATTCAACTATTAATAATTAACAAATACAGGATATTTCATCTCAGAGAAGGATACCTATTGCGGGCAAGATGCCCGCAAAAAATGTAGATATTTTATTATTAATATTTGTACTTCATAACACCCAGCAACTGCTGTAATTACTTTGACTTTCAAAAAAAAGTTCTTTAAAAGTAAAAAAATGCCGATTTTATGGCTCTACTTAGAAGGCTGTAGAACTTAATTATTTAATCAGTAATTATTGATTATGCACTAATAGATACTTGCCTATCCATAAATTGTCAAAAGCATTATTTTATTTTGGAATTTCGGATAAAGTGTACCATTAATACATAGTAATTGGTCTAATGAATCTATTACTAAAAATTTAACCCAAGTAAAATTCCTCATACTCTAACTGAGTATAAGCCATATTGCGATCAATAGCTGATAACACTTGATTATTAGCTGTTGGTGACATCAAACATTTACAGGCTAACTGAGCTACATCTGCACGATGAATAGTACCTGCAACCTTAAAATTGGTTGTCAGTATGGCATTCCCCGTTGCTGCTTCAGACTTTAACCCACCAGGACGAATAATAGTATAAGTTAATCCACTATCAATCAAATACTTTTCGGCTTTTTCTTTCTCTACCAAAACTGGGCCAAGAGTTTCCATAACTTGAGGAGACAGAGCTGCTGCACTTTCCCCACTCCCAATAGAAGAGATAAGGATAAACTTTTGTGCCTTAGCTTTGACAGCAGCATCAATCAAGTTTTTGTTACCCAAGAAATCAGATCTTTCACCATCTTTAGGTAAACCGCCAATAGTGCTGATAACTGCCTCAATGCTTTTATCATCTACCATTGCAGTTTCAGTAGCAGTCGGGTCTAAAGCGTCACCCATTACAACTTTTATACCCATAGCTTCTAGTTCACTCTGAGTATCGGGTGATCGCAATAATGCTTTAACTTGGCGATTTTGTTTGAGTAAGCATTTAGCTATTTCTCGCCCCACACCTCGGCTTGCTCCAGCTAGAAAAATATACGATTCAGATGTCATATTTTATTTAGTATGTTTTGTTAATCAATGTACATATAATCATTTCCAGTCTACACTATGGTAGGTTCAACAATTAATAATTATTAATTATTAATTATTAATTATTAATTAACAATTACCTCTCTTTGAAAATAAGAGGATTGACCCTTAAGGAAAAGTTTTTCTGATTTCCCCCACCCAAGGGGAAGCTTTAGACCAGAATTTTTCGGTAATAATTGAACTAGCAATATTATAAAAATTCTATAACTGCTCTACAAGTATAGATAGTAAGTATTAAGATATCAAACTCAATCTATAGAAATCAAAACGGAAGTTAGCTGTTTAGTGTCATTAGTTCACATTGCTAACATTTCTTTTGCTCTCTTGATATTTTGACGTACTTTCTGTTCACAATTAATTAATTGAGCTTGTTCAGCATCTGTCAAGTCTATCTCTAAAACTTCCCGTACTCCTTGACTCCCTAACCAACAGGGAACTCCCAAAAAAATCTTATCCAAACCATACTTTTGGTGTAAATAAGCAGAACAAGGTAAAAGTCGATTTTGATTCTTTAAAATTGATTCTACCATGACACTTATTGATGCTGCAGGAGCATAATACGCACTACCAGTTTTGATCAACTGTACAATTTCTGCTCCACCATTACGAGTTCTTTCTACGATTTTACTAATAATATTCTGATCCATAATTTCTGTGATGGGGATGCCGTTAATGGTAGAATATCTAGGCAAAGGTATCATCAAATCTCCGTGACTTCCCAAAACCAGAGCATTAATATCAGCTACAGAAATGCCTAACTCTATGGCAATAAATGCTTGAAACCTAGCTGCATCTAATATTCCTGCCATCCCTATAACTCGCTCTGGGGGTACTCCTAGAGTTTCCCAAACCAAATAAGTCATGACATCTAGGGGGTTAGTCACTACTATAAATATGGCGTTGGGAGAATGGGCGATCGCCGCTTTCGCCACATCAACTACGGTTTTAGAGTTAATCTTGAGTAAATCATCTCGACTCATCCCTGGTGTGCGAGGTTGACCTGCAGTAATCACAACAATATCTGAATCTGCCGTATCTGCATAATCATTTGTACCGAGAATTTGGCGATCGTTACGATACACTGCCATTGCTTCTATTAAATCTAGGGCCAAACCTTGAGGCCAGCCTGAAATAATATCTAGCAGTACCACATCGGCGATACTTTTTTCTAATAATATTTGAGCCAGGGTACTACCGATATGTCCTGCCCCAATAATTGATATTCGGCTGAAACGATTAGAGGAAGATAACGAAGCAGAAGAAGTCATAAACTATCCCATCTAAAATTTTGGACTTTCAATTACAGGGTTTACCATAGATTTATCCTTTTTACCCTATATATAAATTTAATAGGGCGTGCATTGCACACCCCAAATACATGATTTTTTAATTGAGTCCTGAAATAGTCTCTTGGCAAAACAGCTCAAGTATTTAATATTATTTGAACTCTTCTAATTGGTCCACTCGCAACCAAATATTGGGAGTGGGCACTTTGCCAAATTTGACAAAAGCGTAATCTCCCCTTGTATCAACTATTTCTCCCTGACTCTCAAATATATAGGGAGGAAAACGAGAGTCACTGGCCTTAGCTTCTAAACTATTTTCCAGTTTTTCCCGTATAACCCGAACTAAGCTACCTTTTTTGATTTTGCCTGCCATTATTTAATTTCCATATATGATGTATCTTCAGTTTTAAATTTTAATGGTAATTGATATGAAGTTAGTTCATCTAATATCAAAGAGGTATTGCTTTCCGATATGGGGTTACTCTAACTATAGGTAATTAAACAAGAATTATGTCTGTTTAATTTCTTGCTTCAACTTTGGCATTGAGGACAAAAATGAGTCGATCGCCCCGCCAGTTTAATTTTTTCTATAGATGTATCACAAATTCGACATGGTTGGCCGACACGATTATAAACCCAAGCTACGCCACCATAATTACCATTAACTCCTTTTACATTCAAAAAATTACTGAAGGTTGTACCCCCCGCTTCTATGGATGTCTGCAATACTTTGATAATTGCTGGATGTAGTTGTTCTATTTGGGTTTCGGTCAAATCTTTGCAGAGAGTCGTTGGTTTTATTCCACTGAGAAAGAGGGCTTCATCGGCATATATATTGCCTAATCCTGCAATGTTTGTTTGATCTAAAAGGGCAGTTTTAATTGGTTTGTGTCTTTTTTGAAGTTTTTTTGTGAGATATTCTAGGGAAAATTCTGGGGAAAATGGTTCTGGGCCTAGTTGTTTCAGGCCAGTGATAATTTGGGATATTTCTGTTTTGGGTGGTACCCACCACATTTGACCAAAAGTTCTTTGATCGACAAATCTTAATTCTTTGGTCTTAGAGCGATCGCCGAGAGCATCTTTACTGCTAAAAAATAATCTGACTCGCGTGTGTTTATGTAGAGTTTCGTCTGAATTTACCCATAGTAACTGACCCGTCATTCGTAGATGAACCCCTAGCCAACCATATTCATTTTGGTAAGTTTGGGTAATGTCTGGGGTTTGTGTTTCCCACTTGTAGAGCTGGCCTAATAAATATTTACCTCGTCGATGCCATTGGGCGATCGCCATTTCCTCTACCCCACCCCAAAAATCACTCATAGAAACTGGGTAGGCAACTGTGCGTTCTAGCAACACTTCCCCACCCAATATTTTTTGGTCAAGAGTCAGTTGATTCAGACCCCGTTTTACTATTTCTACTTCTGGCAGTTCTGGCACAATGCTAACTATATTCCCATAGTTGTTTTATTATATATACTATGAGATTTTTTGATTTTTTAGCATTTACCTGAAATCATTTTTTGCCAATTTTTTCTTATTTTATAAGGATTGCTGGATTTCGGTTTAGGTTACTGTTTTACTTTTTCAAGAACAGTTTTCAGCTTATTTATTTACCTTGAGGTACTTATACCTCTACCACTTCATCCATGCCAAAATTATTGGTATTAACGCCACTCGCACTACCGCTAAAACCGGCATAGTTTACTTTATCAAAGCGAACGATGACTGGGTACTTAATGCCACTTTTATCAACTGAAGCCACTGTACCAATCTCGTTATACCAGTAAGATTCTTTGCGCAAAATACGAACTTTAGAACCACGTTGAACCATGAAATTTTTCCCTTTAAAGTATGGTAAAACTGCAATCTCATCCTATATCTTTTGGTTCATAGATTTTTTTAAGTTTTGTTGCAACTAATTGATCCAGGATAGCTGGACAAAATGAGTAGGACGGCCCCATAAATCTTGGGTTGCCGAAATATTGATCAATCTTAAATTGAAAGGAATAGCTGTTGTGATGTACTTTTGGGCAAAACTCCCTAATTCAGGTGCTAGCTGAGTAGCCGCTGTCACTGCAACACCAAAACCTAATAGTTGTTCAATAGGTTTTCGGGGCAGAAGCAAATTTATACCCATAGCTAATCCAGCGGTCAGAGTCATTGCTACTGATAGGTTTGTACCACATCTGGGATGTACTGCTAAGTTCCATTCTCCAGAAGTGATGCGCTGTAATGCTGTTTCTACTGCCTGTTGTAACCGGGCTGGATTTACTGAGCCATAAAGGTAAAATCCTTGTCGTGTAGACATTCCGCCAATTGATTCGTTAGAATCTGTTGTTGTTCCTGAGTTTTCTAAATCACTTAGTACCCAGACTGTAGCGTGTTCTAAAGCATGAACTTGTCTAATTGTCAATATTTCTTTTAAGCCAGGAACAAATTCTAGTTGTCGCAGAAAATCACTATCTTGTGTAGCATGGGGAGAAAAGTCAAAAGGAAAATTATTAGTTCCGGAGGAAGTAGAGGCAGTTGCTGTCATAATAAATTCTCAACTAATTTCAATATTTATATTTTGGCATTATTGTACTTTTAGGACTAAGCAAAGGTAGAGAATGCACAATGTTTAATACAGTCTTGTTTCGTAAGTATTCATTCTGCTACGATTAATTGACTGCCTTACCATTCTGGAAATTAAAAAATTTAACAATCATTTGATCAGAGTTTCAGGTTATGGCAAATTTAAAAAGTAACTGTATTTTCCTTACTTCCTGACTACTAAATACTGGCTACTTGCGACTCTAATAAATCTAATTAAAGATGTTTGTCAAAGTATGAATTTTGATTTAGATACCCCCTAGTTCCCCTTGAAAAGCTATCTCTGATCAGGAACTCCGGAAGCACTTATAGGGATAAGGGGAGCCGGGAGCAGGGGAGAAGGGAGAAATAGTCTAGGTAGACCAGAAAAACTACTTAAAGTTCTCAAAAAAATATATTAAAAATTACATTTTTTCGGAGAAAAAATTTGCTCCAAAACTTAATATACATAAACTGTCTATTTTGTCAAGTTTTATGTTAAGTAAAGATGTTTATAAAGCATAGCTTATTAAAGGCAGGACTAATTTTTTGTCGTCAGATAATATTTGCCACCCTATATTTTTTGGGCGTTGCTGATTTTTGGTATGATTTATATTTATTAGCGATCGCGCTCACTATTAAATAGTAAGTATTCTAGATTGTTGAGTTTTTATTTTCATACCTTGATTCAGCAACGCCAGTTTTTTCATAGATATTTGAGACAAAAGCATTACGCATTAACCAACGCCCAAACAACCTCTAAAGGTAAGTAGCTCAACTACATGAAATTGCTATTAATTATAGAAGATGTCTACTATATACCCAAAGTTATACAGAAGATTTCATATCTGTTAGGCAAACCTCTGGGGAGCAAGATGGCCAGATTGCGGGCAATATCCCCCCACTGTACAGGTTTTATCATTAATATTTGTACCTCATAACCCGCCGAAACTGCTGTATCTTGTATTTAAAATGCAGATATATATAGTATTGCTTTTGGCTTTAACACCAATTAATAATTACTAATTTGTCTCTTCCTGTCTTTGACCATTACGAAAAGTGCCAGGAAAACGCTTTCCATCTGCATCAATAATAATGCCTACTCCATGAGGTACTCCACCACGAAACTCTCCCTGATAGCGGATACCATTAGGATAGCTACAGTTTCCTTTGCCGTCTAGTTCAGCATTATAGAAATCTCCTTGACACCGTATCCCATCAGCACGGGTAAAAACTCCTGGGCCAAATGGAACTCCGGCAAAGAATTCCCCTTCATAGCGATCGCCATTAGCATAGATAAATTGACCTTCACCAGTGGGCTGACTGCTAATTACACTATTAGAGATATTTTCCACTAGGTTAAAATCTCCGACAAAGCGATCGCCATTAGCAAAGATAATTGTTCCAGACCTAATTTGTCCATTCTGGAATACTCCCGTTACCCTGGTGTCATTGGAAAAGATAAAAGTTCCTTGTCCATTAGGCAGACCATTCCGAAACTGTCCCTCGTAACGGTCGCGATTAGCATAAATGTACACACCGCTTCCTTCTGGTCTTCCATTGACAAAATTTCCGGCATAATTATCACCATTGGGATAATTACATTTAACCCTACCAGTGGGAGGACTTCCTTCACAAAAAGGTGGTTCTGTTTCTTGTGCCATTGATGAGTTAGGAGTCCACATTAATGTGTATCCTAGTAAGCAAGAACCTGTTAATATTGATATTCCTAGTTTTTTTATTGATACGAACATAGCCGATATCAAACTTATTTGTTTACTTTGAAATTCTTGCCGTTAAATCTCGCGATTATAACGGGATATGATTGTTTTGATTTTGCTGAAGCAAAGCTACGGGAATAAATATTATTAACTAGATAACAAATCAAAAAAAATTGAGTTGAATCTCTGTTATATCATCTCGCCAGCTTTTTCTCTTATCCTCGGTTAAACCGTAATTAACCCTTGATTTCTGATTAATCTGAACAGATTAGAGTAATTTAGGAAATTCTCAATTCTGAATCTACGTTTTTTACGATTATTTTATGGTTTTATTATATATTCTAACCTCCACAGTTATTCTTCCTCCGTAGTTGTTATCGCTTTTCCTACCTCTTTCTGAATTTCCACACCACTTTGTTCAAAAATCACAATTGGGTCAGCCCCAGTCTTAAAGTCAACTCGTTTGACCAATACCTTACCATTACCTAGCAGTTGTCCTACCTTGACATATCTACTTGTTGCTTCAGTTGGAACCTTGACAATAATCTGCTTTTGAGTACCAACTTCCACAACCCCACTAACTTCTATCCTATCAGCAATACTAGTGTCTGGCGGAGGTGGTGGTGGCGGCGGGGGTGCTGGTGGGGGTGGTGGGGGTGGTGGAAAACCAGGACCTCTCCACTGAGTAGGTGGACTTGGTGCTATTGGCAAGTCTGGTAAACTTGGCACTTGTTGAGTTGATGTATTCGGTAGCTCTGGTGGTTTTGGCGGAGGTGGAGGTGATGGTGGTGAACTTGAACTGTTAGGAGGATGTGCTGCAACTGGTGTTTCACTGCTTCTGCCTTCTCTTGAACCTCCTGCTTGGGCTCTAGTTGTTGGATTTCCCCACTGAGGAGGACGTTCTGGTTCGGGTAGTTTTGGTATTTCTCTAACTTGTTTGGTACTTTGTTGAGGTAGTTGACCTTCTTTAACTGCTTGATTGGAACCTGATACTGCTTGATTTGCTTGATTGGGAGTTGATGAAGAGTCAGATTGGCCTTGACTTCGGCGGTTATTTTGTTGTGATGATAAACTTTCACCTGAATTTGTAGGTTCTAGTCTTGGTACTGGTTGATTCCAAGATGAGGGGGATCTTGTTTCTGGCAAATTGGGAATATCTGGTACTTGTTGACTTGTTAGTTGTGGAAGTTGAGCCAGTGAGGAACCCCCTGTTTGTGAACTCTGACGAGGTACTGGGATACTAGGTATATCTGAGAAAGGGTCTCTGGTTTCTGGTATTGTGATTTGACTTGAATTGTTTGGTTGAGTTGTTTGGGTTTGGACTTGTTGTGTCAGAGATTGTGTTCTTTCACTTGGATCTGTAGATCGAATTAAATCTTTTGCTGTCTCGGACTTCTGAGGAACATCTGGAGACGGAAAAGGTTCACTAGCCAAATTAGGACTTGGAGATGGAGATTCTACTGTAGAAGTAGGAGAGGCTTCTGGAGTATTGGCACTGGAGCTATCTCCACTATTAAAAAATGGTAGAGATTCACATCCACTTATCCAGAGAGCTAATACTCCCACTCCTGCTGTTAATAAAAGTTTACGCATTGCCACTTCTGAAAAGCCTGATACTGGATTAGGATAGCAATTATTTTGCTAAATCATACTTGTAAGTGATCGAATTAACAACCACGTTCTACAAATGTAGAGTCAAATCCAGAGATTGGGTCTGGTTCTGAAGGAGGTCTTCTTCGGATTTCTCTTAGGCTGTCGTCACTTGGTACAATTCTTACGACATTTCGTTGCCAAGTAGTTGGAATTGTAGTTGCTGGTAGAGTGGGTAGATTTCGAAGTTGTTGACCTTGTATTTCTGGTAGTTGGGCGACTGATGATGGTTCTGGTGCTACATCTGGGACGGGTATATTGGGTATTACTGAAAATGGGTCTCTGCCACTAGGTACTGATATGGTCTCAGAGGGTGACAATCTGGTATCGCCAGATCGATTCCCCAGTTCTTGCCTCAGAACATTTTCTCTTTCTTCTGGATCGGTGGACTGGATCAGGTTGGTTATTGTATTGGACTTTTCTGGTACTTCTGGTTCTGGCACTTCTGCTTCTGGAATTGCTGGTTGTGCAGTTGGGTCTTCAGATTCTGAATCTGGAATCTGAGCTAGGAGCTGGCCAGATGAGGTAAATCTATCTGATATTTTGATGATTTGAGTATCCTCGCTCCCAACTGCTACAGATTCACCTCTTAGTATCCACAAAGCTAATATTCCTATACTTACGAAATATAATAGTTTGGTCATTGTTAATGTTTATTTAATTAGGTTGACGTTATTTAATATAATAGTAACTTATGTTAATGTGACTATTTGTTGCTAAATTTAATAATATCAATTTTCAGTTTTTATTCTATAGCTGAAAATCATTCTCTTCAGTTTAATTAAGTTATGAATTGTTAAGTAGATAGGCACGAAAAAAACTAAGGATGTAACAAAAAGTAAAGTAGCCTTTAAATCTCTTCCATTCTGCCTGCTGCTACTCTAGATAACTAAAACTTCCTGCGTTAATTTAACGATAAATTTTAACAGCTACTTAGTAGTTGTTGGTTGATGGTGGTAATAGTAGAAAGGTAAAATTCGCAAATTAATCATATTATATAGCAATCCTATTTTATTCGTAGCAAAAATCTTACTGCTTTTTAGGGAAAAGGGAACAGATAAGAGGTAGGAATTTCAACTTTTTTATTGAATTTTGAATTTTTCACAGCCAATTTAGGATTGCTATATATACTTAATTTTATACATCATCATTATTTTTGTCTGTCTAAATCAATAAATCAAAGT
This sequence comes from Microcoleaceae cyanobacterium MO_207.B10, assembly GCA_030064835.1. Classification (GTDB taxonomy): domain Bacteria; phylum Cyanobacteriota; class Cyanobacteriia; order Cyanobacteriales; family Microcoleaceae; genus JASJEE01. Next base: position 4,743 of record JASJEE010000039.1, on the reverse strand, counting down.
ATGGTTATTTTTGATATCAAAAATAATGACACAAATTAAATAATCATAATATATAACAGAATTTAACTTCAGAGAGAGCTAAAAATATTTTTCAGTTCAAAGATTGTAGAATTTAATTTTTTTTTAATTGATTTAACTGCAATCAAAAGATAATTGGACTGATATAATACCTATAGCTAAAATTATTCATCATACTGATAGTAAGTAGAAATATTTACAGTCAAAAAGATACTCAACTATAGTATTTTGGGCATAGTAATTCAGAAAATCAAAACTATGTTATAAGCAGGTAACAAATTATGGATAATGGTTCTATATCTCCAGTTGTACTAATTATTCTAGATGGTTGGGGTAATCGAGAAGATGACGATGGAAATGCGATTGCGATAAGTGAAACTCCAGTAATGGAAAGCCTCTGGCAGACCTATCCAAGCACTTTGATTCAAGCCTCTGGAAAAGCTGTAGGTTTGCCAGACGGACAAATGGGAAATTCAGAAGTTGGTCACTTAAATATTGGTGCAGGTCGAGTAGTACCCCAGGAATTGGTACGCATCTCGGATGCGATAGAGGACGGCTCAATTGTACAAAATCAGGCAATAGAAAAAATATGCCAGGAAGTCAGTGAGCGGAATTCCAAGCTACATCTAGTCGGTCTTTGTTCTCCAGGTGGGGTTCACTCCCATATAAACCATCTTTTAGGTTTACTGGATATGGCTAAAGCAAAGGGAATTTCTGATGTCTGTATCCATGCGATAACTGATGGACGTGATACTAATCCCAAATCAGGAGTCCAGGTACTCAAGCAGATTGAGTATCACACCAATCAATTAGGAGTAGGACGAATTGTTACGGTTAGTGGTCGCTACTACGCCATGGATCGAGACCAACGGTGGGACAGAGTTCACAAAGCATATAAAGTAATGACCCAGGATGGCTATGGAGTAGGCCGTTCTGCTTCTGATTTACTCCAACAATCCTACACTGAGGGAGTAACAGATGAGTTTGTGATTCCAATTAGAGTTGCTCCTGGAGCTATAACCCCAGAGGATGGAGTTATTTTCTTTAATTTTCGTCCAGACCGTGCCCGTCAATTAACTCAAGCTTTTGTAGATCCAAACTTTAATGGATTTGAACGCCAGCAAATTCAACCACTACAATTTTTAACATTTACTCAGTATGACCCGAATTTTCCTGTATTGGTGGCTTTTGAACCCCAAAACTTGAATAATATTTTAGGAGAGGTCATTTCTGAACATGGTCTACGTCAGTTCCGCACTGCCGAAACAGAAAAATATGCTCATGTGACTTACTTCTTTAATGGGGGTTTTGAACAACCATTTGAGGGAGAAGACCGAGAATTAGTTCAAAGTCCAATGGTCCCAACTTATGACCAGGCACCAGAAATGTCTGCAGAAGAAGTAACAGATGTGGCGAGCGCTGCTATAGAAAAGCAAATTTATTCTTTGGTTGTGATTAACTATGCAAACCCTGATATGGTAGGGCATACGGGGTCTATAGATGCAGCAGTTAATGCCGTCAACACAGTTGACCATTGTTTGGGAAGACTTTTACAGACCATTAGCAAAGTGGGGGGCACAGCAATTATTATTGCTGACCACGGAAATGTTGAATATATGTGGGACGAAGATGGAAATCCATGGACAGCTCACACTACTAATCCGGTGCCCTTTATTCTAGTGGAAGGAGAGGGACGAAAAATTCTTGGTCATGGAACTGAAGTACCTCTAAGAAAAAATGGTTGTTTAGCAGATATAGCACCCACTATTTTGGAAATTCTGGATTTGCCTCAACCATCTGAGATGACTGGTAGATCGATGATTGAAAAAGCTGAATATGATGTTAAACAAAATCGTACTCCTGTGCGAGTAGGTATTTAACATCAGTGGCTATGAATTACAGCGGTTTTCATTTCAGTAGACCACATTAGGGACGTTGCATGGAACGTCCCTACAAGGTTTTGGTTATGGCTCCGGTGGTTCATCAAGAGCGAAAAGCGCTGTAGGATAATTATTATTCCTACTAAGAGTGAATTTCTTTGACATACTCCCGACGTTGCCCTTCTATTCCCCCCTTTCAAAGGGGGGTTAGGGGGGATAGACAAAGCGGGATTCTTCAGTCTAGGAAACCCTGACCGCTGTTTAGACAGAGGTGATGTCCTCCCCCTGTTTTGATAATGCTCGATATTATAATGGCTGTGTATATAATTGTCAATGACTATAGCAACTAGGACTATAGGAAAACCGTACACCCTAGCCCGGCTTTCATCCCGACGCTCCCCTCCCCCCCTTTCCAAGGGGGGTTAGGGGGGATGGAGAGCGCGGGACTTCCCGCCGGGGAAGTTAACTTTTGAATTAATTAGAAAACTATGAATGTTGTCCAACTTTTGGAAATTATCTGGGTCATATCGGCCATCGGAATTATTGTATTTGTGTTATTACATAGTCCTAAAGGTGATGGTATTGGCGGTATTGGCGGACAAGCTCAATTATTTACTAGTACCAAGAGTGCGGAAGTTACTTTGAATCGAGTTACTTGGACTCTATCTGTAATTTTTATGGGTTTGACTATAATTCTGAGTGCTGGTTGGTTGGGTTAAATGTAGGCAGGGTTTTGGGTTTTGGGTTTTGGGTTTTGGGAATAACTGAACCTTAAAAAAACCTCACCCCTTCAACTTAATAACTCTCTAGTTTCAAGTTAGTAATTTTCCCAGACATTAGTCTGGGAAATCAGTAAAATAAGTTTAGTTAAAAAGCTCCTCTGTAAGAGGCAGCATTCTACACCGAAAAGCTTGGGTTTAAATCCCTCTTTAAAAGGAAAGCTGAAAGCTGACAGCTAAATGCTGAATGCTTTTTAATCAAGGTTAATAAACTTTTCCAAACTATTAACTAAAGCGGGTGGCCACCGACGAATGTTGGCCACCCAATCTAGGTCTTGGTAACGACTGTCCAATCCTACTGCAGCAACCCAGTTACTTTCGGCTTCCCCCTTTTTACCTTGTTCCCACAGACAAGCGGTTAAAGCAGCCCTCATATCAGCAAAGTTAGGATATTTACGGACAAGACTTTTCATCTTTTTCACTGCCTCTTGGTCTTGTCCAATTTGGTAAAGAGCCAGAGAATAGTTAGCTAGAGCAAAGGCGTATTCAGGAGCTAATTCAGAAGCTTTTTGATAATCCTTGACAGCTTTTTCCCATTCTCCTAGTCCTGCTTCCGCATTACCCCGGTTATTATAGGCAATTGGGTCTTCGGGGTCTAATTCTATGACTTGATTATAATCGGCGATCGCCTCAGACCATTTTTTTTGTCTTTCATAAGCGATACCGCGATTCAGATAGGGATCGGGAGCATTGGGCACAATTTCTATTGCTTTTTCGTAGTCAGAAATTGCCTCTTCTATTTTGTTTTGACTGAGTTTAACATTACCCCTATTGCTCCAAATTGCTGGATTATCGGGATATTTGTCGAGTATTTGAGTCCATAAGTTTTCGGCATTGGCAAAGTCACCATTATTTGTAGCATTGAAGGCCCGCTCAAATAGATTGTTTAATTCTTCTAATTGAGTAGGGGTAATCTCCTGTGGTTCAGTGGCAGCAATTACATTTATGGGATTATTTATCCAACAGGTAAAGAAAAGTACAGTTATTATTAAAAACTTTAAAATTAAACGCATCATATCGGTTTTAAAAGGATAAATTGACGAGTAGAAGGATACTGATATTGAGTTTATTAACTTCCGAATTATAGGGAAGTTTGGGGATATAGGGATATAGGAAAACTAAATGTATAACAGAAATTTTCCCATCTCATAATTGAGTAACTGTAGCATAATTTTTGGCATTTTATATAATTATCAGCATTTGATATAATTGACCAATTACCCCTACTGAATCCTAAAAAAAACTTCTGACTTCTGGCTTTCCTGCGGAATCCTGCGCAAACAAACTTCTGACTTCTACTTCAGCTCCTCCAAGACCTCTTCTGTAAACGGATTTTCCGCTTTTTTCAAAGCATCAACCCAACCTTGTCGTTGTGCTTTTTTCTCTGCATTATCAGTCCATTCAATGAATACTTCAAAGTCCTTAATAGCTCCAGAAAAATCCCCTGTTAATGCCCGCGCTAAACCACGACTATCTATAATATTTCCATTTTCAGGAACGAGTTTAACTGCTCTTTCACAGGCAAACATTACATCTTTAGCTCGTTCGTGTAAGCTCCCATGCCAACAAATAGTATTCCAATCAACACCAGTTATTTCTAACTTTCCATCCAACTTTTGCGCTTCCTCGTAAGCCAAAATTCCTGCATCAAAATTTTTACTTCTGATTAATTGCTTGCCACCCTTCAATAAACTTTTTGCTGCTGAATATAAACTGAAATTGGAATCAAGTTGAAATGCTTGTTGAAACTTAGAAATCGCTTCATTAATATTGCCATCTACTGCTAAGTTCTCACCTTGCAAAAATAAAGCTGTTGCTGAAGCTTCTACTCCACATAAACCCCGCTCTTCTTCGGTAACATTGGGGTTATTTTTCAGGTAGTCACTCATCCACTGGCAAGCATGATCCATCAAGTCATCTCGGTTAAAGCGCCACAGTTTTACTGTATTGTCACCACTAGCAGAAGCGAGCAAATCTCCTTTGGGGCTAAATGCTACACTAACAACAGAATTTTTATGGCCGGAGAGAGTGCGCACCAAAGTACCATCTGGTTTCCACAGTTTCAC
>JASJEE010000282.1 GCA_030064835.1 Microcoleaceae cyanobacterium MO_207.B10 | reverse complement strand
CCCAGGGTCATTTCATTCTAGATTTTGGGAATGAATTTACTGGCTTTACAGATAGCTAAAGATGCGTTGTCTAAAGCTGGCAATAAGGTATTCTCGTAAATATATAAAATGGCAAAGTTGAGAATGAAATAGCCCTGATATAATCCCTGTTTTCTATTCCTTCCAAAACAAAATATGAGCGAGATTCATTTGCTTTCAAATAAGCTTGATAAAGCTCTTCTACATTAGTTACTGTGTAAGGATTCAGCTATTAACGGTCAGCAGTCAGCTAGGGGTGCTTTTTCATAAATGAACCAAGTAATCTTTTAACTTCTACTATATTTTCAAACCATAAATTGAAGTACAAAAACAACGAGTTTGAGTTGTCAACCCATACAATTATGTAGATGTGTTTCAAAAAAAGCTGATAGCTGATAGCTGACCGCTGAATGCTTACGTTACTATTAACTCTGTATGACCAGATTATCCACAGATAGTTGCCTCAAGAGCGCCTCGGTGTGACTTTCTAAAAAGAGGTAAACCCCCTGGTTTTTCTAATACTTCAACTTCTAAAGAATATTCTGAATTATAGTGTTCTTTATCAATTATCTTGACAAGGGGAATTAACTTTTCAGAATTACATTTTTGGCATCTTTCCATATTGCTGATAATTCCACCAATTTGAGAATTAACTGCTATATTTCACTACAATTTTTTTAAGTCATATAACGTTTTATTGCCACGAAGCTCTTAATTACTATTCAATTTGCCAGAGGTCTTTAATAAGTTGTTGATCGATAATCTTCTTAGGTCTTAATGCTAACAAAACTCTCCCAAGTAAGGGGTTAGCTGGAGCTTCTTCAAACCATAATATTTCTAACTTTCCAGCTTGGTCTACAATAAAATAGCTATCCTCTAACCATTCCCGTTGAGCTCTATCTATCACTAATAAAACTTCCTCAGTTTTACCAGGTATAGGAGTAGGAAGGCGATCGCTATTTTCAATCACAACTACTGGGTCTTCTGCTTGCATTACAACTTGCCATCCGGGAATAGCTACCCAAGCACCCGCTCCACCAGAAAATTTGACCATTCCAAATGGCTCTATTTCCTCGACTAGGGGGACAGCTTTTAAATCTTCTGTATTGAGGGGTAATTTTCCCACTACTGGTAAAATACGGGGTAATTCTTCTTCTTGCTCCAGTCGATAAACTGGCAGACGGGGAGCAGGTTTATCAGAAACAACGGTAAAATCTGTTAATAGTTGTTCTAGCTGTTTCCTAGCTGTTGGAGAGTCAGCTAATCTTAAACCTTTGGCAATTAAACGAGACCTTTGTTGGAGGTCGTTGTGTTGTCTAGCGACTTTCCAACATTGATAAGCTACTATATCTCCTGGACGATCAGAAAATCCTTCTGGTATTGTTTTCATCCGGGAAAAATCTTTGATCGCCTTGGCTAAGTCTTTGGCATCATCCGCATCAAGATTATGGGAAAGTATAAATTCAGTAGCTATCGCTCTATGTTGTTGAGTCAAAATTCTTAGTTCATATAGGATATCACTACCCACACGCTCAAAATGAGACCGTACATTTTCACTGACTCCGGCGTTAATAATACTTGTATAAACCTGAGACCCAACAATTACTTGATTTTGCTGTACAGGTTCAAACCCTGTTTCTTCAAAAATTTCCTGAGAACTATATCCGGCTTTTTGCAAAGTGGCACAAGCTTGTCCCCACTCTACCCAAGTACCTTCTTTACGACGCAGTAAAAGAATTAAGTTTTCTATATCTTCTGAATTTTTTGATGTTTGTTGAGGGTCAGGGGAGTTGTGTGGTGTTTCGGTCATAATTTAGAGCCCACTTGTTTTAGATGAACTTATGTTTGACTATCTAAGATATCTGACATTTGTGCCAAGGTATTATCTCAGAGCGGCAAAAAGCTATTTAATCTTAATTAACATTAGAATAGTAAGTCCAAATTTTATGTATCTCAAAGAATATTGCTTTTTTTTAAGATAATTTGCCATAGGGTAGAAAAAGTAAGTCCTGATGTCGCGCCCCATTATTTATAGAAGCCATTTAATATCTTTAAATTAATCAAGAGAGTGAGAAAGGTGAGGACACTAGGAAACTCGGAAGTGAGGGGTATTTTTCCACCTTATTTGTAGATAGAACCCATTTGCTATATTTAGCTGAGACTAATTTTTTGAGGCAGGGATTAGTATTATGTAGAGATTAGGAAATACAACGAAAAGATGGAAAAATATTCCAATATACCCCATCATTCTACCACCCCATCTTCCCATTACACCATTTATTTTTCAATAGATCCCAAATTGGTTATCTATCCTCCTGACTTCCGACTTCTAAGTCCTGACTTTATTAGTAAAAAACTTAATTTGGCATCTTTGCCAAACAAATTGGGTTCTATAAAATTAGCTAGCTGTTGATTACTTTTGATTAATTTAATGACTCTTAGATTGATAAACTAGTAGAGTAGCACTTGATAGCTAGATAATTACTCAAAGCTAGATTTTACCAGATTAGCATTATGCTAATTTAAGGATACAATTTCAGAGGTTTGTTTTAATCGAAGCAATTCCTCAACAGCTAGATCGCATTAAAAGCCAACTGATGAGCCTAACTAGAAGAAAAAAGCCGAAAATGCTCGTGGTAGATGATGAGCCAGATAATCTGGACTTACTTTACCGTACCTTCCGACGAGATTTTAGTGTCCTCAAAGCTGAAAGTGGGATTCAGGCTTTGGAAATTTTGGCCTCAGAGGGAGAGGTAGCTGTGATTATCTCTGACCAACGGATGCCAGAAATGAAAGGGACAGAGTTTTTAAGTAAAACTTTGCCCCAGTTTCCCAATACAGTCAGAATTATTCTTACAGGATTTACTGATATTGAAGATTTGGTGGAGGCAATTAATTCTGGACAGGTATATAAATATATTACTAAGCCTTGGGACCCAAATGAACTAAAGGGAGTTGTCCAAAAGGCGGCGGAAACTTATGAGTTTCTCAACCAACGTACTGAAGAGTTGGAAGAGGCTCAAATTCAAATAGAGTTGTTGAATACCGTTGTCAATATTTCTCAGCAGTCTGATGCTATTGAAACAGCTCTTGAGGAAATAGCATCTGCTTATGGTGATACCTTTTCAGCAGATGTTTGTATTCTGCAATTGATTTCAGAGAATAAGTTGTCTTCTGTTTCAGGAGTTAGTAGTACGATTTCTACAGTTGATAATTGGTTGGCAGATGACCCTTTGGCATTGGAAGTGATCGCTTCTAAAAGTTTACAAAGTGTGATGAATGTCAAGGGAGATACTCAACTATCTGCTGTGCCACATTATCAAACTTCAGGAATAGAAGCTCATATCGTCGTCCCAATTGTCCATCGTCAAACACTTACAGCTTTGATGTCCCTACAATGGCAACAACCTAATCAACTCCGCCCAGAAGAGCTGACAACAATTAGTATATCAGCTCAATTGCTGGCATTAGCTTTGAACAGCCTCCAAAATTGAATTTTGATAATAGAATGAATGATAACCGCACTGAAGTTCAAGCCATTTTTGACAAAATTGCCCCGGTTTATGACGAACTTAATGATTCGTTAAGTTTGGGACTGCATAAAATCTGGAAGCAAATGGCTGTAACTTGGTGTCAGCCTACTTATGGTAATACTTGTCTAGATTTATGTTGTGGTAGTGGTGATTTGGCTTGGATGTTGGCTAAGTGGGTGGGAAGTCAAGGTCATATATTTGGAGTAGACTTTTCTCCACAACAATTGGCGATCGCTAGTAAGCGCAAACCTTCTTTGCTGGCTGAGGTTAGCCCTATTAGTTGGGTCGAAGCAGATGCTTTAAATATGCCCTTTGCCGATAGTTATTTTGATTGTGCTACGATGGGATATGGCCTCCGTAATGTCCCTGATATTCCTGGTTGTCTCGAAGAATTATACCGAGTTCTTAAGCCTGGAGCTACAGCAGCAATCCTGGATATGCACCGTCCCAGTAGTTCTCAGCTCCGAGGATTTCAGGAGTGGTATCTTGAGCGGGTTGTAGTGCCTATGGCCCGTAATTTGGGTTTAACTAAAGAATATGCTTACATTAGTCCTAGCCTGGCTAAATTTCCTACAGGACTAGAGCAAGAGCAACTATCACAGAAAGTAGGATTTGTCAAAGCAACGCATTATCCTATTGCTGGAGGTATGATGGGGATATTAGTGATTACAAAATAATTAAAAATAATAATTATTTGGGCTGCTAGTTTTTTCAAGGATAGAAAGTATTTCTAAGTAGTAAAGTTGTCTATTACCTGGCTTTATTTTGTACCGCCAATAGCAGGTGGGATTATTGGTTATTTCACTAATGATATAGCCATTAAAATGTTGTTTCGCCCTTATCGACCCTATTATATTTTTGGGCGAAAGTTGCCTTTTACTCCTGGTTTAATTCCTGCTAATCAAGAGCGTTTAGCAAAACGAGTAGCTGATACGATTATGGGGTCTTTGTTAACTCCATCAGAGTTGCAAAACTTAGCACGGCGTTTGTTAAAAATTGAAAGGATGGAAGCAGCAATTCTGTGGTTGCTTCAGATGACTCTGGAACAGGTTAAAGTTGATACAAATCAAAGAACGGCGAAAATTGTTGCTAATATTTTGCGTGATTTATTGGGAGAATCTTTGCCTAAACTTTTGAAAGTTTGGACTCAAAGAGAAAATTTTTTAGAAGCTCAATTAAACCAAATTTTCGATCAAGTTTTGCTAGAATTTCAACTTACGGAAATGCAGGCAAATCAATTATCTGATTGGTTGCTAAAAGTTGTACTTCCACCTGATGTATTAAGACAGACTTTAATTGATTTTCTGACAGATCAGAATATTTCAATTATTGATGAAGGTTTTCGTGAAAAATCAAGTGGTACTTATTGGGTAGTAGCTAATTTGTTTGGTTTGCGTAATACTTTAACTAGGTTAAGAACTTTTTGCTTGGATGAAAGAGAGTTAACTAATCAACGTTTAGCGGAGTTAATTACTGCATTGGGAGTTCGAGAACGAATTCAGGAATGGTTACAAAATCTTTCGATGCAGAATTTACCTGTTTCTACTGTACGTCAGTTACGAAATACTATGGGCGATAGTGTTCGTCTTTATCTTCAAGAGCGTGGTGTTGATTTAATTCAAGGATTAAGTTTGTCTATTGACTGGGAACATATTGCTGATTTAATTATTGAGCGACTACAAGTTTCATCTATGATGAATACTTCTCTAGAATTAGTTAGTCAAGAGTTAGCATTAGTTTTAGAACGTTATTTAGAGCGTGATTTAGAAAAGATTGTGGCACAAGCAATTCCGATTTTAAATATTGATCAGGTAATTATTGATCGTGTTAAGGGTACTTCACCTCAAGAATTAGAAGTTGCTGTTAATGTAATTGTTCAGAGTGAGTTACAAGCTATTGTTAACTTAGGTGGTGTTTTAGGTGTTATGGTTGGTTTGTTTCAGACGTTTTTGCTAGTGGTACAAAAATAATCTAAAAGTAATTTTGTTGTAAATTGTTTTTGAAAAAATTACCAAAGCTTTGGGGTTTGTCTTTGATGGTTGAATTTGTTGATTTGAGATATAGGAATCCTATTTAAGTTGTAATATTTTCGTGGAATTTATACCAAAAATTTATAATTAATTTTACTAAGAACTTAGATAAGCATTGATTACAGCAGTTTCGGAGTTACAAAATTTTATCACTTTAGTCAATAGGAAAGAGAGAGTAATCTTTAATTATCCCTCACTATCCTAAAAATTCCTATAAGTGATTGAAACACAGAATTATTGTCTTGATTAATTTTCAAAATCGGAATATTTAGTAAATTAATCTTTTTATATAAAAATTTGATGATATAATTTTAGTTGTTTTTATTTTTAAATAAAATCATCTTGTATATTGTTCGGTTGCAAATTTCAAGCTATTTATAGTATTTTTACTGCAAAATTATGTCAACTCCAAATTCCAAGAATCGTCCTCCTCAGAGTAAACTTGACCCAGAAAAATATGCTCGTCTCAAAGCAGAACTTGATGCCCCTTATCGGGGATTACGACAATTTGTTTATGTGGCCTTCGGAGCTTCTGGTTTTATTGGAGCAATGATTTTTTTTGTGAAAATTATTGCTGGCCAGGATATGGGTTCTGCTCTGCCAAATTTTGCTTTACAAGTTGGAGTTGTAGCTCTTATGGTCTGGTTATTTCGTTTAGAGCAACGTTCTAGCAATCGCTCATCTTAGTTCTAGTAACAAAACTTTATATTTATCCATATATAAATATATTTGCTCACGAAAATTTAAAAAAATAAAGAAAATATTACGAAAATCACGATCCCTCTCAAGTTATTGTTAAGTTAGTTATATAAAGATAAATTGAGGTCAGCTAATATTTAAAGACCTTAACCATAAAATGGGGTCAAGTTTTATACAGACCCTAAAAATAAAAAATTTTTTTTAAAAGCAAAGCACCTATTTCTATATATGATTAGAAAATAGGTGCTTTGCTTTTTTAACTAAATCTACAAGAAGTCCCAAGCCAACATTCATCCTTGGCCTTGGGATAAAATGTGAGCCATGGTTGATCTTGGCATCAAAAAAAATGCTGGAACGAATGGTATAATAAGGCTACTTTTTAGTAAGCTAATGTTTCTAGAGTTTCACGCAAATATAAACTAACTTGTTGATCTAAGGATATGGTTTGCTGCCGGTTATTATTCATATTGCGTTCTTGTTGCCATCTTTGAAACCCTGCACTTCCTGCTATTGTTTGCTTTAGACTATCCCAAATTGGAAGTTCTGATTCCAAGTTTTGAGTTACCTTGGTAAAAGGATTTTTGCAAAAGGTAGCATTCAAATTAGTCATAAGATTTACCTGATTAACTACGGAAACACTATCTTTCATAGTGCTAAAGTTGGCTGAGAGTTTACAGCTTCTTCTTTTTTTAAGATAGCTTAACAGTTATAATCCAGGCATCAGTATGATATCAAATATGTCATCAAATTGTGACATTTATTTCTCATATTTACTCAAAAAAGTCAAGGTTATTTCAGTTATCAGTATTTCTATTTATCCAATATAAAACCCAATACTTACTAAGATAGCCAGTCGCTGCAACGTATTATCAAACTGATTAAAATATTCGGTGGTTGTATACAAGTATTGATATCTTCAAAAAAGTCAAGTAGTCAAAGGAATACGATTTCTGTGAAACGAATAATTTAAGGTACTTTTTCTGTTCCCAGTTAAGTTTTTCCTGCTTCTAACCTAAATCATTAGCTCTAAAGGACTAGCAAATATCTTCTTAGTTTTAATTAGCGCTTGCTGAATAAATATCAAAAGGTTATAAAGTAAAGATTTGAGGTATTATTTGTGCGAAAAAAGTGTCAGTTTTTTTGCTAATGGTATCTCAAAAAGTCATAATTTTTACTAGACAAAAGGGGAAAGTTTCAGGGAGAATTATTCCGATGATATTCCCTCAATCTACCATTTATCCTGACTACTGTACGGGTGGTTTCCGTTCCGGAATGCTTCGCAAACGCGTTT
>JASJEE010000281.1 GCA_030064835.1 Microcoleaceae cyanobacterium MO_207.B10 | reverse complement strand
CATCTTTATGAAAAAGGTGCTTGTGTTTATCACATGATTAAAACAGAATTAGGAGCTGAATTATTTAGTAAAGCAATTCATAATTTTGTTCAAAGTAATGCTCATCAAACTTTTGAGACTATCGATCTATTAAGAGCAATTGAACAGGCAACTGGAAGGAATTTATTATCCTTATTCGATCAATATGTTTTTCGGGGTGGTCATCCAGATTATAAGGTTAATTATGCTTGGGATGGCAACAATAAATTAGCAAAAATAACTGTCACACAAATCATACCTAAAAATGACAAAAACGGTGATGTCAGTAAAGAATTATTTGACCTAAAAATTCCTATTGCTTTTGGTTATCTCAAAGATGAAAAACCAGAACTAATTAACTTTACTGTCCGCGTACACGAACAGGAACAAACTTTCTATTTCCCTCTCTTAGAAAAACCAAAATTCATTAGTTTTGATGTGGGTAATAATTATCTAAAAACAGTGAAACTAGAATATCCATTGGCGGAACTGAAAGCGCAATTACAATTTGACCCCGACCCCATATCTCGCATTTATGCTGCTGAATCATTAGTTAAGAAGGGCGGTTTAGAAGTTGTGAAAGTGCTTTCAAAAGCACTGATAGATGAATCTTTCTGGGGTGTACGGGTTGAAGTTGCTAAACAACTAGGGAAAATTAAACTAGACCAAGTTTTTGATGGTTTAGCTGGAGGTTTACAAGACCAAGATGCTCGCGTGCGTCGTGCTGTGGTGGAAGCACTAACACAAATAAAAACCAATGAAAGTTATCAGTTGCTGAAATCTCTAGTGAAAAATGGGGATGCAAGTTATTATGTCGAATCTGTTGCTGTGTCTGGAATTGGAGATATTGCTGCTGCCAATGCTAATTCTGATGAAAAACCGCTTGAGAAAAAAGCAATTAAGTTGTTGAAATGGGTATTGAAAGAGAAACAGGGTTGGAATGAGGTAGTGCGTTCAGGTGCAATATCAGGTTTGAGTAAAATGAAGACTTCAGAAAATGCTCTGAATGTGATTTTGAAATACACTGCTCCTGGTGTACCGCAACCGTTACGTTTGAATGCTATCCGCGTGTTGGGAACTATTTCTACTGCTCAGTCTCCTGTTAATTTAGAACGAATTTTGCAACGACTGACAGAATTATCACGGGAAACATTTTTCTTGACTCAGGTTTCTGTAGTTGCTGCCTTGTCACAAATGCAAACTGCTGGAGCAATTGCAATATTACAGAGTTTAGCTGACCAGACTCCTGATGGTAGGGTGCGTCGTCGAGCAGAGGAAGCAGTACAGAAAGTGCAGAAAAATATTGGTTCTGACAAAGCGTTAAAACAGTTGCGTGATGAACTGGATAAGATGAAAAAGGAAAATCAGGAATTGAGGAGTCGTTTAGAAAATTTGGAAGCGAAAGCGAAAGGAACCTAGTAGTGGGAGCATCTTGCTCGCCAGTAGGGGAGTAGGGGAGTAGGGAGAAAGTAGTAGACTGACACGACTAAAATGGTGCCCTGCATCATTGGGGGGCGGGTTTATCTAACTTTAGGTTGAGCTGCGTTAATTTAACGGGGAAACCCGCCCCTACTATTGCACTATTTAAGGTGTGTCGGTCCACTACTCAATTTTAGAAAATCTGGTTTGTTTGGGAAAGAGCGATCGCTAATTCGTATTTCCTGCTGTCATTGCGAGGGGGGGTTGTTCTGAGTTAGGTTTTTTTTCAAAACCATTCACTCCCCCCCCGAAGCAATCTCTATAGTTTAATTCTGTACAATGAAATCGGTACGACTAAGAGCTGGTTCGTTTTAGCATTAGTCTCTACAATAGAGTTTGACAATTTGCTGGCGAGTGAAGTTGTGTTGGTTTAGTAGCGATCGCTCCTAAAATCTGATTGGTTTGGGAAGGAGCAATAATGCTCCACACCGCTTGCGCGATCGCTCTTGTTTAAGAGTTGAAAGGTGAGAAAGCAAAGCATTCAGAGAACAATATAGTCTCCGAATGCTTGACGTTTTCTATATCAGGATGTAGCTTCCTGCTTTTTCTTAGCTAAAGCTTCTTTGATTTTTTTCTCTGCCTCCTCTTTTTCTTCTGGTGTTAAAGGTCTTGATTTTGGAGTAACGTTAACTCGTGCTTTCTTAATAGAGTTAATAGATTCAAGTAGTTCGCTTAGTAAAACTTCTTCTTTTCCTTGACGTGCTGCCCTCATAGCTGCATCTATAACAGCATTTTTAATATCTCTCCCACAAACATCTTCAACCTGAGCTAGTTTTTCTAGGGAGACATCTGGTGTAGGTAGCTCTTCAACAAGGTGTCTTTTCCAAATTTCACGGCGACAAATTTCATCTGGCATGGGGAAATTTATATTTCTCACCCGTGTTTCAAATGCTTTGTCATAATTTTCTACAAGATTTGTGGAAAACATGACTACTCCACGAAATCTCTCTAAGCAAATAAGCAACTGACTCCGCATAGAGTTAATAGCTTGCTCCGATCCTTGGGTGACATTGGTGAGTCGTTTGGAAAGTAAGGAGTCAGCTTCATCTATAAATAACAGAGCATTTTGTTGTTCTGCTGCCAGAAAAATTGCCTCGACGTTTTTGGGTCCCTCTCCGTGGTACATACTCTCAATTTGAGCATAGCTGGCAACTAAAATCGGACGGTTGATTTTAGAAGCTATAGCGTGTGCTGCGAGAGTTTTTCCTGTTCCTGGTTTACCATGAAAGTTTAGCGCTGTACGAGGAAAGGGTTCAATTTTACGCAAACCCCACTCGTCGAAAACTTTAGACTCTAAGCGAATTAAGTCAACAGCTAACAGGAGGTCTTCTATGACTTTTTCAGGGATAACTAACTGCTCGAAAGTAAATAGGGGTTTTTGAGCTTCGTACCTTTTAGCACGTTCTTCTGGTGATAAGTCGCGGTCTGATTTTTTCTGGATAGAATTTTGTCCGTTTTGCGAACTGTCTTTTTCAAGTCCGGTACCAACAGTTACTTTGATATCTTCAATGCCAGTTTCATCAAGTAGCTTATCGACTGCAACAGAAAATCTAGACCGACAAACTGCAGCTATAGCTTCTGGTACACTATCAGGAATACCCTGTATGCGAATATTGCGAGGTGGGTTCATTTCTTGGATAGTTATTTATTAGTAGTTTGGTGTTTTACGTCCAGATTACAACTTCTTCACCGTAATGAGCGTTGTATAAATCGGAGTCAATATCGTCTGATTTATAACCTATAGATGCTTCAACATTGTAATTCTTGTCTAAACCTACCGCGATGGTTTTATATTGCCCGTTTCTCATCTTCTCTTGAATAGTAGCACGATATTTACTATTTCTTGCCTTAGTTCTAAACCAGTTGATAATAGTTGACACAACAAGGAAAGCAACGTAAATTAAAGTCAAATAACCTATTAGAGAAATAGCAGCAGCAATGGTAAATGGATCCATCTTGTTTTCACTCCACAATAATTAAATCTTGGTTATCAAAAGCATCCCACAGTTCTGCGTCCAACTTTTTTGCTACTAGCTGGCGACCATAGGGTTTTCCATCTGGACGATCGATTATTTGGTTATTACTATCTAAAAACATTTGCGCCAAGAGTTGACCTTGGGGATGAGGTTGGCGTAAAAGAGCTCCTTTCTTAACCCTTGGATTGGATGGTCGATCTGTAACAAAATACTGAATTGCATCTTCATACGTCATAACTGGTATGACTTCTGTGATTTTCAGTAAGTCTTTTAACCAATCACTCAATTCCAAAGTAATCCCTTGATGAAACTCATCAACACTAGATTTGTTAGACTTCAAATTCACAGAAATTAAGTCTTTATTCCCAAAATTTCTGTTTAGTTTTCCATCTAATTTTCGAGCTACTAACTGACGACCATAGGGTGTTCCGTCAGCACGACAAACAAGCTGATTATTTGTGTCTAAAAATACCTGCCCTAAGAGTTGCCCTTCAGGTCGTTCTTGACGAATAATTACTCCTTTTCTCACATTAGAATGGGATGGCATATCGCTCTGGAAATAACTAATCGCCTCATCAAAGGTTATCGTTGCCTGAACTTCTGGTACTCCCAGAATTTGTGGCATCGATTCCTTAAACTGAGCTAATATTCGCTTTTCCTCTTGGGGAGTTATTTGTTTACTTCCCTCAGAAGAGTCTTTAGAAAACCAGTTCAAAATCATTGCATAGTTCCTATGTTTAATGGTTTGAATCAACTACAAATCCTCAATATATAATTCCGGTATTTTCCATTCCTAAATATTTAATTTCTACATCTTATATTAAGTCACATAAACCTCTATTTTGCCAACTTTAAAAAATGTGATTTAGTAGCAAATAGTAATTTTTTTTTGCAGTTATTTAGTGTGAAACTGTGGGGTTTAGTTGCTTTAGTGGGAAAAAGTGTGATACAGTCAGATGAAATATAACAAAACTATAATTCTATCTGTGGATATGGATGTTCAGACGTTAGTTGAATTAACGGATAATTTGTTATTCACGAAAACTGGAAAACATTTGGATTCTCTGCAAAGAGTAATTTTGCAAAGCACCCTGGAAGGTAAAAAATACCCCGAAATAGCGGAAAATAGTCATTGCAAGTACAATCATGTGAAACGAGTTGGTAGTGAATTATGGCAACTTTTAGAGGATGTTTTAAAAGAGGATGATATTAAACAATCTAATGTTCGTTCCATATTAGAAAATTTCCACTTTTCACATATTTCAAATACAGGTAATGACTTCGTAAATATCAACAGTAATCATATAAATATCTGTCCGGAAAACAGACAATCTCCCACCCCTAAAAACAAATCTTCTCCCACTCCTACTAATCAAAACTTAAACGACACTAACCCAGAAAATAATTATGATTTATCTGAAGCTCCTGATTTATATTGCCTGTGCGTTCGCGAAGCGTTGCAAAGCAATCGCCACACGGAACTTACCACCCTCAAACAATGGATAGAAAACCACACTCGTATCATCACCATATTAGGATTAACTGGGATTGGCAAAAGTACCCTCACTGTAGAATTAATTCAACAAATAAAAGATAAATTTGATTATATAATCTGGCGAAATATTGATAACTACCCCTCCTGTGAATCTCTACAAACAAATATTATTCAATTCTTATCTCAAACAGATTTTCCCTCCCAAAAACCAGAAAAACTTGCCAATTCTCAAAGCATCAACAATCAATTAATAGATTACCTTCGTAAATATCGTTGTTTACTGATTTTTGATAATTTACAAGAAATATTTGCTAGTGGAAAATTAGCAGGTACTTATCTGGAAGAACATGAAAACTATGGTAAATTTTTTCAACAAATAGCCACATCATCCCACAAAAGTTGTTTATTACTTCTCAGTCAAGAACAACCAAAAATAACATCAGGAAATAATCATTGTCAGACTTTAAAGCTTGATAGTTTAGGGAAATCAGCAACAGCAATTTTAGAAAGTAAAAAATTAACAGATGAAGATAAATGGTTAGACTTGATTAATCTCTATAACGGAAATCCTTTATGGTTAAATATTATTGCCGATGCAGTAGAAGATTTATGTGATAGAAACGTTGCTCAATTTTTATCTTGCAAAAATCTATATTTAGGAGATTTAGAACCGATATTAGAGAGAAATTTTCAGCGTTTGTCAGAGCTAGAAAAACAAGTAATATTATGGATAGCAAATCAAGAAACAGCAGTAGATATTTCTAATATCCCTCCAGACTTTCCACTTTCCCACTCAGATTTATGGAAAGGAATACAATCATTAAAAAGACGTTGTTTAGTAGAAAAAGTGATGGAAATAGAAGGTTCGTTTTTTACCATTCAACCTGTTGTTAAATCTTTTAGCAAAATATTATTAGCATCGGAGCAATAAATAATATCATGTCTGTTTAATTACTTGTAATCAAAGTTTTATGCTTCGATATTCCCTCAGTCCTCCCTTTCCAATAAGAATACAATACGCGCACAAAGAAAGGAACTCCAAAAGTTTCTATAATTGTTACAATCTTATTAATTTGACATACACCAGAACTTACGCATAACCACCAAATATAGTAGGGGTTAATGGCCTCCCACCCCTAAAAATGGTTGATAATTTCGTATTTTGCCTAAGTCTTGATAAACTATACTTTTCTTGCTATAACTTTTAACTTAATTAAAATGGCAGTCACTACTAAACAACTAATTCAATGGAAACAAAAAGGTCGCCCAATAGTAGCTTTGACAGCTTATGATTATGCGATAGCTCAATTATTAGACAATGCAGGAGTTGATTTAATCCTGGTGGGAGACTCTCTAGCAATGGTAGCTTTGGGTTATGAAACTACTTTACCTGTTACTCTTGATGAAATGATACACCACGCTAAAGCAGTGCGACGAGGTGTTAAACAAGCTTTAATAGTTGTAGACTTACCCTTTTTAACTTATCAAGAAAGTCTTCAACAAGCCATACATTCAGCAGGAAGAATACTTAAAGAAACAGGCGCTCAAGCAGTTAAATTAGAAGGAGGAAATGAGGCGATCGCTCAAACAGTGAGTAAACTAACATCATTAGGTATCCCTGTGATGGGTCATGTTGGTTTAACTCCTCAATCTGTACATCAATTTGGGGGTTATCGCAAACAAGGCAAAACTCCTGACGCTAGTGCCCGTATTTTAGCAGAAGCAACTGCTTTGGAACAAGCAGGTGCTTTTGCAATTATTTTAGAACATATTGGAGTAGAATTAGCTAAACAGATTACGGAAAAAGTTTCCATTCCTACTATTGGTATTGGTGCCGGTGTTTATTGTGATGGTCAGGTATTAGTAATTAATGATGTTTTAGGAATTTCTGATTGGCAGCCACCTTTTGCTAAATCTTATGCTAATTTGCGAGAGACTATTACTCAAGTGGTGAAAGAATATAGTTTGGAAGTGAAGGAGAGAAAATTTCCTCAACCACCATCATAATCAGTTAATACTTCTAATATAGTAAAACTGCATAAATTTAAAAATTTCTTAGATAAAATATACCAGTTTAATGACATAGGAAAAACAACAAATTTAAGCATAACTAACGGAAGAATTTGTCTGAGGTAATGATGTTTCTGCTTGATTAGTTTCAGAGATTTCCAGTAATTCTGGTGCAAACATCATTTTCCATCCTAAGCGTAAAAATTCCATAATTGTATCACATTGAGAACATGGGGGTGGTTCGATGTTGTGAGATATTTCCCAGGTTGCAGCAACTTGATTGTATGCGTAGGTTTCCATTTTTGATAATTTCCTTACTAACTATATATATCACTTATAAAATTCATGTTGTTACTCTTGTTAACCGGAAACTATTGATGATTTATTTAGAATATTATCTTCTACCATTTTTATAAAATATTGCGTAAGCATTCAGCTATTAGCAGTCAGCACTTCCCTGCGGGATGCTACGCAAACAGCAATAAAATATTTACCTAAATAGTTAAAGTTAGCTGATGATGTCCGCTGTTACCCAGACTTTGAATTATGGCACTACTTCAATCTTAATTCATCCTCCAAATGCCAAAAACGAGGAACGCTGAAAGCTGA
>JASJEE010000280.1 GCA_030064835.1 Microcoleaceae cyanobacterium MO_207.B10 | reverse complement strand
TCGCCTTAACCCACCGAAACGTAAGAGCTTTGAGTAGACCTTAAGATTTATTTTATAGATACTTTCTCAGATCAATTTAATAGAAATGTCCAGACAATAAATCAGCTTTTTTTTTAATACCTGAAAAACCTTTCAGCTATATGATTTAGGGTAGCAAAAGTTCATATCAAAGCATTTTTTGATGCTGTTGATTGTTGGCTGTTGCTTTTTGCTTTTTGCCTATTTATACAAAAAGTCTCTTCTTTTTTCGATAAGTCTAAATATATAGCACTTTGCCGGAATAATCACTAAAGTAATAATAGATAAATAGAATAATTTCTGATTTGCTCAAAATTTATCGCTCCGATTATTATATCTCTTCAGAAATTAAGATTTAACAACCCTTTCAGAAAGCTTTCACAAAGCTTTCACAAAGCTTTCAAGTTAATTATCAGAAATATCTATTGTACTTAAATGTGATGCAAAGGGCTTTATATCTATGACTTTTAGACTTCTTTCCAGAGTTGCCTGATAAATTTTTTAGGACAAATTCTAGGACAAAATACCTTCTAACATATCTATTAAAGCTTGTTTGGTAATTGCTCCTTCATAACTAGCCAATAAATCATTCTGCTTCAAAATTCTCAGCGCAGGTACTCCTTCAACTTGATATTGCTTCACAGTTTTTGGGTTAGGATCTATTTCCATTTTGACCACTTTCAGACGATCTGCATATTTTGTAGCGATCGCCTCTACAGAAGGGGACACCAATTTACAGGGTCCACACCAATTAGCCCAGAAATACACAAGTACAGGTTTTTCTGACTGTTTAACTTCAGTTTCAAACTGGGAATCAGTAATGACTATCACGTTACTACTCACACTTTTGTCCCCAATATTAATGTTAGTTTCCTTAGTTTTCATTTCTCAAATTAGAATTTAGCAAATTCTGACAAAAGCTTCAATTTACTTAATATCTTCTCAGATATCTTAACTTAAACAAGGGCTGCCAATATTACAGAGTTAATACTATCAAAGTTTTTAGTCAGGGGACAATGAGAGTCACAGAGAAATCAATGACCAATTAAATGGCCAGCGCAATAAAACTTAACATCAACTTACCCCTCACAACCTCCTAACATGATCCCCACCTCTGATAGACTTTAACACTGGGAGTGCTAAATAGAAAAAGGATAAAAATTAGTGGATAACGTCATCGGTTTAGAAATTATCGAAGTAGTAGAGCAAGCAGCGATCGCCTCAGCTCGTTGGATGGGAAAAGGTGAGAAAAATACTGCAGACGAAGTAGCCGTAGAAGCTATGCGGGAACGCATGAACAAAATTCATATGCGAGGTCGTATCGTAATTGGAGAAGGAGAGCGAGACGAAGCTCCTATGCTTTACATCGGTGAGGAAGTAGGAATTTGTACTCAGGCTGATGCTAAAAACTTTTGTAACCCAGAAGAGTTAGTCGAAATTGACATAGCAGTTGACCCATGTGAAGGTACAAACCTAGTAGCTTATGGTCAAAATGGTTCTATGGCAGTATTAGCTATTTCTGAAAAAGGTGGTCTATTAGCTGCACCAGATGTCTATATGAAAAAATTAGCTGCACCAGCAGTAGCCAAAAATCATGTAGATATTAACAAATCTGCCACCGAAAACCTCAAGATTATTTCAGATTGTATGGAACGTGCTGTTGAGGAACTGGTGGTTGTGGTAATGGATCGTCCCCGTCACAAAGACCTAATCAATGAAATTCGTCAAGCTGGTGCCAGAGTTCGTCTAATTAGTGATGGTGACGTTTCTGCTGCAATTTCCTGTGCATTTGCTGGTACAAATATCCATGCTTTAATGGGTATTGGTGCAGCTCCAGAGGGAGTAATTTCTGCAGCAGCTATGCGTGCTTTAGGCGGCCATTTCCAAGGACAACTAATTTATGACCCTGCGGTTGTTAAGACTGGTTTAATTGGAGAAAGTAAAGAAGATAACATGGCTCGCCTTAAAGAAATGGGTATTGAAGACCCAGACAAAGTTTACAATGCTGAAGATTTAGCTTCTGGGGAAACAGTATTATTTGCAGCTTGTGGTATTACCCCTGGTACTCTAATGCAGGGAGTACGCTTTTTCCCTCATGGCGCTCGTACCCAAAGTTTAGTTATTTCTTCTCAGTCAAAAACTGCTCGGTTCGTAGATACTGTGCATATGTTTGGAGATTCAAAAACAATACAACTAAGATAGAAATTGTCTTGCATAAATCAAAGATTAGAAAATATCCAAGGTGAAATATTACCTTTCATTAGGTCAAAATTAATTTCTAATATCAATTCAGATAAGTTAGGAATTAATTATTAATTTTCTGAGGTAGGTTTTCAAGTCAAAATTGAGATTGGCAAAAAGTTTAACCATTCATCAAACCTGCCTCATTTTTTTTGAAGAATTATCCTCCAGGGTAAAACCATATAAATTTCTTCTACTTCATCTTTGAAATTTAATCAAAAAAAACAAAAAATTAACAAATCAAAATTACATGAATATCGCAGTTATAGGACTTAGCCACAAAACAGCTCCTGTTGAAGTTCGAGAAAAACTGAGTATTCCCGAACCACAGATAGAAAATGCTATTACTCAATTATGCGGTGCTACCTATACCCAAGAAGCTGCAATTCTTAGTACCTGTAATCGTTTAGAAATTTATGTTGTTACTACTGAAATTCAGCCCGGTATTCGAGAGGTAACTCAGTTTCTTTCTGACTCTAGTAAAATACCTTTAAATCAACTTCTTCCTCACCTATTTATGTTGCTCCATGAAGATTCTATTATGCATTTAATGCGAGTTTCTGCGGGGCTTGATAGTTTGGTATTAGGTGAAGGGCAGATTTTAGCTCAGGTAAAACAAACTCATAAACTCGGACAACAATATAAGGGTATTGGGCGTATTCTTAACCGTTTATTTAAGCAAGCGGTAACTGCAGGAAAAAGGGTGCGGACAGAAACAAGTATTGGTACGGGGGCTGTTTCTATTAGTTCGGCTGCTGTTGAATTAGCTCAAATAAAGTTAGAAAATTTAGCAGATTACCGAGTAGCTATTGTTGGTGCTGGTAAAATGTCAAAGTTATTGGTACAACATTTATTGGCAAAAGGTGCTACTAAAATATCAGTTATTAATCGTTCTGTAGGACGCGCTCAAGAATTAGCTAATTGTTTTAAAGATGCAGATATAAAAGTTAATTCTATGTCTGAAATGGGGCAGGTTATTAGTAATTCGGATTTGGTATTTACTAGCACTGGTGCAACTGAACCGATTTTAGATAGGGCTAAATTAGAAGCAATTTTAGACCCGAATCAACCATTAATTTTAGTTGATATTTCTGTGCCTCGTAATATTGCTACTGATGTGAGTGAATTGCCAAATGTTCGTTGTTTTAATGTGGATGATTTAAAGGCAGTTGTTGCTCAAAATCAAGAAAGTCGTCGGCAAATGGCACTGGAAGCTGAGGTTTTATTGGAGGAAGAGGTAGAAGCTTTTGATGTTTGGTGGAGAAGTTTGGAGACGGTTCCAACTATTAATTGTTTACGAAAAAAAATAGAGACTATTCGGGAACAGGAACTAGAAAAGGCTTTATCTCGTTTAGGGTCGGAATTTGCGGAAAAACATCAAGAGGTAATTGAGGCTTTGACTAGGGGTATTGTGAATAAGATTTTGCACGATCCGATGGTACAGTTACGAGCGCAACAGGATATTGAGGCGAGGCGTCATGCGATGCATACTTTACAACTTTTGTTTAATTTGGAGCAGGAAATTAGTTCTGGTAAAGCGGTTTAGTGGCTTTGGTGGGTTTGCTAAGTAATTAGGGGGTGTGTGAAGCACCCTTTTCTTTTGGTGGCCTTAGTTGAAT
This sequence comes from Microcoleaceae cyanobacterium MO_207.B10, assembly GCA_030064835.1. Lineage (GTDB taxonomy): Bacteria > Cyanobacteriota > Cyanobacteriia > Cyanobacteriales > Microcoleaceae > JASJEE01. The sequence continues at coordinate 3,719 of JASJEE010000280.1, read as the reverse complement.
AAAAAATCATGTGTATGGGCGAACGACTCCCACTATATTCATCTTATCACTTTTATTCTTTCCCTGCAATCCTTACCCTCTTCTCTGTTTTTTTGGGTGCTGCTGAGGATGAAAATTCTAGTGTTTTTCATGTTTCCTGTTAAGTAATAACTGTGGGAAAATCTAATTAATTCAAATTTGATATCATATCTAGTTGAATTTAGTTATAAGTCAATTTATGCCATATCTCAAAAGAGAAGATTTAACAACATCAGGGAAAAAGTGGGACGATAAAATAAGAAAAGAAAATCGTCAGCTATTATATGTAGGAGGAGAAATAAGATTTCAGTCAGAAGAAAACTTGGAAGATTATATAGAAGATAATTTTGAGAAACTCTTTCCTGACTTATATTTAGTTAAACGACAGTCTACTATTAATAGACAACGATGCGATTTATTATGTAGAAGTAAATTATCAAAGCAACCTGTCATAATTGAGTTGAAAAATGAAGAAGATAGAGGTTTAATATCTCAGCTAACTCGGTATAGGAAAGCTTTACTTATAGAAAAGCCTTTTGCAGAGGAAATAGATTATTCATTACCTGTAAAATTAATAGCGATCGCTCCTACTTTCCATGAGGATAATTATACAGATAAGGAAGGTTCTAAGTTTGAGGATGATTTTTGTTTGTGGGAGTTTAGTATTGAAAACGAAAAAGGGGAAGGAAGGTTTAAATTTTGTGGTCAAAAATATCATATTGATTACCCAATATTGGGTTTGCCAGGAGAAGTATTAAATACTGAGTTAAACTACGGTAGCTTACCTGCTTTTACAGATAACTTTGTATCTAGATTAGACATAAAATTTCGTGAAGATTTTGTCAAGTTAAGGTTAAAATTTTTATGCCAACCAAAAGTCAAAGAAATGGTAAGTGGCAGCTACAGAAAAATATTATATGGTACAGGGGATGGCAAGACTCATAAAAAACTTGCAGAAATAACTAATACTGGTAATGAAGTTAATTTATTTCTGTGGTTGCCAACAGCAGTCAGAACTAATATTAAAGTACCAGTTACAAGATTTGGATTTGTTTTAGCTGCAAATGAAAATTCATTATCTGATGATTCTCAAGTAGAATGGATAGTTTGTACAAAAGGTACTGTTAATTTGAAATATAAAGAACTTTCATTTAATAGAAATGGAATGGCAAAATGGTGCAAACCTAATCAATATTTACATTTTGCTTCAGTAGGTTCCTATAATAGATTTTCTTTGCTAACTTATCTGTTAATGGGTATGACACCAGATGCTATGAGTGATGAAGATAGAGATTCTTGGAATTCGTATAAAAATAATACCCCTAAAAATTTAGGCTGGTATATTGATTTAGCTATTAAAACTTGGAATTATAGGATTAAGTAAATTCGATAATTTGTCTCAAAAATAGCAAGTAACATGAGCAAGTATAATTTACGCATTCTGATTTTTATAGATAAGTTGATGCCATATTTAAAAGCTAAACATTTAAGGGAAGCTGAGAAAAAAGGGGATGGGAAGGTAGGAAAGTCTACTCGTAATTTAGTCTTGATCAATGACAAAATGAAATTTCAGTCAGAAGAAGATTTGGAAAATTATATAGAAGAAAATTTTAACCAGATTTTTCCAGGTTTAGTTTTGATTAAGCGTCAGCATACTATTAATACACAAAGATGTGATTTACTATGCTCTATTCAATCAGTTAAACAACCTGTGATAATTGAGTTAAAAAATGAAGAGGATAGGGGTTTAATATCTCAGCTAACTAGGTATAGGAAAGCTTTACTCATAGAAAAGCCTTTTGCAGAACAAATAGATTATTCGTTACCTGTGAAATTAATAGCGATAGCTCCTACTTTTCACGAAGATAATTATACAGATAAGGAAGCTTCTAAGTTTGAGAATGATTTTTGTTTGTGCGAGTTTAGTATTGATATTAAACAGAATAAAGATATTGCTCAATTTAATCTTTCAGGAAAAACTTATGATATTCCTTATCCTATATTTGGTTTACGAGGAAAAAATTTAAACTCTGAATCTTATAGCAAAAGTCGGTAAACTTTTGCTTGGGAATTTTATTATAGACTCGACCAAAAATATGAGACAGATTTTCAAGCTTTACGAAGTCAATTAATTGCTCAACCAAAAATTAAAGAGATGGTTAGCACGAGCTATAGAAAAGTATTGTACGGAACAGGTGAAGGAAAAAATCATAAAAAGTTGGCAGAAATTACTAATACTCCTGGAAAAGATGTATGTTTATTTTTGTGGTTACCAACATTTGTAGACACAAAGTTAGAGACACCAGTAGCAAGATTTGGATTTGTTTTAAAAAGTTCTAGTAATCCTTTGTCTAATAATTCTGTGGTTGAGTGGTTAGTATCAAGTAAAGACACTTTGAATAACAAAAATACACCCAATATAAATTCAGAAGTAGCTGCTTATAATAGAGATGGTACATTAAAATGGAGTAGAGCAAATTTATATTTAGCTAAAGTCACTTTTCCCTACGATGACAACTATATATCACTAGATGAGTGGAAAAGGTTAGCAAACACATCTCAAAAGAAATTACCAAAGCAAATTGTTAATTCATATCAAAATAATCCAGCATTCTGGTTACTAATGTATATCTTAAAAGGTGTGACACCAGAAACTATTACTGATGAAAATAGAGCTTGGTGGGAATCATATAAAACACAAACTCCTACAAATTTCGGTTGGTATATTGATTTAGCTATCAAAACTTGGAATTATCGTATTAATTAAAATAGCTATAGTCATTTCAAATAAGGATGAAACACTTTTTACCTGAAACACTTTCAAGGAAAGAAACACTTGTCCCAGTCTTATTCAGAATGACTATAATTTACCAAACAAATAGCTAGTAAAATTACTCCCTTTTTCAGAAATAAATCTATGCCATATGTCAAAACTCAGAAGGTATCTGTAAAATAAATATAAAAAATGCCTGAAATAATCACTATTAGGTGGGTGACGGCCGTCAGAGAAATATTATTTGATAAGTGTGAGATTATTCCCGCCGTTCCCCACCCTAGCTCAAGGCTTAATTTTTTTATTTATAGATACTCTCTCAACGTTTAACAAAAGCTGATAATTTTAAGAATAAAGATAGTCAATAAAATTACTTCTTAAATAATTGATATATCTCATAAATCATCTATTTTTCAGTCAAATATCAATAATATAGCAGTACGCATTCAGGTTAGGAAATAAAATTAGAATCAAGAGAATGATCGCTAAACTGAAAGGGCGATCATTATTAAAATATGCCAAATTATTCAACGCTCCAACTATCTACTATGCCTGAATTTCCCCCTAAGAAAAATAACAGAATGCCGAAGCAAAAGTAGTGAAGCGCGATTTTTCAACTCACATTCTGCGCGTCAATTTGTCACAGAAAAAGTAGCACAAACACCAGTGAGTTCCTTAGTATTAATACTCTGTAAATCATTTAACTAATTAATAAAGTTTTTCGACTTTATCCCTTTGATAACCAGCCTTTTTATTTGTTTTTCCTATGATTTCAGCACACCCAAAACCCCACACCCTACACCCTACACCCAAGATTGATCATATTTGTAGCCAACATTTATTGATTTGGTATTAGACATCTCCAATAATAAACAATCAAGTTAATTATCATATAGAAAATATCAATTATTTCTCCCTACTTCCTACT